>NZ_CP103057.1:0-300000 GCF_025231525.1 Sphingomonas endolithica
TCGATGCCAAAGGCGAGCATCGAGGCGATCAGCACCGGACGGCGGCCGAAGCGGTCGCTAAGGTTGCCGAGCACCGGCCCGGCGACGAATTGCGCGAGCGCGAAGGCGAGAAGCATGTAGCCGGCGATCCGCGTTGCATCGTCGATCCCGACATGGCCGAGGCTGGTGATCAGCGACGGCAATACCGGCATGACGATCCCGAAGCCGATCGTGTCGATGAGCACGGCGGCGAGCACGATCGGCACGGCGCGGTGCTCGAAGCGCATGGCTCAGCGCAGCCCGCGTTGGTGGACGGGAACGGGGCGGGGGGCGGCGGATCGTTCAACCGATCGGTTGAGAGGGCGATGCCGTGATTTCAGCGGGTTGGCCGGTGAGGGGTGCGGCGAGCGGGCGCGAATGTTGGGACCGTTGAGGCGCCGGCAGGTTTTCGCGCGGGGTAGTCGCGACATTGCGGCATGGCGTGCGCCGCGGTGGCGGGCGGACAGAGCGGGCGGGTGCGCGCGGGGAAGCATTTGGCGAGGATGACATAGGAGTTGCGTGTAGGACAGAGGGTTTTCGGACTGTCCGCAGGGGGCGGCATGGGTGGGCGGCTGAGGCTGCGTGGATCGTTGGCGCACCCTCACCGGCGAGACAGCTTGTTCCCCGGCGAAGGCCGGGGCCCAGTAGCGAAGATGGGAATGGTCCTGCGCAGCGCCCCTTGCCCATCGTTCCACTACGGGGCCCCGGCCTTCGCCGGGGAGCAGGAGTGCAAGCTTGTGGCTTTGCTTGCAGCCAATTGTGTGCCATCCAGCGCCATACCCGAAATTCAGATTCGTAGACGAGGATGAAGATCCATGGCTTCCGCCGAACTCGATGCCGCTGCCGATCCGCTCGCCACGTTCCGGGATGAAGTGCGCACCTGGCTGGCGGAGAACTTCCCGGCGTCGCTGCGGGGCAAGGACAATGCGATGTCGGCGGTAGATGGGCCGACCGAGCTGTCGCCCGAGGACGAAGCCTGGAAGACGGCGATGGGCGAGAAGGGCTGGGGCGTGCCGGCTTGGCCGCGGCAATATGGCGGTGGCGGGCTCGACCGGGCGCAGGTGCGGGTGCTGCACGAGGAGATGGCGCGGGTTGGGGCGTGGAATCCGATCGGCGGGATGGGCGTGATGATGTTCGGCCCGACGCTGCTGGAAAGCGGCAGCGAGGCGCAGAAGCAGGAGCATATTCCGGCGATCGCGCGCGGCGAGGTGCGCTGGTGCCAGGGCTATTCGGAGCCGGGTGCCGGGTCCGATCTCGCCAGCCTGCAGATGTTCGCGGAAGATCGCGGCGATCACTATCTGGTCAATGGCCAGAAGACATGGACGAGCGGTGGGCAATGGGCCGACAAATGCTTTGCTTTGGTCCGTACCGACAAGACGAAGAAGCATGAAGGGATCAGCTTCCTGCTGATCGACATGGATGCCGAGGGCGTGGAGGTGAAGCCGATCCGGCTGATCTCCGGTTCGTCGCCCTTCTGCGAGACGTTCTTCACCAACGTGCGCGTGCCCAAGGACAATCTGGTCGGGCGTGAGGGCGAGGGCTGGACGATCGGCAAGCGCCTGCTCCAGCACGAGCGCTCCAGCCTGTCGGGCGGCGGCTCTGCGGCACGGATGTTCGCCGGCAAGCCGATGGGCGCCCTCGCCAAGGAATATCGTGGCGAGGACGACCAGGGCCGCGTGCCGGACCAGGACCTGCGCATGCGCATCGTGCGCCACGAGATGGACAGCCGAGCCTTTGCGCTGACGCTCCGGCGGGCGGCGCTGGAGGCCAAGTCGAACCAGGGGCCGTCGGCCGCGACCAGCATCATGAAGAATGTCGGTGCGCGGATCACGCAGGATCGGGCCGAGCTCAGCATCGAGATCATGGGCATGAACGGCCTGGGCTGGGAAGGCGAGGGGTTCAGCGCAGACGAGCTGAACCAGACGCGCACCTGGCTGTGGGGCAAAGCGGTGTCGATCTATGGCGGGTCGACCGAGATTCAGAACAACGTGATCGCCAAGCGCATCCTGGGGATGCTGGATCACCAGTAAGCGCGCGACCGCGACGAGTTAGCCCTCGCAGGAGGAGGGCGGAGAGGGCGTGGCGGGGGAGACGGCGACAGACCGTCCCCCCGCCATGCCAAGCTGCAGTGAGAGATCAAAGGACCAGCCGATGGCCGTACTCAACGAAGAACAGACGATGTTGCGCGACATGGCGCGCGAATGGGCGGACAATGAGGCGCCGGTGGGGGCGTTTCGCAAGATGCGCAATGCCGCGCCGGCGGAGGGCTATGACGCCGCGGCGTGGAGCGAGATGGGCCAGATGGGCTGGGCCGGGATCGTCGTGCCGGAGGAATATGGCGGGTCTGCATTCGGCTATCTGTCGCTGGGTATGGTGCTGGAGCAATTGGGGCGCAACCTGACCGCATCGCCGCTTGCCTCGACCGCGGCAGCGGCGGCGGGGATCGCGCTGGGATCTTCCGATACCGCCAAGAGCGCATGGCTGCCGAAGATCGCGGCTGGCGAGTTGGTGGCGACGCTGGCGATCGATGAAGGCCCGGTGCACGATCCGGCGCGGATTGCGACCAGCGTATCGGACGGTGTGCTGACCGGCACCAAGGAGTTCGTCGCCGAAGGAGATAGTGCGGCTTTGTTCGTGGTGGCCGCGACCGACGGCCTGTATCTCGTCGCGGGCGATGCGGGGGTGACGCGCTCCACCCGCAAGATGGCGGATGCGCGGAGCCATGCGCAGGTCCGCTTCGATGGCGCGGACGCCGAGAAGCTCGGCGGGCCGGAATTGAACACCAAGGTGATCGACCTGGCCACGGCGGCGCTGGCAGCGGAGATGCTCGGCATGGCGGAGCAGGCGTTCGCGACGACGAACGATTATCTCAAGACGCGCGTGCAGTTCGGCCAGCAATTGTCGACCTTCCAGGCGCTGCAGCACCGTATGGCGCGGATGTTCACCGAGCTCGAGCTGATGCGATCGGCAGTGGAAGGCGCGCTGGAGGCGATCGATGCCGGGCGCAGCGACACCGACCAGGCCGTGAGCCTGGCCAAGGCGATCGCCAGCGACACGCTGCACCTGATCAGCCGCGAGATGGTGCAACTGCATGGCGGGATCGGCATGACCGATGAGCATGATGCGGGATTCTACCTCAAGCGGGCACGCGTGTGCGAGACGATGTGGGGCAATGCCGCGTACCACCGCGAACGGTTCGCGCGGCTCAACGGTTATTGAACCGTTTTGAATTCCGGTTCTGGCCGGAGCGGCTGTTCTGCGACTATGACTTTTCGGCAACAGCCGCCATTGCGTAGCGTTATGCAACGTTAGTTCCGCTTGACGACCCGTTCTTCTCCCGGCAGTTTCGAATTCGAGGTACGGAGCCTAGAAGCGCCGGCCGCAACTGGGAGAGAGTGATGCTCAAGAAGCAGTACCTGTCGGCGTGCGCCTTCGCAGTCCTGGCCATTGGACTCGCCACGCCGGCAGCGGCGCAGGTCGCCGATCCGGCGACCGGATCGCCATCCGAGGCTGCCGCCGCCCCACAATCCGACGAGTTGATGACGCAGGACATCGTCGTCACCGCGCAGGGCCGCGCGCAGGCGCTGGCCGACGTGCCGGTGGCAATCTCCGCCGTCACTGCCGAAACGCTGCAGAATTCGGGTGCCAACGACATTCGCCAGCTCAACCAGCTGGCGCCCTCCTTGCTCGTCTCCTCGACCGGCTCGGAAGCCAACGGCAGCCCCCGTATTCGCGGTATTGGTACGGTCGGTGACAATCCCGGGCTGGAAAGCTCGGTCGTGGTGTTCATCGATGGCGTGTACCGCTCGCGCTCGGGCATCGGGCTCAACGAACTGGGCGAGATCGACCGGATCGAGGTGTTGCGCGGGCCGCAGGGGACGCTTGGCGGGCGCAATTCCTCGGCCGGCCTGATCAGCATCGTCAGCCGGCGCCCGTCGTTCGAGTTCGGCGCGAATGCCGAGGCGACCTATGGCAATTACGATTTCGTGCGCCTGTCCGGCGGTCTGACCGGCCCGATCACCGACAAGATCGCGGCGCGTGTCGACGGCGTCTATGTCAAGCGCGACGGCTTCTACAAGGATCGCACCAACGATACGCGCGTCAACGATCGCGACCGCTATTTCGTGCGTGGGCAATTCCTGTTCGAACCCACGTCGGACGTCAGTTTCCGGCTGATCGGCGATTACAGCAAGCGCAAGGAAGCATGCTGCGCCGCGACCTTTGTCGGGCCGACGGTGAACCCATATATCGGCAATCTCAATAACCCTGCCACGCCGCTCACCACCGGGCTGCCGAACGGCAACAATATTATCAACGTGCTGAACAGTCTCGGCCAGAACCTGTCGTCGTTCAACCAGGGCTATTCGCGTGAGATTTCGGTCAGCCGGGGGCGTAGCTATGAGGGTACGACGCGGGACGGGGGCGTTTCGGGCCAGCTCGACTGGGATTTCGGCGGCGCCAACCTGACCTCGATCACGGCGTATCGGAATTATTACAACACGCAAGGCTCCGACACCGACTATAGCTCGGTCGATATCCTGTACAACGACGCTGACGGCAACAACCGCCGCGCCTTCAGGACCTTCACGCAGGAATTGCGGCTGCAGGGATCGGCGTTCGGCGACAAGCTCGACTGGCTGATCGGCGGTTTCTACCTGAACGAGAAATTCCGCGGCAAGAGCAACCTCAAGTTCGGCAGCCAATATGGCCGCTTCGCGACGTGCCGCATCATTTCCGGCGGCGGGCTGGCCGGGTTGTACTCGCCGGGGAATGTCGGCTGCGTCGCGCCGGGCGTCGGCCCGGCGACGTTGGGATCGTTCGGCGCGGATATCGCCAACGGCTTCGTCACGCTCGACGGGATCAACAATGTCGGATCGACCGTCGATCGCTATCGCCAGAACAGCCGCAGCTTTGCCGCGTTCACGCACAACATCATCCACCTGACCGATCGGCTGGATGTGACGCTGGGCCTGCGCTACACCGATGAGCGCAAGCGCTTCGGCGCGACGTTCGGCAACAACAATGCCGGCTGCGCCACGTTGAACGCGACGCTGACCGACGATCTGATCAGTCCGAACGCGACGGCACGGGCGCTGGCGGCGGGGCTGATCGGGCTGGGCTGCCAGGGCAATTCCACGTCCGAGCTCAACAATGTCAGCATCGCCGACAAGCGTCATGAGGACGAATTCACCGGCACTGCGATCCTGTCATGGAAGCCGATCGACGACCTGTTGCTCTACGGCAGCTTCTCGCGCGGCTATAAAGCCGGCGGGTTCAACTTCGATCGTTCGGCGCTCAAATTCCCGATCCAGGCCTCGGCCACGGGCGGCGCCCCGACGACGACCTTTGCCGCGGTCGGCGGCGCGCAGGCGCTGGTCAACAATCTCGAGTTCGAACCGGAAAAGGTGAACGCGATCGAGCTCGGCGCGAAATATTCGACCGGGGCGTTCAGCCTGTCGGTGGCGGGGTTCCGCCAGCAGTTCAAGAGCTTCCAGCTCAACACCTATGACGGCACGGTGTTCATCGTGCAGAACGTCAATGGCTGCACTGAGGGGCTTGGCGGTGGCGACCGCGACCAGAGCAAGTTCCCCGCCGCACCGAACTACAACGCGAACGCCGGCGCGACCGGCGCATGCGACAGGGACAATGTCGGTTGGGGCGTGGTGTCGCAGGGGGTCGAGTTGGAGGCTTCGCTGGTGCCAGCCCGCGACGTCCGCGTCTCGGCCGGGCTGACCTATGCCGATACCAAGTACCGCAACAATCTGGTCGGCAACAATGCCGGTGCGCCGCTCAACCAGGCGTTGCGCAAGCTGCCGGGCGATAACCTGTCCAACGCGCCGGAAGTGGTGGTGACGGGCTCCGCCGCCTGGACGCCGGACATCGGCAGCAGCGGCCTGTCCGGCCTGTTCTACGTCGATACGCGCGTATCGAGCGACTATAATACGGGGTCCGATCTGTTCCCGCAAAAGGAGCAGGACAGCTTCGCGCTGGTCAATGCGCGGATCGGCATCCGCGGGCCGGAGGAGCGCTGGGCGGTCGAATTGTGGGGCCAGAACGTGTTCAACAAGCAATATGCCCAGGTCGCGTTCAACTCGCCGTTCCAGGAGGGCGCCGCCAACGCCGCGTTCCAGGATCCGCAATATCCCGGTGGTCGACAGATCTTCTCGCAATTCCTGGCCGAACCACGCACCTACGGCATCACGCTGCGCGGCAAGTTCTGACAGCAACAAGACGTTACCGGCAACAGACCGGAACGACGTGACCTGACGCCCCTCGACCCACATACCGGGCGAGGGGCTTTTTTGACGGTGAGGGTGCCCGATGACATTGGCCGCAAGCCATCCCGAGATCGCCGACACGCTGGCGCTGAAGCGGCGCACGATGACGCTGGCGCTGCTCACCACGGTCTATTTCTTCAGCTATATGGATCGGCAGATCCTCGCCATCCTGCTCGAGCTGATCAAGGCCGATCTGAAGCTCAGCGACGGGCAATTGGGCGTGCTGTCGGGCCTCGCCTTTGCGATCTTCTATGCGGTGCTCGGCATTCCGGTGGCGCGGCTGGCGGACAAGGGCAATCGCCGCAACATCATCGCCATTGCACTCGCGATCTGGAGCGTGATGACCGCCTTGTGCGGGCTGGCGCAGAATTTCGGGCAATTGCTGGCCGCGCGGATCGGCGTCGGCGTGGGCGAGGCGGGATCGAGCCCGCCCAGCCATTCGATCATCGCCGATCTGTATCCGGCCGATCGGCGTGCGGGCGCGATGGCGATCTATTCGCTGGGCGTCGTACTGGGCGCAGGGGTCGGCACGTTCATTGGCGGCACGGTGGCGCATCTCTATGGCTGGCGCATCGCGATGCTGACGATCGGGCTGCCCGGCGTCGCGCTGGCGGTGGTGGTGTGGCTGTTCGTGGTCGAGCCGCGGCGGGGGCTGTCGGACGTCGACCGGCTGGCGCACAGCCAACCGATGCCGAGCCTCGCCACCGGGTTCAGCACGATCTGGGCGAGCGCGCCGGCACGGCACCTGGTGATGGCGGTGACGATCACCTCGCTGGTCGGCTATGCGCTGAGCGGCTGGGGGCCGAGCTATCTGCAACGCTCGCTGGGGCTGAGCGTGCTGCAGATCTCGATCTACGTTGCGCCGGTCGGCACGGCGCTGGCGGCGTTCTCCGCCGTGATGGGCGGCAAGCTGGCCGATCGCGTCGCACGCAAGCGGGGCTTGCACGCGCAGAGCAGCATGGTGGCGTGGCTGAAGCTGATCGCCTTTCCGTTCGTGCTGCTGTTCTTCCTGGCCGACAATGTCGCGCTGGCGCTGTTCGGCTATTTCGCGTCGCTGCTGTTCGCCAATTCGTATCTCGGGCCGACCTTTGCGTTGTTGCAGGGGCTGGCGCCGGTGCAGCTGCGCGCACTGTGGGCGGCGATCACCTTGCTGGTGATCAACCTGCTCGGGCTCGGGTTGGGGCCGGCGGCGGTGGGGTGGATCAGCGATGCGCTACGGCCGAGCTTCGGGGCGGAATCGCTGCGCTATTCGCTGGTTTGCGTGGGCATGCTGACGCCGTGGGCGATCTTCCATTACTGGCGCGCGGGCGTGTTGCTGCACGCGCAGGAAAAGGATGCGGCGCAAAGGGTGACGGGGGCGGCATGATCCCCTAGGTTAGGTCATGCCCAAACCAGCCCCCGGCCTGCCCACGCGCGAGCAGATCCTCGACTTCATCGCCACCTCCACCACGCCCGCCGGCAAGCGCGAGATCGCCAAGGCGTTCGGCCTGACTGCGCAGCAGAAGATCGTGCTGAAGGCGTTGCTGAAGGACATGGCCGACGAAGGGCTGATCGACAGTGCGCCGGGCCGCGCGTTCCACAAGATGGGTGGCGTGCCCCGCGTCACGGTGCTGCGCATCGCCGATGTCGACGACGGCGGCAATGTGTGGGCGGTGCCGGAGAATTGGCAGGCCGAGACGCCGCCCCCCAAGCTGCGCGTGCGCGAGAAGGGCAGGCGCGGGGCGCTGGGGATCGGCGACCGTATCCTCGCGCGGACCGAGGAGGCAGGCGCGGGCTGGATCGCGCATCCGATGAAGGCGCTCGCCAAGGGCGAGGAACTGGTGCTCGGCGTGCTGCGCCAGGAAGGCGGCAAGCTGTGGCTGACCGGCGTCGAGAAGCGCGACCGCAGCGAATATCTGGTGGCCGACGCCGGGGACGCCGAGGCAGGCGATCTGGTGCTGGCGGAGAAAGGCGGGCGCCCGCCGCGGATCAGCGTGCGCGTAACGGAAGTGCTGGGCGATCCCTTTGCGCCGCGCAGCTTCTCGCTGATCGCGATCCACAAGCTCGGCATTCCGACGGTGTTTTCGCCCGAGGCGCTGGCCGAGGCGGAGCGCGTGGCCCGGCAACCGCTGGGTGACGACGGTGAATATGGGGGCCGCGAGGACCTGCGCGATATGCCGATCGTGGCGATCGATCCGGCGGACGCTCGCGACCATGACGATGCCGTGTGGGCCGCACCCGACGACGATCCCGCCAATGAGGGCGGGTGGAAGGCGATCGTCGCGATCGCCGATGTCAGCTTCTATGTGCGGCCGGGATCGGAACTGGACCGCGAGGCGCGCAGGCGCGGCAATTCGGTCTATTTCCCCGACCGCGTCGTGCCGATGCTGCCCGAGATCCTGTCGGCGGACGTGTGTTCGCTGAAGGAAGGCGTCGATCGCGCGGCCCTGGTCTGCCATTTGAAGGTGGGGGCGAATGGCGAGCTGAAGCATTGGCGCTTCACGCGCGCCGTGGTGCGGCTGGCGGCGAACATCGCGTATGAGGATGCGCAGGCGGCGATCGACGCGGCTGAAAAGCCCCTCCCCTTCAGGGGAGGGGTTGGGGTGGGGCAGTCCAGCGATGCTGGTCTCGGTGAGACATCCCCCACCCCTTCCCCCTCCCCTGAAGGGGAGGGGTTTATCGATATGCTCCAGCCCCTGTGGGACTGCTGGCGCGCGCTGTACAAGGCGCGCGAGAAGCGGCAGCCGCTGGATCTCGATCTGCCGGAACGCCGCGTCGTGCTCGACGAGAAGGGGCGCATCATGTCGGTGGCGCCGCGCGAGCGGCTCGACGCGCACAAGCTGATCGAGGATTACATGATCGCCGCCAACGTCGCCGCGGCGAAGGCACTGGAGGGGCGCAAGGCGCCGGTCATGTACCGCGTGCACGAACCGCCGAGCCGCGAGAAGCTCGTCGCGCTGAAGGACTATCTGAAGACCTTCGGTGTCGAATTCGCATTGGGGCAAGTGGTGCAGCCGCGTACCTTCAACCACATTCTCGACCGTGTCGGCGAGAGCGACTTCCGCCCGCAGATCATGGAACAGGTGCTGCGCACGCAGACCCAGGCTTATTATGCGCCGGCCAATCTCGGCCATTTCGGGCTGGCGCTGGGAAGCTATGGGCATTTCACCTCGCCCATTCGCCGCTACGCCGATCTGATCGTGCATCGTTCGCTCGTCTCCGCGTTCAAGCTGGGGCCGGGCGGCCTGACCGAGGGCGAGGAAGCGGGGATGGAGCGGATCGGCGAAAGCATCTCCGCGCTGGAACGCCGCGCGATGGAGGCCGAGCGCGATACGATCGACCGCTATGTCGCCGCGTTCCTGGCCGAGAAGGTCGGCGAGGTGATGGAGACGCGTATCACCGGCGTGACCAATTTCGGCTTCTTCGCCACGGTGGAGGGGATCGGTGGTGATGGGTTGATGCCGGTGCGCGATATCGGCGGGGAATATTTCCGCTTCGACGAGGCATCGCGCACGTTGATCGGTGAGCATAGCGGCACGACCTTCGCCAGCGGACAGCGGCTGCCCTTGCGGCTGGCCGAAGCAAATCCGGTTTCGGGCGGGCTGCGCTTCGAGATGGTCGACGGCAAGGCCGAGCGGCCGGACCGCGAGGAGCGCGGGGTGAAGCCGGCACGGGTGATCAAGCGGCGCGGGCGGCCGGAGAATATCCGGCATCAGGGGAAAAGGCGGTAACGGCGCGCGGCCGCGATAGCGAGAATCTACTTGCCTCGCCCGTGACTTACCAACCCCGTTCGTGCTGAGCTTGTCGAAGCACGTGCCCGCGACACGCCCTTCGACAAGCTCAGGACGAACGGGGTTCTTGCCACGTACCCGGCGCTACCCCGCCGTGAACGTCAGCCCGGCACGCTCCACCAGGCGGGTGCGCAACGCGTCGCCCATTAGCGCGCCCGGCGTCCAGATGCCGCCGTCGCCCGCCACGTCATGCACCAGACACAATGCCGCCTCGCTGATCATCCGGCTGGTCGATCCATAACCGGGATCGCGATCGCCGGTGACCACGGCGTCGATCCGCTCGCCCACCCCCTCGCCGACGAACAGCAGATCGTAGAAGCCGTTCTCGCGCTCTTCCTCCGACGGGCCTTCGCCGGGCTTAGGGCCCTTGTCGCTCGCCAGCGGGTTCATGCGTGCGATCGCTTCCGCCGCTGCCTTGCCCATCTCGCCCAGCCCCGGCGCGACCATCATCTCGTCATAGACGAAGTCCGCGCCGTAATGCTGGCCGAGCAGGAAGTTGGTGCGGTGCACGTTCTTGGTGTTGATCGGCGCCATGATGAACGGCGCGACCCAGGCCTGGATCGTCGAGTCATATTCGGGCAGCAGGCCCTTGGGCTGGCTTGGTCCCTGAAAGCCGGGGGCAAGCGCGAAGGGATCGACCAGTAGCCCGAGCAGGCTGGGGTCGCGCGCGGCGGCGGCGAGCGTCGCCTTCAGGCTGGCCGCGGTACCGCCGGAAAAGCCACCCTGCATCTTCCGCACGCGGCATTTCACGCGTGGGGCGGGGCGGCCGTATTTGGCGCGGGCGGCGTCCTGCAGCGTCAGCACGCCGAGATCGAACGGGATGGAGTCGAAGCCGCAGCTGAACACGATGCGCGCGCCGGACCGCCTTGCAGTCTCATGATGTGCGTCGATCATCTGCCGCATCCAGGCGGGCTCCCCGCACAGATCGACATAGGCGGTGCCCGTCTCCGCACAGGCGGCGACGAGATCGCTGCCATAGAGCTGGTAGGGGCCGACGGTGCTGATCACCACCGAGGTACGCTGGCACAATGCGCGCAGGCTGGCGGCGTCGTCGCTGTCGGCGACGATCAGCGGCGTATCGCCGGGCGCGCCGATCGCGTCGCGCACCTCCTGCAGCTTGGTGAGCGAGCGCCCGGCCATCGCCCAGCGCGGCGTGGCGGTGGCGAGCAGGTATTCGGCGACCAGGCGCCCGGTGAAGCCGGTTGCGCCGTAGACGATGATGTCGAAGTCTCGCATGATCCACTCCTGTCGTCATGCTGAACTTGTTTCAGCATCCATGCGCGATCACTAGCCGCGCGTTTGCGGATGATGGCCGTGCATGGACCCTGAAACAAGTTCAGGGTGACGGTTGTTCGGAGGTTAGGCCGCCTCGTTGAACTGCAGGCTTGCCAGCCGCGCGTACAGACCGTTCTGGCCGATCAACTCGCCATGGCTGCCGCTTTCCACGATGCGGCCGTCGCGCATGACGATGATCCGCTTTGCCGCGCGTACGGTGGCCAGGCGGTGTGCGATGACGAGCGTCGTGCGGTCCTGCATCAGCCGCTCGAGTGCCTGCTGCACCAGTCGCTCGCTTTCGGCATCCAGTGCGCTGGTCGCTTCGTCGAGCAGCAGGATCGGGGCGTCACGCAGCAGCGCGCGGGCAATGGCGACGCGCTGGCGCTGGCCACCCGACAGCCGCGCGCCGCCTTCGCCCAGGAACGTGTCGAGGCCATCGGGCAATTTGCGCAGGAATTCGGCGGCATTGGCAGCCTCGGCGGCGGCCCAGAGTTCGTCGTCGCCCGCTTCCCACTTGCCGTAGCGCAGATTGTCGCGCGCCGAGGAGCCGAAGATCACGGTTTCCTGCGGCACCATGGCGATACGGCGGCGGACCTCCGCCGGATCGGCATCGCGCAGCGGCACGCCATCCAGGCGCACCTCGCCGCTGGCGGGATCGTAGAAACGCTGGATCAACTGGAACAGGGTGGTCTTGCCAGCGCCCGAGGGACCGACCACCGCGACGGTCTCGCCGGGAGCCACATCCAGCGAGAAATCGTGCAGCGCGGCGATGTCGAGCCGCGTCGGATAGCGGAACTCGACATGGTCGAACGTCAGGCGCCCGAGCGCGGGGACGGGCAGGGTGGCAGGGCTGGCCGGCGGCGCGATCTCCGGCCGTTCCGAGAGCAACTCGCCTAGGCGTCCGGCTGCACCCGCACCGCGCAGCAGATCGCCATAGACTTCGGTCAACGCGCCGAACGCGCCGGCGACGATGCCGCCGGTCAGCACGAAGGCGGCGATCGAACCGCCGCTGATCCGGCCCGACGCGACATCGACCGCACCTTCCCACAAGACGAGCGTGATCGATCCGAAGATCAGCCCGATGACGATCGCCGTCATCACCGCGCGCAAAGCGATGCGCCGGCGCGCGGCGGCGAAGGTGGCGGCGACGGCATCCGAGAAGCGCTTGGCCTCGCGCCGTTCCTGGCCGAACGCCTGGACGATCTTCATCGCCCCCAGCGTCTCCGTCGCGATCGATCCCACGTCGGCGACGCGATCCTGCGATGCCCGCGACTGGTTGCGCACCCGCTTGCCGAGCAACGCCATCGGCAGGATGATGACCGGGATGCCGAGCATCAGCATGCCGGCGAGCTTGGGCGAGATCGCGAACAGGTAGATGAGGCCGCCGACGCCGGTGAACGTGTTGCGCAGCGCCACCGACACGGTGGTGCCGACGACCTGTTCGATCAGCGTGGTATCGGAGGTGAGGCGCGAGGCGATCTCCGACGGGCGGTTCTCCTCGAAGAAGCGCGGCGTCAGCGTCAGCAGATGCGCCTGCACCGAGGTGCGGATGTCGGCGACGACCCGCTCGCCCAGCCACGAGACGTAATAGAAGCGGACCGCCGTGGCGAGCGCCAGCACCACGACGATCATCAGCAGGTAATGGAAGGAATCGGCCACCGCCCCGCCGGCACCAGGACCAAAGCCGCGATCGATCACGCGCTTGAAGCCGTAGGGGATGCCGATCGTCGCCGCCGAGGTGACGATCAGCGCGGCCCAGGCGGTGGCGATCTGGCGCGGGTAGCGGCGGGCATGCTGCCATACCATTGCCAGATCGCCCAGGCGGCGCTTCGGGGTGAGCTCTGCCGGGGGGGCGACGATGGGCTGGATGTCGGACATGCAGTGAGCGCTAGCAGGCTGGCGGCGGTCCCTCAACGGGCCACAATGTCTCACGCCACGATCATTGCCAGCCCTGCCGCGGCAGTTTATGCCGCACCTGCGAAATGATCCATTTTCAAAAAACGGGTATGCGATGCTCTACGACGCTTACGAGATGCAGAAGTCGATGTTGGCCGGGGCAAGCGCCATGGCGGATTTCAGCGCCGGCTGGCTGAACAATCCGTCAAACCCGTTTTCGTACATGGGCGGTGGCGCGGTGCTGGCCTCCGCGCTCGAAGTGTTCGCGCACGCGTCGGCGCCGCGCGGCAAGCCCGCCTTCGGGCTGGATCATACCATGGTCGATGGGCGCGATGTCGCGGTCACCGAGGAAATCGTGCTGCGCAAGTCGTTCGGGCAGCTGAAGCGCTTCCGGCGCGAGGGGATCGAGGGCGGGCGCAAGCTGCTGATCGTCGCGCCGATGTCGGGCCATTACGCCACGTTGCTGCGCGGCACCGTGGAGCGGATGCTGCCGGTGGCCGATGTCTACATCACCGACTGGCGCGACGCCAAGCAGGTGCCGCTCGCCGAGGGCAAGTTCGATCTCGACGATTATGTCGATTACATCATCGAGTTTCTCGACGTGATCGGCCGGAGTGGTGACGGGGAGCGTGCGCACATGCTCGCAGTCTGCCAGCCATCGGTGCCCTGCTATGCCGCGGTCTGCGTGATGAGCGCGGACCAGCACCCGTATCGCCCACGCACGCTGACGATGATGGGCGGCCCGGTCGATACGCGCGAGGCGCCGACATCGGTCAACACGCTGGCGACCGAGCGCCCGCATGCCTGGTTCGAACAGAACGTCATCGCCACCATCCCGATGAACTATCCGGGCGCCGGGCGGCGGGTGTATCCCGGCTTCCTGCAGCTCGCCGGGTTCATGTCGATGAACCTCGGCAATCACCTCAATTCGCATTACGAGATGTTCAAGCACCTGGTGAAGGGCGACGGGGAAAGCGCCGATGCCTCGAAGGATTTCTACGAGGAATATCGCTCGGTCTGCGACATGACCGCCGAATTCTACCTTCAGACGATCGACGTGGTGTTCCAGCAGCATGCATTGCCCAAGGGCGAGATGCTGCACCGCGGGCGGCGGGTCGATCCGGCCGCGATCACCGATGTCGCGATCCTGGCGGTGGAAGGCGAGAAGGACGATATTTCCGGGCTGGGCCAGACCAAGGCCGCGCTGGCGATCTCCACCGGCTTACCGGAGGAGCAGAAGCGTTATTATATGGTGGAAGGGGCCGGGCATTACGGCATCTTCAACGGCGGCAAATGGCGCAACAAGGTCGCGCCGGTGGTCGAGGAATGGATGGCGGCGCACGGCTGAGTCCATGTTCCCCGGCGCAAGCCGGGGTCCAGGATGACGGGTTGCTGTAACGCAGTGCAGCGCGCGCCACGCAGGTTCCGTTACTGGGCCCCGGCCTGCGCCGGGGAACAGCAGCAGAGTTTTCAGCCTCAGGCTGCGGTCGTGTCGACCTTGGCATGGCTGCTCGACTCGCTCGCGGTGATCGTTCCGCCGACGAGCATCTTCAGACGACCGGACAGCGAGATGTCCGTTTCCCACAACTCCGCGCTGTCGATGTCGAGCCGCACCAGCGCCAGATTGGGATCTTCCTTGCCCTCGGGAAACCAGGCCTCGACCTGCTTGTTCCACAATTTGTCGATCATCGCGCGGTCATTGTCCTGGGTGATCGTGCCCGACAGGCAGGCGAAGAAGTCGTGGCCCTTGGACACGAACTGCGCCATCGCGGCGCCGCCGCCGGCCAGCCGGTTGTCCTTGCCGACGAAGAAATACAACGTGTCGACCTGATCGCGGTCGAGCTGCGCGGTCAGCGGCTCGCTATGCTGTCCGTCGCCGGTGAGGCCGACCATGACATAGGGGCTGTCATCCATCTTTTCCCACAAGGTCTGCTTGATTTCCTGCGTGTCGGCCATGTCGTGCTCCTTGATCGGTTCGCAGGCATAACGTTCGACGGGCAATCGGTTTCCTCGGGCCGACAAGTAGGTGACGGCGTCGGTGACGAGGCACGGCGTGCAATCTCGATGCTGTGCGATTTGACCGCAAGGCTCGGGACGTTTCCCGACAGACGCCTTGCTACCTCTCCCGCAACAACAGGAGATCGGCATGACGTTTCGCGTTCAGGGGATCGACCCCGGCATCTTCAAGCATCTGGTTGGGCTGTCGGACGAGGCGTTGGGTGAAAGGGTATCCGGCGGTACACGGTAGATGCCAAACCGGGCTTCCCCGATCGCGTCGAGGTCCGCGACCTGGAGCCGGGTGAGACGGCGCTGCTGCTCAATTACGAGCATCAGCCCGCGGACACGCCCTATCGCTCGCAGCATGCGATCTTCGTCGGCGAGCAATCCCGCCAGCCCCTCGACCTGGTCGACGACTTGCCGGAGGCGATCCTCACCCGGCCAATCTCGCTCCGCGCGTTCGATGCCACTGGCGAAATGGTCGATGCCGATCTCGCCGCGGGCAGCGAGCTTCGCCCGATCATCACTCGCTTCTTCGACCGCCCGGATGTCGCCTATCTCCATGCCCATTACGCCAGGCGCGGCTGTTATGCGGCGAAGATCGTCAGGGCGTGAGAGGACGAAGGTAGGTGCCTCTTTATAGCTTGATGACTCTGGATAAATTCACCCGCACCCGAACGGTTTACGTGGAGTCATCGTGCTCTATGCCATCACCCCACCTGAACCTCAGACCCGGCGTTGCAGCAGCGGGCGTTCGTCGCGGCGTAGCGTGAGGACGTCGACACCGTCGGTCGTGACGGCGACGGTATGCTCGAACTGGGCGGAGAGCTTGCCGTCGTCGGTGACCACCGTCCAGCCATCGTCCCCGGTCGAGACCTTGCGGCTGCCCTGGTTGATCATCGGTTCGATCGTGAAGACCATGCCCGGGCGCAGCTTCAGGCCAGTGCCCGCGCGCCCGAACGCCAGCACCTGCGGCTCCTCGTGCATCTCGCGACCGATGCCGTGGCCGCAATATTCGCGCACCACGGCATAGCCATTCTTCTTGGCATGCCGCTCGATCGCAAAGCCGATATCGCCGATATGCGCGTCCGGCCGCACCTGGCGGATGCCGTGCCACAGCGCCTCCTGCGCGACGCGCACCAGCCGCCGGGCAGTGGGCGGCGCATTGCCGACCAGGTAGGTCTTGCTCGAATCGGCGATGAAGCCGTTCTTCTCAAGCGTGATGTCGAGGTTGATGATGTCGCCGTCGCGGATGATCGTGCCGGCATTCGGCACGCCGTGGCACACGACGTGGTTGATCGAGCAGTTCAGGACATATTGAAAGCCATATTGGCCCTTGCTCGCCGGACGGGCGGCGAGATCGTCGGTGATGAAGCGATCGACCAGATCGTTGACCTGCAAGGTCGACATGCCGGCGAGATCCTGTTCGTCGAGCATCTCGAACACCGATGCCAGCAATCTGCCCGAAATCCGCATCAGCGCGAGTTCGTCCGATGTCTTGACCATCAGGCGGTCGCCATGGCCGGGCGCGACGCCGGTACTGCGGCCCGCTGTGCCTTTACGATGTCGTTGAACGACAATGTCGGGTCGGCCTCGGCCAGCATGCCGATCTTCATCCAGAATTCGGCCTGCGCGTTGATCGATCGGCACATCACGATCGCGGCGCGGCGTGCTTCCTCATGCAGATCATCGGCGATCTTGACGATGCCCATCAACGTTCCTCCATGGGATGTACTATATGGAACGTATACAGATCGTATCGTCGATGGTCAAAGAGTAGGCGGTCCACCATCAGGCGCGGGGTGACGCAACGCCACGCGCACGGCATAGGCGGCCCATGAAGAAGCTGTTCTCTCCCATCCTGGCCGGCGCCAGCCTTGGCGATCGGCTTGTCGCTTGCCTTGGTGCGCTGCTGGGCATTGCACTCACCGCCTTCGTCAGTGCGCGTCTGGCCGGCTCTGGCCTTGCATTGCTGATCGTCGCGCCGATGGGCGCGTCTGCGGTGTTGGTTTTTGCGGTGCCGGCAAGCCCGCTGGCGCAACCCTGGCCGGCGATCGGCGGCAACATCCTGTCGGCTCTGGTCGGCATCACCGTCGCGCACCTCGTGCCGATCCCGGCACTGGCCGCAGGGCTGGCCGTCGCCGGCGCGATCCTGGTTATGTCGCTCACCCGATCGCTGCATCCGCCGGGGGGCGCGACGGCGCTGCTGGCGGTGATCGGTGGGCCGCAAGTGGCGGCGGCGGGGTATACCTTCGCGCTGCTGCCGGTCGGGCTGAACGCGGTGATCCTGGCGCTGCTTGGCATCCTAATTCATCGCTTCACGGGGCACAGCTATCCGCACCGTGCGGTGCTCGCGACCGCGACCCCGCGGGATGAGCCCGCTGCGTCGCTGTACCCGGCAGATCTAGATCAGGCATTGGTCGAGATGGGCGAGTCCTTCGACATCAGCCGCGAGGACCTGGAACTGCTGCTGCAGCGCGCCGAGCATCATGCCGCCGGAAGAAGAGCCGGAGCGCGATAGTCTGGCTCTACGGTAACCGCCAAGATGCTATCCAATGTTCGACGGCATCGTGCGGCGCACAGAAAGGAGCTGAAATGTCGGTGACCGATCTGTGCCTGATCCCGGGCATGCTCTTCGCCTTCGCGACCTTGGTCGTGAAGATCATCGAAGTTTCGCGTAGGAACTAGGTGCACGGGCGGGGCGCGGTCTGCAAGCCGAACCCCAAACGCCGCAAGCTGACATGTTTGAGCCCCAGCCGCTGCAACGACCGGGGCTCACAGAAATGCGTTATGTCAGCGAATAATTACTATTGTCACTCAAGAGTTGTTTTTCAACCAGAAGTTCAAATCACAATATCTCGAACAGACCGGCCGCACCCATGCCGCCGCCGACGCACATCGTCACCACGACATGCTTCGCACCGCGGCGCTTGCCTTCGATCAGCGCGTGGCCGGTCGCGCGGGCGCCGGTCATGCCGTACGGGTGGCCGATCGAGATCGCACCGCCGCTGACGTTGAGCAGCTCGTCCGGGATGCCGAGCTTGTCACGGCAATACAGCACCTGCACGGCGAACGCCTCGTTCAGCTCCCACAGGCCGATATCGTCCATCTTGAGGCCGAAGCGCTGCAGCAGCTTCGGGATCGCCACGACCGGGCCGATGCCCATTTCGTCAGGCTCGGTACCGCCGACGGCCATGCCGATATAGCGGCCGAGCGGCTGCAGACCGCGCTTGGAGGCGATCGACTCTTCCATCAGCACGCTGGCTGACGACCCGTCCGACAACTGGCTGGCATTGCCCGCGGTGATCGTCATGTCGGGGCCCATGACCGGCTTCAACGCCCTCAGGCCCTCCAGCGTGGTGTCGGCGCGATTGCCCTCGTCCTTTGTGAGCGTCACGTCCTTGTAGGTGACTTCCTTGGTCTCCTTGTTGACCACCGCCATGTTGGCGGTGACCGGCACGATCTCGGCATCGAAATAGCCCGCCGCCTGTGCCGCGGCCGTGCGCTGCTGCGATTGCAGGGCATATTCGTCCATCGCGTCGCGGCTGATATTGTAGCGCTTGGCGACGACCTCGGCAGTGCCGAGCATCGGCATGTACACGTCCTTGTGCATCGCGATCAGCTCGCGGTCGGGCGCGACGCGCATTTCGGGCGTCTGAACCAGGCTGATGCTCTCCACGCCGCCGCCGATGGTGATGTCCATATTGTCGATCATGATCTGCTTGGCGGCAGTGGCGATCGCCATCAGGCCGGAGGCACACTGGCGGTCGACCGACATGCCGGCGACCGTCACCGGCAGTCCGGCCCGCAGCAGCGAGGTGCGCGCAATGTTGCCGGCCTGATGGCCCTGCTGCAGCGCGCAACCGAACACCACGTCGTCCACTTCCGCCCCATCGATCCCGGCGCGCTCGACGGCGGCCTTGATCGAATGGCTGGCCAGCGTGGGCGCAGGGGTGTTGTTGAACCCGCCGCGATAGGCGCGGCCGATGGCGGTACGGGCAGTGGAGACGATGACGGCTGAACGCATGTGTCTAGGCCTTTCTGTTACAGCCGCCGCCCGGAAGGGGAGGGGCCTTAGTAGATCAAACGAAAACCTGGCCGATCCATTCGGCGATCATGGCGGGCTTTTCTTCGCCCTCGATCTCGATCGTGACCTCATTGGTCTGCTGCCACTGACCAGGGCGCTTCTCGGTCAGCTCGAGCAGCTTGAACCGCCCGCGCACGCGCTTGCCCGAGCGGACGGGCTGCAAAAAGCGTACTTTGTTGCCGCCATAATTAACGCCCATCTTGATCCCCTCGACCGTCACTGGATCGATGATCTTGGACGCCAGCAGGGGCATCAGCGACAATGTCAGGAAGCCGTGCGCGATCGTGCCGCCGAACGGCGTCTGGGCCGCCATCTCCGGATTGACGTGGATGAACTGGTGATCGCCCGTCGCATCGGCGAACTTGTCGATCATCTGCTGGCTCACTTCGACCCAGTCGGACACCATCTCGGTACCAACGCGACCGGCCATTTTCTGTACGCTGATCGTCGCCACGGATTGTTCCTCGTGCTGCAAACCTTTGCGAGCAGGCAAATGGCATTGCCGGGCGCGCGGTGCAAGCCTGACGCCGACCGGATCAAGGAAAGGTGGCGCATACGTAGCGGCAGATGGAGTGCGATTTCGAGGTTGCCGTGCGAACCCGTTGTTCGAAAACTAATTTTCGCTGCCGCCCTCATGGCCGGGGGCATTCTCGGTTGATCCGCTGGCCTGGGCCGGAATGCTCTGACGAACCTCCCGCACCGGTTTGTCGCGCGACGGCACGGCGTAAGGCATGATCATCCCGCCTTCCGGCGCCGCGGTGAACGTCGTTTGGGTGGGATAAGCGAGCTCGATGCCTTCATCGTTGAAGCGCTTGACGATCGCCAAGCCAACCTTGTGGCGCGCGTCGAAGAACGGCTTGAACTCGGGACTTTCGGAATCGAACTCGATGTCGAAGTCGTAGCTGCTCGCGCCGAATTGCATGAAGCCAGCGCGCACGAACTTCTGCCCGCAGCCCTCGACCACCTCCTGCAACATCGCTGGGATGGATTCCATCGTCTCCACCGGCGTCCATTGCACCAGCCCCAGCGTGAACTTGATACGGCGATAGTCACGCCGCGTGTTGTTGAGGATTTCCTTGTCGAGCAGGTTTTTGTTCGAGATGATCCGCTCTTCGCCGGTCACCGAGCGGATGCGCGTCGATTTGAGACCGATCGCCTCGACCGTGCCGCCACTCTGATCGTAGCTGACCACGTCGCCGCGCCGGAACGGGCGATCGAAGATGATGGCCAGGGCGGCGAACAGATCCGCGAAGATGCCTTGCGCGGCAAGACCGATAGCGATGCCGCCGACGCCCAGGCCCGCGATCAGGCCGGTTACGTTGACGCCCAGATTGTCGAGCACCACCACCAACGCGATGGCGAATACGGCGAAGGTGACGAGCAGGCGGATAATGCCCATCGCGCTGCCCAGTGCCTCGCCCGAATAATTTTCCGATTGCGTGCGGTGGCGCACCGCCCCGAGGATGATCTCGCGCGCCCACACCGCCGCCTGGAACACGGCAGCGACAGTGAACAGGAAGTTGATCGTGGTGGCGAATTCGGCGGGGGCACCCGAATAGCCCTCGACCAGCTTCACCGCGGTCATGATGATGAAGAAGTTGCCGGTCTTGGCGATCGCCCGTCCGAGCACGACACCCCAGCCGTTCGGGCTGGCACGCGTACACAGCCGGTCACCCAGCCGTCGTGCCGCATGCAGTGCGACGAAGATGCCGGTGCCGATCGCGACCGAGATAATGATTTGCAGCCAGTGGATCTGGAACCAGACATAGCTGGCGTTGATCAGGGTCTGTACCTGCGTATCGATATCGGCGCTGGGAATGATCGGCTTCGCGGCGGCCGCGGCGCTGTTGTTGGTCGTCATGGGAGGTCCCTAGGCGGCCTTGGCGCGCCGGCTTGGCTTGTCTTCGAGGAACGCGATCAGCCCGCGCTCTGCACGCGAGAGATATTGCGTCTGGCGTGGCAGCTTGGCGGTAGCGCGGAACTTGCCCTGGCCCTGTTTGACCAAGGCCAGCAATGAGGGGTGGACATAGGATTTGCGCGCAATGGCCGGCGTGTTGCCCAGCGCATCGGTCACCGGCTCGAGCAACTGCTTGAGCGTGAGATCGTGCTCTGCCGTAGCCAGCGTCTCGAAGGCGATCACGCTGGCGCTCCAGGTGCGGAAATGCTTGGCCGTGAACTCCCCGCCCGTTGCCTCGCGGATATAGTCGTTGACGTCGGATGACGTGACCGGGTGGGTGCCGCCCGCCGTATCGACCCAGCTGAACAGATGCTGGCAGTCGAGATCCGAGCATTTCTTGACGAAGCGGCTGAGCGAGCGATCGGTGATCGTCAGCATGCGCATCTTGCCGGACTTGGCCTTGTACTGCAGCTTCAGCGTCTGACCGCGCAGCTTGGCGTGCTGCTTGCGGAGCGTCGTCGCGCCGTAGCTCTCATTCTCCTTGACGTATCCCTCGTTGCCGATGCGGACATGCCCGAGATCGAGCAACCGGACGATCGCTGCGACCGCCTCTGCCTTGCCAAGGCCTGTGCGCTTCAGGTCCTTGTCGACCCGCGCGCGCAGCTTGGGCAGCGCGCGGCCGAACGGCGCACACAGTTCGTACTTCGCGCTTTCCTGCTTGCTGCGGAAATCGAGGTGATAGCGATATTGCTTGCGACCCTTCTCATCCCACCCGACCGCCTGTATATGGCCGTTGGGCTTTGGGCAGAACCAGGCGTCGCGATAGGCGGGGGGCAGGCCGATCGCGTTCAGCCGATCGATCTCGTCGCGATCCTCGATGCGCGTACCGTCAGCGTGAAAATACGCCCAGCCTTGCTCCAGTTTTTCGCGGGTGATCCCGGGTTCGCTATTGTCGTGGTAGATTATTCGGGCGGTCATTGCAGGAGGAATGCGCAACCCCGGGGGTTCGTTCCGCCTTTCGCCAGGGCGTGGCGTTGATCCACCGTTGCGCCGGGCGTTCGACCAGATGGTACAAGGCGACGGAGCTGACGAGGACGAGCAGCAGGAACAGCGCGATAAGGGGCGCGGATACGCTGCGCGGGTCGGTCACCAGAACCAGCTTGAACACGATCCAGAGCAGGAAGTGGCCGAGATAGGTCGCGTAGCTGATCTCGCCGAGATAGTGCAGTGCTGCAGTGTCCAGCGGATTGGCGCGGAGCCCGGAGGTCAATGCCAATGCCAGCAGGGCGGCGGCGAACAGCAATGGCACCGTCAGCGTTTCAGGCACGCCCAGCGCCCACAACGTCGCCATGCAGCCAGCGGCCAGGGTGGCAAAAGCGGCGGGGATCGTCGGTCCCGCCTGCCAGCGCTGCCACAAGGCGCAGACCGCCGTGCCGGCGGCGAATTCGGTCAGGCAGCGCAGCAGCCCGAAGCGCCAGATGTCGGTGCCGAGTGTCGGGGCGCCGGCGCGGGCCATCACCAGATGCAGCACGACGCAGCTTGCCACGATCGCCATGCCCACGGCCCAGCTCGGCACGCGCCGCCAGTCGACTGCCATGGCGAGCAGCGGGAAAAGCAGGTAGGCGCCCCATTCCGCGCTGATCGACCAGCTCGGGTCGTTCCACGTCAGTTGATCGGTAAAGCCCCAATTGTGCAGCAGCAGGATATGCAGCGGCAATTGCCCGAACGGATAATTGTCCGGTTCGGCGCGCCCGGTCGCTGCCAGCAACAGCGCCAGCGCCACCGCACAGGCCAGCATGAACAGATGCAGCGGCCAGATGCGCGCAATGCGGTTGCGCAGGAAGCCGGGCACTGCGCGAAATCCGCGCTCGTGGAGCGTTGCGCCCCAGCGCAGCCAGATGACGAAGCCCGACAGCAGGAAGAAGAAGTCGACTGCCAAATACCCCTTGGCGAAGAAGGCGACCCAGGCGGCCGGAAGCCCGGCGATCGACAGGCGGATATGGTAGAGCACGACGAACCACGCCGCGATGCCGCGGACGCTGGTCAGCGCGCGCAGTTCCGTGCGGCCGCTCACGACGTCGTGGCAGCCAACGCCCGTGGTCTCGCTTTGCGCATCGGCCGGAAACTCGCCTCCTGCCGCTTGCGCGCGAGATAGGTGTCGAGCCCGATCTGTGCGCCGATTAGCATGTAGACGAACGGCTGGAACGCGATGGCAATGAACGCCGCGCCGAGCAGGTAGCACAGATGCGCCATCTGCAGCGCCCCGGCTAGCGGCGCGATCCACTCCTGACCGACCTCGGGCTTGCGATAGCGGCGGCGGATCACTTCCATGCGGAACAGGCCGGTGATGTTGATGACCAGCCACAAAGCGAGCCCGGGGAAGCCCTGTTCACCCAGCATCTCGAAATAGGCGCTGTGGAATGCGCGCGCCTGATCGACGGTCAGCTTTCGGTCGATCTTCGTCGTGCCTTCGACCTTCTCGACCGTCTCGGTATCGTAGCGGATCTTGTTCTGGCGGTACATTTCGAACCCGCCGCCGAGCGGATGGTCCTTGGCGTATTCCCAGGTCCATTTCCACACGGCGAGACGGGTGGAGGCCGATTCATCGGCCTTGTAGGTCTTGATCGTGCTCATCCGGTCGGTGAAGGTGCTCGGCAGGAACGGCACGGCGACGAGCCCGAGCAATCCGAGTATGCCGAGATACAGGACCTTGCGCTGGGTATCGCGCAGCATCAGCACGGCGAGCAGGCCGATGCACAGCAAGCCGGTGCGGGTCGAGGTGCCGACGGGGATAAGCAGGCAGGCGAAGATCAGGCAATAGCAGAACCCCTTCACCTTCCAGTCGGGCGGGAACACCGTGCCGTATTTGGTGAACCACAGGATGATCGGGATGATGGCGATCGCCACGGTGCTGATCGTGCTGCCTTCGTAGAGCCCGGAATTGTTGGTCACCATCAGGTCGAGCTGACCATAGCCGCCACCGCCGCTCGCCACTGTCTTGATCCCGCCGACGATTATGATCGAGGAGGCGGCCAGGATCATGATCAGCAGCAAGGCCTCGATGCGCAGGCGGGTGCGCAGCATCAGTGGCAGGAAGGCGGCGAAGGCCAGCGCCTTCCACACCCATTCCCACTTGGCGACGGCCTCGATCGGGAAGTCGGCGGACTTTGTCGTCACGAAGCAATAGAGCAGCAACAGCAGGATGAGCAGTTGGCGCGGCGCGAAGCGGCTGTCCGTCTTCTTGTCCACCAGCGCCCAGGCAGCGACCGTCAGCCCGACGGCGATCAGCGAGATCGGCACGGCGTTCAGCAGGAAATAGGTCAGCCGCTGCGGCGAGACGATGTCGATATAGACATAGACCAGCGCAAAGATGAACGGGCGACGAAATCCGAAGGCGAAGAACACGCACAGGAAGGCGACGAAGACGAGATCACGCACCCGTCTTATCCTCCGTCGCCGGCGCGGTTTCGTCGTCGAGATCGGGGCGGCGCAACAGCAGCCATGCGGTGAGCAGCATCAGGCCGTGGCTGATCGCAAGCGCGAAATTGTCGATCATCTGGCAGGGATCCTGTCGGCGGCGTGTCCCTCTCGTTAACGCTCCGGGGTTGACGCCCCGTTAAACACTGGCGTGGCAGGGCAGGGCATCATGCGGATACTCCACGTTCTCGATCACGGATTGCCGCTGCAAAGCGGCTACACGTTCCGCACACGCGCGATCCTAAAGAGCCAGATGCGCCGCGGGTGGGAGGTGGCCGCCGTTACCGGCCCGCGCCACGGCGCGATCGGCACGGCGCTGGAACGGGTCGACGGGATCGATTTCCACCGCACCGCGCCGGTCAAGCCGCTTCCGGCACCGTTCGGGGAAGTGCGCGAGATCGCCGCCTTCGCCCGCCGCATCGATGCCGCGGTCGCCGCGTTCAAGCCCGATCTGCTGCACGCGCATTCCCCGGTGCTGGATGCGCTGGCCGCGCTGAAGGTCGCGCGTCGGCACAAGCTGCCCTTGCTCTATGAGATCCGCGCCTTCTGGGAGGATGCGGCCGTGGGCAACGGCACGGGCACGGAAGGCTCGCTCAAATACCGCGCGACACGTGCGCTGGAGACCTGGGCGGTAGGCAAAGCGGATGCCGTTGCGGTGATCTGCGATGGCTTGCGCGGCGATCTCGTCGCGCGCGGCGTGCCGACGGACAAGATCATGGTTTCGCCCAACGGTGTCGACCTGACATTGTTCGGCACGCCGCTGGCCTATGATGCGGCGCTTGGCCACGCACTCGGCCTTGATGGCGCGGAGGTGATCGGCTTCATCGGCAGCTTCTACGATTATGAAGGGTTGGACGATCTGATCGCCGCAATGCCTGCCTTGGTTGCCGAGCGACCCGCCGCGCACCTCGTGCTGGTCGGCGGCGGGCCGATGGAGGCGGCGCTCCGCGCGCAGGCCACGGCCTCGCCGGTTGCCGATCACATCAAGTTCGTCGGGCGCGTGCCGCATACCGAGGTCGATCGCTATTACAGCCTGATCGACATCCTCGCTTATCCGCGCAAGCGCATGCGGCTGACCGATCTCGTCACGCCGCTAAAACCGCTGGAGGCGATGGCGCAGCGTAGGCTCGTCGCGGCCTCGGACGTGGGCGGGCACCGCGAGCTGATCCGCGATGGCGATACCGGCACGTTGTTCCCGCCCGATGATCCGGCAGGTGTGGTGCGCGCGCTCGCCGGGTTGCTCGGCGATCGCGGATCGTGGGAGGCTCGGCGCGATCGCGGCCGCGCCTTTGTCGAAGCCGAACGCAGTTGGTCGGTCAATGTGGCGCGTTACGCGCCCGTTTACCAAATGCTTACTCGCGGTGATGCATCAGTGGAACCATGGTCGCACGCCCCCATCGTCCACACCTGATCCTGCCGGTCGCGCCGCTGGGTGCCGCTGCGATTGCCGCATCGGTCGCTTTGCTGTTCGCGGTCATGCCGGCGAGCATCCTTGAGTCTCTCGTGCTGGACAGCGGCATCGCCGCGCTCGTTCCTGCCGCCGAACCGCCGCTCGGCATCACGGCACGCGCGGCCTTGATCATGATCGGTGGCGGCGGGCTTGGCCTGCTTGTCTGGCTCGGCTTGTACCTGCTGGTCGGCACGCGCACCGTTGATCTGAACCGGGTGGTGGTTAGCCGTGGCGCGGACGCCACGCCGATCCTGCGCCGCGCCGATGCGCATCCCGATGCGCCCGCGCGCCGCCCGCTCTTCGCTTCGCGCGATCTCGGGACGCCGTTCCTCGACGTGAGGGCGCCGACCGGCGCCGAGATCGGCACCGATCTGCCGAGTTCGTTTGCCGCCGATATGCTGGCCGAGTCGCCGCCAATCGAGCGCGCGCTGCCGCGAGATCTCGATCTGCCGCTCGCCGCGTTCGACCCGCAAGCGATGACTGCCGCCGCCTGGCGCCCACAGGTGTTTGAGGCCGGCGAGCGGTTCGAGACCTTCGACCTGCCGGTGGTACCGACGGCGGGCGCAATACCCGCCTTGGAGCCCGAACCCGAACCTATGCCCACGGTGACACCGCAGCGTGCTCCGCGCGTGGACTTCGACGCTTCGGCCAGCATCCACGCATTGCTCGACCGACTGGAGAAAGGCGTCGTTCGCCGCGAGACGGCCAACGACCCGGCACCTTCCATGCCCCCGCAGAGCCTGCAGGAGTCGCTTGCCTCGCTCCGCAGCCTGGCCATGCGCGTCAACTGACCGTCACGCTTCGACCGTCAAGGCTTCGATTTCCAGCCTGACGCTTGCCGCGCTCCGGGTTACCGCCTGCACGCCGACATCCGCCACCAGATGGCCGCGCACGTCGAATTCGGTCTCGGGCAAGGTGGCCAGCCACGCATCGAGCGCGGGCGAGGGGAGTGCCGTCCAAATGGTGGCGTGCCGCGCGCCGGTGAAGGTGGCGCTCGCCCAGCGCACCCAATCGGCGGTGACGATCTCCAACGGGCAACCCGCACGACACGAGGCGCGATACAAGGCGCGGACTAGCAACGTACCGACGTCCGGACCACGCAAATTCCTCCCGCACATCATCTGGTGACACCGGCGATGATGAACGCCGCGATTCGCTCGGCGACTTTCGGGCCCAATTCACGCCCATTGCGCAGATCGCGCACCAGCCGCGGATCGTTGACCGCCAGGCGACCGAACTTCGTTTCTGGCATCTTCGTCTTGCGCAGGTAACGCTCGATCAACATCAGTACCAACATCGACATCGACATCGTCTTTCCTTCTGACTCTATGTTCCTGATCTGTTCCACAAAGAACGACTTGTCTAGGAAAAATCCTATGACTATTGCGGGTTGATGGAGCAGGCCGACGCCCGCGCGATACTGGACCGCCTGGTTGCCGACAGGGGGGACAGCTATGCCGCGCTGTCGCGCATGATCCGGCGCAACGACGCCTACCTCCAACAGTTCGTCCGCCGCGGCACGCCTCGTTTGCTCGCCGAGCGCGATCGCAAGCTGCTCGCGGCCTATTTCCGGATCGACGAGTCGCTACTGGGTGGGCCGGTTGCGTCCTCGCCGCCGCCGACGGTCACGGTGCGGTTGCTGGATGTCGCGGCCTCGGCTGGTCCCGGTCGGCTGAATGGCGAGGAACGCAGCGCGGCCGCGCTACCGTTCGATCGCGCGATGCTCGAACATCTGGGCATCAGCTCGCGCGCCTTGGCGATGATCGACGCCAACGGCGATTCGATGGCGCCGCTGATCGAGCATGGTGACCGCATCATGGTCGACGAAGGCGATCGCCGCATCGGTGCTCGGGCGGCGGTCTATGTGATTCGCATCGACGGCGCACTTCTCGTAAAGCGTGTGTCGCGCCGCCGCGATACGCTGGCCATTACCAGCGACAATCCGGACTTTCCGGCGCTTCCGCACTACGACGTCGCCGACGTTGAGGTGATTGGTCGTGTCGTCTGGCTGTCGCGCGCGTTGCGCTGATCAGCGCCGCCGATCGATCAACCAGATCGCCACCGAAAGGCCGATCCCGCTGGCGGAGCCGATCAGGAATCCGGTCGTCGCCTGCCCGTAAGCGAAACCGACGGCAGCGCCGCCCAGCATGCCGATCGCGATCAGGAAGCCGCCAGCCTGCGACGAATGTGGGCGGGAAGGGGGTGTGGTGACCATAGGTCCTCCTGCCATGCCACGCTGCCCTGCGCCAGCATTCTGCGGCGCGATGCTACCGTAAGCTGCAAGCACTTGGCGCGCGCGCAACTTATCTCACGAATATAATCTATGTTGCACAAGCCGTCTTTTTTTATGTTAGTGCACGTAGATCGCCGCGACGTTAACCGGCTCGCGGCGACTGAGAGATGCGTGTGCTCCCGCCCATCGGGAGCCACTATGTCTGACACGAACTCACCCCTTGACCGGATGGTGAACAAGCTTGCGATGCGTGCGGAGCTTGGCAACGACGATCGGGCGGCGATCCTGGCACTGCCCTATGCCCATCAAAGCCACCATGCCTCCACCTATATCATCCGCGAGGGATCCCCGCCGCGTTCGCGCTGCTCCTTTATCGAATCGGGTTTTGCTTTTCGTCAAAAGCTTACGGCAGAGGGGCACCGGCAGATCGTCGCGCTACACATGGCAGGCGATTTCATCGACCTGCAGAGCCTGTTTCTCGACGTTGCCGATCACAATGTGCAGGCGCTCACCGAACTTCAGGTAATCGCCGTCGATCGTGTCGCGCTGCAACGCCTGACGTTGGAGCGACCGGCGATCGCCAAGGCGATGTGGGTCGACACGCTGGTCGATGCCTCCGTCTACCGCGAATGGGTGATGAATGTCGGGCGCCGCGACGCGCGCACCCGCATTGCCCATCTCCTCTGCGAGCTGGCGACCCGCGCCCGCGCTGCCGGCATCTTCAATGATGACAGCTTCGAACTGCCGATGACGCAGGAACAATTGGGCGACGCGGTGGGCCTTACGTCAGTGCACGTCAACCGGACGCTCAAGTCGCTCGAAGCCGACGGGGTCGTCGATCGGAGCAAGCGATTCGTGAAGTTCTCCAACTGGGACGGCATGCGCCAGATTTGCGACTTCAACCCGCTGTATCTGCATCTCGAAATGCCATCGGGCAGCAACTGAACGCGTCGTTTTGCTTTGCAGGCGCACAGTCCCGACAAGCGGCGATGCATCGTCGCATCGACGTTAGTCACTGCTGACTTAACCCACTTTAATCATGCAATAACCGCCCGTTTGTGCTTTAGGCGCCCTTGGAGTCAGGGGGGCGTAGTGGAGGATCGACAAGCGGAAGTACTGGTCATACGTGCCAGCCCGCGGCTCAAAGTGTTCTTCCCGTCGCAGCTGGATGGCGCCGGCGGGATCATCCGCATCCACTTGCTCAACATTTCGCGTACCGGTGCGCTGATCTACAGCAGCCAGCCGCTGGAAAAAGGCCAGAAGGTGAGTGTCGGCAGCGGCGAACGAGCCAAGCTTGCCATCGTTGCCTGGGTATCTGGCGCACGCGCCGGGGTGGAATTTCGACTGCCGTTTCACGAGGCGGAGCTGGACGCATTCATCGCCGATCAAAACGCCGCATTAGCCGAAGCGGCGCGGACGATCGGCACGCTTCGCTGAGCCCTTCGCAGGCGCAAGGCGTTCGGTTGCGGGTTCACCATCCGACGATGCCGATCCGCCATAGCGCGCGAAATTCGCGGTCACGGGCCTGTCGCTGGCGTCTCTGTCCCGCTAGAGCAGTGGCATGTCAGTCTCGCTCGGGGGGCGGGGCGCGATGTGGTGCGCCGCCGCTGGTCTTCTCGCCGCCACGGCACCCGCGATCGCGCAGGACAGGGTTGCCGCGCCGGTGCCAAACCCCGCTGCCTCCGACAATGCTGCCGCTCAGGATGCTACACCCGATATCAGCTCGCTCAGTCCCGATGCGCCGATGGCACCATTGCCCGATCTGGGCGTCGATTGGCCCGATCTCGCGAGCGCGCCCGCCGAGCCGGTCGATCCCGCCGCCACGTCCGGCCTGACGGGCGACCGGCGCTACGAGGTCGCCGTGGACGGCATCGATGCCGTGGCAAGCCCGCTGTTGCGGCAGCGCTTCGACGAACTCTCCACGCTGAAGCAGAATGACGGCGCGACCGCCAATGCCGCTCAACTCGATCGCCGCGCGCGTGAAGATGCGGATCTGCTGACCGGGCTGCTGCGAGGCGAAGGCTATTACGATGCGCGCGTGGCCAGCCGGATCGAGCCCGCCGGCGCACGCGCGCGCGTCACGCTGGAGGCGGAGCCGGGCACGCTGTACCGCTTCGCTGGCGTCACGCTGGACGGCTTGGCCACAGCGGGCGACAAGAGCGTTTCGTTGCGCGATGCCTTCGGCGTGAAGCCCGAGGATCCGGTGAATGCCGACACGATCGTCGCTGGCCAGGCCGCGCTGACGGCGCGGATCGGCCAGGAGGGCTTTCCCTTCGCCAGCGTGGGGGACCCGGAGATCGTGATCGATCGCGCCGCGCGCACGGCAACGCTCGATCTAAAAGTGGCCGCTGGCGGCGAGCGCCGCTTCGGGCAGATCACCAGCCCGCCCAACAAAGTGTTCGGCGCAGCACACATGCAGGAAATCGCGCGCTTCAAGCCGGGCCAGCCCTATACCGCCGAAAAGGTCGCCGACCTGCGGCGCGCGCTGATCCAGACCGGGCTGGTCTCCACGGTCGATCTCAAGCCGGTCGAAGGGCAGGTGCCCGGCACCGTCGATCTGGCCGTAGCGATCGCGCCGGCGCCGCCGCGTACCATTGCCGGCGAACTCGGCTATGGCACCGGCGAAGGCGCGCGCGCGGAACTCAGTTGGACGCACCGCAACCTGTTTCCGCCCGAAGGCGCGCTGACCGTGCGCGGAGTTGCCGGTACGCGCGAACAATTGGCCAGCGTCGGCTTTCGTCGCAACAATTTCCGCAAGCGCGACCGCGTGCTGACCGTGCAGGCGATCGCCTCCAACCTCGATCGCGATGCCTATCAGGCGCGGACCTTTTCGCTGTCGGGATCGCTCGAAAAGCAGACCAACATCTTCTTCCAGAAAACCTGGACCTGGTCATTGGGCGCCGAACTGGTCGCGTCGGACGAACGCGACGTGATTGTCAGCACGGGTGCGCCCCGCCGCCGCACTTTCTTTATCGGCGCGCTGCCGACCAGCCTCAGCTATGACGGTTCGGACGACCTGCTCAACCCGACGCACGGCTTTCGCCTGAGCGGGCGGCTGTCGCCCGAACTGTCGCTGCAGGGCAAGGCGTTCGGCTATACGCGCGTGCAACTCGATGCCAGCGCCTATCAGCCGCTCACCGATGCGGTGATCCTTGCCGGGCGCATCCGCCTCGGCACGATTGCCGGCGCGCCGCGCGATGCGGTGGCGCCATCACGGCGTTTCTATGCCGGTGGCGGCGCGTCGGTGCGCGGCTATGCCTATCAGGCGATCGGGCCGCGCGATCCCAACAACGATCCGATTGGCGGGCGCAGCCTGACCGAGTTCGGGCTGGAGGCGCGGATCAAGGCGTTCGGCAATTTCGGGCTGGTGCCGTTCCTCGATGGCGGCAACATCTATACCTCCCCCTTGCCCAAATTCACGCAATTCCGCTTCGGTGCCGGGCTCGGCGTGCGATATTATTCCAATTTCGGGCCGATCCGCGTCGATGTCGGTACGCCGATCAACCCGCAGCCGGGTGACGCCCGGATCGCGGTGTACGTGTCGCTCGGCCAGGCATTTTGACCGACGAGCAGACCTCGACGGCTCGCCCGCAGCGGCGGCGCTGGTGGCGCTGGCTGGCGGGCTTGCTGGTCGCCCTGCTAATTCTCGTCGGTGGCGTATTGCTGTTACTGGACACCCGTGTCGGCCATCGCTGGATCACCAACCAGGTCGCGGCGCAGCGTCCGTCCAACGGCCTGTGCTACAGTATCGGGCGGATCGACGGCTCGATCTATTCGCAGGCGACGTTGATCGACGTGCGCGTGCGCGACCATCGGGGATTGGTGTTCGCAGCGCCGCGGGCAGCGCTCAGCTGGTCGCCCTTTGCTTGGGCGTCGAACCGGCTCGACATCACCAGCCTCGTCATTCCCCAGGCGACGCTCGTCAAGACGCCGCAACTGCTGCCGACGGGCAAGACCGGCCCGATCCTGCCCGGTTTCGACATCCGGATCGGCACCCTGAGGGTCGACCGCCTGACGATCGGGCCCGCCGTTGCCGGCAAGCCGCGTACCGCGCGGCTGCAGGCGCGGGCCGACATCCATGCCGGACGTGCCCTGATCGATCTCGTTGCGATCGTGCCGGGCAGCGACTCACTCAAGCTGCGGCTGGATTCCGCCCCCGACCGCGACCGTTTCGACGTCGATGTCCAAGCGCGCGGTACTGCCGCGGGCGTGATGGCGACGCTCTCCGGGCTGCACCGCACGATTACAGTGGATGTCGGTGGCCAAGGCAGCTGGACCGCCTGGACCGGCACTGCGCGCGCCACCTTCGGCAACATCCCCGCGCTCGATCTGCGCATCGGCAACAAGGCTGGTAGCTATACCCTGAACGGCGTGCTCGTCCCGGCGCCCTTCACCATGGGCAAGCTGATGCGGCTCACCTCGCCGCGCGTGCTGGTCGACGGTGCCGCGACATTGGCCAACCGCCGGCTGGAAGGTCGGCTGGGGCTGCGCTCGGCAGCGTTGCGGGTCGATACGACCGGCGCGATCGATCTCGCTGCCAGCGCTTATCGCAACCTCCGCATCGCCGCCCGCCTGCTCCGCCCGCCCGCCTTGTTCCCGAACATGACCGGCCGCGACATCGCCCTGCGGGCGATCGTCGACGGGTCGTTCGCCACTGCCGCCTTCGACTATCGCCTGACCGCCGAGCGCGCCGCCTTCGATGACACTGGGTTCGAGATCGTCCGCGCGGCGGGCAAGGGGCGGTTCTCCAAGGCGCCGGTCAGCGTACCGATCCGCCTGACCGCCGCTCGAGTCACCGGCGTGGGTGATGTCGCCGGCGGCATCCTGCGCAATATCGGCATCGACGGCGTGCTGAAGGTCACGCCGGAAGTGCTGACCGGTACCGACCTGCGCCTTCGGTCCGACAAGCTCAGCGGGCGCATCAACCTGATCCTCGATCTCAAGACCGGACGCTACGAGGTCGGCTTGAACGGCGCGCTGGGCCGCTATCTCATCCCCGGCCTCGGCATCGTCGATGTCACGACAAAACTGCAGGTGGTGCCGGGGGCCAACGGCAAGGGCACGCGGGTGATCGGCAATGGCGTGGCGCAGATGGTGCGCCTCGACAATGCCTTCTTCCGGTCGCTGGCCGGCGGCCTGCCGCGCATTGTCACCGGGCTGGAACGCACGCCCGATGGCATCCTGCACCTGACCAACCTAGTGCTGACCGCACCGCAGATCCGCCTGACCGGCACCGGCTATCGCCGCCGTGACGGGACGTTCCATTTCGAAGGCGGCGGGCGGCAATCGACCTATGGCCCGCTCACGCTGAAGCTGGACGGGAAGATCGACCGACCGACCCTCGATCTCGTCTTTGCGCGCCCGAACGAGACGCTGGGACTTCGAAGTGTGGTGGCGCATCTCGATCCCAATGCTGCGGGCTTTGCTTTCACCGCGCGTGGGGGATCGCGGCTCGGGCCGTTTACCGGCGACGGGCAGATATTGCTGCCACGCGGCGGGAATGCCACAATCGCTATTGCCCGGCTGGATGTCAGCGGCACGCGTGCGAGCGGTGCGCTGGACGTCGTGACTGGGGGATTCAGCGGGCGGCTTGCCGTGGCCGGCGGCGGGCTGAACGGCGAATTGCTGTTTCGCCCGGTCGGCACCATCCAGCGGATCGAAGCGCACATTGATGCGGTGGCGGCGCGACTGGCCGATCAGGTCACCCTGCGCCGCGGCCGGATCGATATGGTCGCCCTGCTCGATCCTGCGGGGACCTCAATCGACGCGACCGTGACCGGCGGCGGCCTGCGTCGTGGAGCGCTCGTCATCGGGCGCTTCGCTGCCAATGCGCGGCTGCGTGGCGGGATCGGCGAGGTGACCGCGTCGATCGCGGGCAATCGCGGGCGCGCGTTCGACATCCAGTCGATCACGCAAGTGACAGCCGACAGCTATAGCGTGTCGGCGCAAGGTACGCTCGACCGGCGACCCTTGCGGCTGCTGACCCCGGCGGTATTCAGCCGCGATGGGGACGGGTGGCGCCTCGCACCGACGCAGTTGAGCTTCGCCGGCGGACAGGCGCAGGTCGGCGGGCGCTTCACGGGCACGTCCAGCGCGATCGATGCGAGCGTTACACGCATGCCGCTGGCGATCCTCGACATCGGCTATCCCGGGCTTGGCCTTGGCGGCAGTGCCTCGGGCAAGCTGTCCTATGCACAAGGCGAGGGGCAGGCGCCTACCGGACGGATCGACATGACGGTACGGGGCCTTACCCGATCGGGGCTGGTGCTGTCCTCGCAGCCGATTGACGTGGGAATCGCCGCCGTGCTGCAGGCCGACAAGGCCGTCGGGCGCGCGGTTATGGCGAGTGGCGGCAAGACAGTGGGGCGCGCACAAGCGCGGCTCATGCCGCTTGGCGGCGGCGGGCTTGCCGACCGGCTGACCAACGCGGCTTTGTTCGCGCAACTGCGGTATAGCGGACCGGCGGATACGCTGTGGCGGCTAACCGGTGTCGAACTGTTCGACCTTACCGGGCCGATCGCGATCGCGGCGGATGTCGGCGGGCGCGCCAACGACCCGAGCATCCGCGGTGTCGTCCAGGCGCACGGCGCCCGGCTGGAGAGCGGCACGACCGGTACTGTGCTGACCAATGTGCAGGCAACCGGCCAATTCGGCGGCTCGCGTCTGCGCATCGGCACCTTCGCCGCGGATGCCGGCAAGGGGCGTGTTTCTGGTAGTGGGACGTTCGACCTGTCGGCACGGAACGGGTTCGGCATCGACCTCAGGGTACAGGCTGAGCGGGCCGCGCTGATCAACCGCGACGATATCGGCGCCTCGGTCACCGGGCCGCTGACGTTCACGTCGGATGGCGCAGGCGGCGTGATCACCGGCGACGTGCGGCTCGACAGCAGCCGCTATCGGCTTGGCCAAGCGACTGCGGCCAGCGCGGTGCCGCGGCTCAACATCCGCGAGATCAACGTGCCCGATGGCGGCGAGGAAGACGATACACCACGCAAACCGTGGCGGCTGGACATCAAGGCCCGCGCGCCCGGCAATCTGCGCGTCAGTGGGCTTGGCCTGTCGAGCGAATGGTCGACCGACCTGAAGATCGGCGGCGTGCCCGAAAACCCGGTAATTACCGGCCGCGCCGACCTGATCCGTGGCGATTACGAATTCGCCGGACGCGAGTTCGATCTCGAACGCGGCATCATCCTGTTCGACGGATCGGTGCCCGCCAACCCGTCGCTAGATATTGCGGCCAATGCCGGGGCGACCGGGCTGAACGCGACGATCCGGGTGACCGGCAACGCGCTGAAGCCGGATATCAGCTTCTCCAGCGTGCCGGCCTTGCCGGAGGACGAATTGCTGTCGCGCCTACTGTTCGGCACCTCTATCACCAATTTGTCGGCGCCTGAGGCACTGCAATTGGCGGCCGCGGTGGCGGCGCTGCAGAATGGTGGCGGCGGGCTGAACCCGATCAATGCAGTGCGCCGCGCGGCAGGGCTCGACCGGCTGCGCATCCTGCCGGCCGATCCGCAGACCGGGCAGGGCACTTCGGTCGCGGCCGGCAAGTATATAACGCGGCGCCTGTTCGCGGAGATCGTCACCGACGGGCAGGGCTATTCCGCGACCCAGGTCGAGTTCCAGGTCACGCGCTGGCTGTCGCTGCTCTCCAGCATTTCGACGCTCGGCAGGCAGAGCGCGAACGTGCGGGTGTCGAAGGATTATTGAGCGCCGGGCGTCAGATCGCGGCCAGCACTGCTGACGCCAACCTCTCGGGCAGTTCGGGGGCGAGGTTCGGGTACAGATCGGGTTCGATCACCTCGACCTCCATCAGCGCCAGACTGTCGTCGCTCAGCCGCAAAAAATCGACCGCGCGTATAACGGTGGTGCCGGCAGAGCGGCGACCACGCGTTTGGCCTGAGCAAGTTGCTCCGGCGCCGGCTTGAACCGCGTGAGCACGCCGCCGAATTGCGGCTGGATACGGAACTCGCCCGCAGCGGCAACCTTGCGCACGGCGTGGCTGAACAAGCCGCCGACGAACAGCAGCGACAATTCACCTTCGTCGCCAACCGCCTGCAGGAACGGCTGCAGGATGGCATCGCTGAGCGGCGCGACACTCTCGCCGCGGCGCACGCGAACCGTCTTGTGGCTGCCGCCCGAGACTTGCGGCTTAATCACCAATTCGTCGCAGCCGAACGCATCGAAGGCACGCGCCGCGCTATCCTCGTCCGCGTCGCCGAAGATGCTCGGCACGATCGGCACGCCTCGGTCGGCGAGTTCAAACAGATAGGTCTTGCGCGTGTTCCAGCGAAGCAGCGACGGAGGGTTAAGCAGCGGCCGATCGCTCGGCCAGCGCGCGAGCACCTCTTCCCAGCGCACGACATCGAGGTGATAGCCCCAGGCGAACAGCGCCAGCGTCGCATCGGCAGTGCCCGCGGCTTCGTCCCACGGCACGCCGTTCAGCGTGAGGCCGTGCGCGGCGAAGGCCGGGCGGTAGGTGTCGAGATAGGCCGGAGCGGTCGCCGCATAGGCGTTGCCGGCAACGGGCATCAGCACATCGATCGTCGTCATTCGGTCAAACCGGCGCGCCGATAACGGCCTTGATCTCCATGAAATCGGCCAGCCCGTATTTGCCGCCCTCGCGACCGTTGCCGGATTGCTTGTAGCCGCCGAACGGTGCGCCGCCGCCCCCCGACCAGCCATTGATCGTCACCATGCCCGCACGTAGCCGCGGCGCGATCCGTGCAGCTTCGGCGGGGTCGCCGGAGATCGTCGCCGACAGCCCGTATTCGGTATCGTTGGCCAGGCGGATGGCATGCTCTTCATCGTCATAGGCAGTAATCGTCGCCACCGGCCCGAACACCTCCTCGCGCGCGATACGCATGCCAGGAGTGACATCGGCAAACAGCGTCGGCTTGACGAAATACCCCGCATTGCGGCCATCCGGGCGCCCGGTGCCGCCGGTGACGAGTGTCGCGCCCTCGTCGATCGCCGACTGGATTAGTCCCTGGATCTTGTCGTATTGCGCCTTGTTGACCACCGGCCCGATATGCGCACCCATCTCGTTCGGGTTACCGACGCTTACGCTTTCCATGATCGACTTCACCACTTGCGTCGCGTCAGCCACCTGGCTCGTGTGCACCAGCAGGCGGGTCGGCGCGATGCAGCTCTGCCCCGAATTGGCGATCACGCCCTGCAGCGTGGGCGGCAGCACGGCGGCAAGATCGGCGCCCTGCAGCACCAGGTTCGGCGCCTTGCCGCCCAGTTCCTGATGCACGCGCTTGACGGTGGCAGCGGCCGCCTGTGCCACGGCGATGCCGGCGCGGGTCGATCCGGTGAAGCTCACCATGTCGACATCGCGGTGCGTGGACAGCGCCGCGCCGACCGTCTGACCATCGCCGTTGACGAGGTTGAACACACCCGCCGGCACGCCCGCTTTGTCGAGGATCTCGGCCAGGATCACCGCGCAGCCCGGTGCTTCCTCCGACGGCTTCAGCACCATCGTGTCGCCGGCGGCAAGTGCCGGGGCGACTTTCGCGCAGATCTGGTTGAGCGGCCAGTTCCACGGCGTTATCATTGCCACGACGCCCAGCGGCTCGTGCACCACGCGCGTCTTGCCGTCCATCTCCTCGAAGCTGAACTCGTTCAGCGCCTTTAGCGTGCCGAGGAAATAGCCGAGGCCGGCCGGTGCCTGCGCTGCCGTGGCAAAGCCGATCGGCGCGCCCATCTCTTCGCTCGTCGCCTGTGCGAGATCGGGGATGCGAGCTTTATATTCCTCGATGATGCGGCCCAGCAGAGCCGCACGATCGGCCGCGCTGGTGCGCGAAAAGCTCTCGAACGCACGCCTGGCCGCTGCGACTGCCTTGTCGACGTCCGCATGACTACCAAGCATGATCTTGCTCACCGGCTGTTCGGTCGCGGGATCGATCACCGCATGGCGCGTGCCCCCGTCGCTATCGACCCAGGCGCCGTCGATATAATGCTTGAGGTAGCTCTTCATCATCGTCTCCACGCTTTTGAATGTGCGGTACGGTTGCGTGACTAGATGACGCGTGGGGCGGGGCGTTGCAACTCGAAACGCATGGTCTAGGATGGGCGACGAGCCAGGAGATACGCCATGACCCGCGCCGCCCAGATCAGCCGCACCGGTGGACCCGAGGTGATCGACTGGATCGATGTCGACCTGCCGGATCCCGCGCCGGGCGAGGTGCGGATGCGCAATATCGCGGTCGGGCTCAACTATATCGACGTGTATCATCGCACCGGACTTTACCCGGCCAAGCTGCCAGGCGGCCTGGGATCGGAGGCCGCCGGCGTGGTCGAGGCAGTGGGCGAGGGGGTGACGCACTTCGCCCCCGGTGACCGGGTGGGGACGTTCGGCCCGACGCTTGGCGCCTATGCCACGGCGCGCAACCTGCCGGCCGACACGCTGCTGCCATTACCCGATGACGTGGACGACCAGACTGCTGCCGCCTTGCTGCTGAAGGGCTGCACCGCGGAATTCCTGATCGAGCGCTGCGCCAAGGTGCAGCCCGGCCAGACCGTCCTGGTCCATGCCGCGGCAGGCGGTGTCGGGCATCTGCTCGTCGGCTGGCTGAAAGCGATCGGCGCGACGGTGATAGGCACCGCAGGCAGCGACGAGAAAGCCGCCCAGGCGCGTGCCGCGGGCGCCGATCACGTCATCCTGCACAAGGAAGAGGATACTGCCGGCCGCGTGCGCGAGATCACGGGCGGCGCAGGCGTGCCGGTGATCCTCGATGGTGTGGGCAAGGCGACCTGGCAGGTTTCACTCGATAGCGCAGCACGGCGCGGCCTGATCGTCAGCTATGGCAATGCCGGCGGCAAGGTGGATGGCGTCGATCTGGGCGTGCTCGCAGCCAAGGGTTCGCTGTTTGTCTCGCGACCCACCTTGTTCCATTATTATGTGACTGCGGAGGAACGACAGGCCGGCGTCGCGCGGCTGTTCGAGATGTTGCGCACCGGGGCAATCGTGCCGGAGATCGGGCAGACCTTCGCGCTGGAGAACGCGGCGGACGCGCACCGTGCGCTGGAGGCGGGAAACACGCGCGGGGCGACGGTGTTGGTGGTGTAGCCGGATTGATCCGAAGTCTTTCTTTCCACAACGTATCGGCTTTGCTGGCGAGAATAAGGATTGGAGGAGAGCGCCATGGGACACGTGGACGCACTGCCGAACGGGCGGTGATGCAGTCGACAGTCTGGCTGACGATCCTCTTTGGCGTACTGGCGGCGGGTTACGACGGGCCGCGTGTTGCGGCGACAGTGAGCGGCGATGAGGCCGGGCGGTCGCTCGCTCGTCAATCAGTGGTTGCTGGCGCGGCCGCGCGTGGGGAGGGCGCTGCAGCAAAGCGCCTTTTGGCCACAGACCATCGATGGTCCGCAAACTGTCCAATTCCGTCCGATGCGCCGGACGCGCCGCTAGGGCAAACCTTTGACACCCTCAAGACGCATTACGGTTCGCCGGCCACTACTGACCGGTTTGTTCTGGGTGAAGCGACGGATGCGGTGAGGATGTCCGTGCGTAACGTGCTATTGGCGCCTGGAGATCTGAAGCGCGAAGTTGCGGAGATGATATGGCGCGCCGACGGGTGCGAATTGCGCGTGTGGCTGGCCGAACGAAATGGACGATGGGTGGCGGTGCGAGCCATGCGGGCGCCTGAGGGCGGCGAGCACTGAGCTTGCTGCGCTCGGGCCGACGCGAGGTTGCCGTTGCAGGCGAACAGAAGTTTGGACCGCGGAGCAACGGCGCGCGTGGTCAAGGGCGCCGCCGCCGGCTAATGTCGTCGGGGAGACTATGCGGATGCCGATGCCACAGCTGACTATCCACAATATTGGTTCGAATGATCGATCTCAATTTCCGAGGACCACTGGCGCATTGATCGTCGTCGCAGGGCTGTTCGCCATCGGCCCTGCAAACGCGCAGGATTATGCCGCGCGGGATGTCGGCGGCTGGACGGTTACCGCAAGCAGGGACAAGCTGGGTTGCTTCCTGACCAGGGAATTTGAACGGGCGGGGGGCACCACGCTGCTGCTCGGGCTGGATGTCGACGGCACCAATCACCTGTCTGTCCTGAACGCCAACTGGTCGATTAAGCCGAGAGAACAGATGAAATTGAACTTTCGCCTGTCGACCGGCGGTTACGCCAACCACATCGCGGTGGGTATGGCTTCGGAAGGGAAGCGCGGGTTCGTCACCACCTTCGAGGCAAAGTTTCCCGCCTATTTCGCTTCCTCCAAGGTCCTCCGCATCTCCCGCGGCGACGTGCCGGTTGAGCAATTGAGACTTGAGGGCAGCGGTGCTGCGGTGGCGGAATTGCGCCGCTGCGTGTGGATTCACAAGGTGAAGATCGCCGGCGGTGGAGCCCGCAAGGATCGGCCCGACGATATACCGACGGACCCGTTCGCTCCCGACGCGAGGCGGCCGGCCAGGTAGCAGGCCCCGACACGATCCGCTGAGCCGAGAAGATGCACGACCGGTCATAATGCGGATTGTTCAAATCGGGCCGCTCGGCTTGGCTTCCACCCTTGGTTAGTGATTGGAAGAAACATGTCCCCATTCGTATCGAAATTCGTTCCTGCAGCCGTGATCCTGGTGGGTGCGGTTGGCCTCGGCGGGTGCGCCACGAAATCCTATGTCCGGGAGCAGATCGCGCCGGTGAGCCAGCGCGTCGATACGCTCGAGACGCGATTGCAGGAAACCGACGGCGTCGCCAAATCGGCGCTGGCCGAGGCGCAGGCGGCTTCCGGGCAATTGCAGAACAATGGCCAGCGGCTCGACCAACTCACCGGTCGCGTGGATGGTATCGACCAGCGCCTGCAGGCGCAGGAGCGCAAGCCGGCAAAGCGCCCGCGCAACTGATCGCATGCGGCAGCCCGCGGGCTGCAGCACATTGATTTCCTCGTCGGCCGTTCCCTCTGGGGGACGGCCGATTCATGTCGAGCGTATCGCAATGTTGATTCCCGTCTTTCGCGCGCTGGCCGGTGTCGCGCTGCTCATGCAATTGGCGGCGGGCGCGCGGCCGCTTGCGTCGATGCAAGCCGCCGCACCGGTGGCCGCACCGGAGATCGGCGCGTCGGCGGCGGCACTGCGCGTGGCCGATTGGGTCGTGGCGTCGGGCGACAATCATGCGCTGCCCTATATCATCGTCGATAAAGCCACGGCGTCGCTGCTGATGTTCGACGCCAAGGGCCAGGCGCGCGGCCAGGTGCCGGTGTTGATCGGCATCGCCGTGGGGGACGACGCGACCCCTGGCATCGGCAGCAAGAACCTCGCCGAGATCGGCCCCGCGGAAAAGACGACGCCGGCGGGCCGTTTCCTCGCCAAGTTCGGAAGGCCGGTCGGCAAGGAGCGGATCCTGTGGGTGGATTATGCCACGTCGGTGGCGCTCCACCCGATTCCGCCGGGCGCCAGCAAGAAGGAGCGGCGGCGCGAACGCATGCTGTCGCCGACGGCGGCGGACAATCGCATCACCTTCGGCTGCATCAACGTGCCCGCGGCCTTCTACGCCAGGACGCTGCGCCCGGCATTCCAGAAGAAGGGCGGCTATGTCTATGTGCTGCCCGACACCAAGCCGATCGAGGTGGTGTTCCCGCGGTTGCGGGTTCAGGCGGCGGTTGGCGGTGGTGGAGGCTGATCGCGCACTGCCCCGCGGCGGTGTGCGCAATCAACCTCTCCCAGGTTCGATCCTACCCGATTGTCACGCCTACGACGAGCCAACGGCCAACTTCTCGCTCCAGCGTGACCGTCTCGACTGCCTCGGCCTTGTTGGCGAAGCTGGTACGGAACTTCACCGCCTCGTAGCCGGCAGGCGGAGCGGGCAGGTTCTCTTGGCTGACAAAGGTGCGTGCGATTACCACGCCCAGCGGCGTGCGGGCCTTTTCGGATGCTGCCGCCCAAACCTGTGGCGTGTTCAGTTTGCGGAATGCCGTGCCGGTCGCCTTGTAGCTGTCGTCCAACCGGCCTTGATCCACCAAGGCCAGAAAGTCCCGCGCCGAGTCCAGCACCTCGGGGTTTGGAGTTTCGGCTGACGTAAGCGCGGTCGGCGCTGGAGCAGTAGCGACTTGCGGCGCGGCAAGTAGCGCCAAAAGGTCAAGAACAAGCGTCATAAGAAAGCCTCCGATGATGATCCATGGATGGCGGTGCGCCCGCCCGCGCCGCTGGTCGGCGCCGCTTCCTCATCCACCGGCGGGCACGTCGCGTCTGCCCCGAATTCCATGTCTCCAGACAAATTGGGGTCCGACGCCATGCCGCCGCCTTCGGCCTCCAGCAGCAGACGTGCCGCCTCGCGGCTACTCGACACCGCCATCTTGCGCCGTGCGTCGCGAAGTCGTTCGTTGATCGTAGGGACCGACAAGCCCAGGCTGCGCGCGGTGGATTTCGCGTCGTGACCGCGTACTATAAGGCGAAGGGTCTGCTTCTGCTTCTCCGTAAGCGCGCCGACGCCTTCCTTCACAACCGTGTTCATACGGTGCGGACGTAAGTCAGGGGCAGTACGGCTACTACCCCGAAAAATTCGTACTTTCGGATCGGAGCAACTTGCCTCGGGCGTGGTTGTGCTGCCAGTTGACGCCCGTGGAGCCCCTACCCGCGCTGGATTTTCTCACGGCAGCGTCCATCCAGCCGCACACCGGAACGGCGCATGTCTTTCCCAATCCTGAGATGGCGGGCAGGATTGATAGCCGCGAACTCTAGCGATGGTGTCGACAACGAAACTGCTGGTTGGCAATATGATGACCGTAAGCAGCACCCCGACAAGCGCTGTCGCAAACAGGATGTCGGCCGGCTTCACGAGGCGCTTCGAAGACGATGAGCGTTTCCGCCGCTTCATGCACCTGATCGACTGACGATGCTCAGTCAAACAGCTGTAAAGAAAGAACACGTATTAAAAAGGGTGCCCGGTGTGAATCCGGACGCCCTTTTTGTTTGGTAGCGGCGCGACGAAGCCGCGCCGTCGGTCCTCGCTATAGCGAGGCCGGCCGACAGCTACTATGCGCTTGCGCGCACCGCGCGGTCGTGGCCGCGCTCAGTAGCTGTAGTACATATCGAACTCGACCGGGCTCGGGGTCATTTCCCAGCGCGCGACCTCTTCCATCTTCAGTTCGATGTACGACTCGATCTGGTCCTTGGTGAACACGTCGCCCTTGAGCAGGAAATCGTGATCCGAGGCCAAGGTCTCGAGCGCCTCGCGAAGCGACGCGCAGACGGTCGGCACGTTGGCCAGTTCCGCCGGCGGCAGGTCGTACAGGTTCTTGTCCATCGCTTCGCCGGGATGGATCTTGTTCTGGATCCCGTCGAGGCCGGCCATCAGCAGCGCCGCATAGCAGAGATACGGGTTGGCCATCGCGTCGGGAAAGCGCACTTCGACGCGCTTTGCCTTGGCGCCGGTGCCGTACGGAATGCGGCACGACGCCGAGCGGTTGCGCGCCGAGTAAGCGAGCAACACAGGCGCTTCATAGCCCGGGACCAGGCGCTTGTAGCTGTTGGTCGACGGGTTGGTAAAGGCATTGAGCGCCTTGGCGTGCTTGATGATCCCGCCGATGAAATACAGGCAGGTGTCACTGAGGCCGGCATAGCCGTTGCCGGCGAACAACGGCGTGCCGCCATCCCAGATCGACAGATGCGTGTGCATGCCGCTGCCGTTATCTTCCTTGATCGGCTTGGGCATGAACGTGACCGTCTTGCCGTAGGCCTGCGCGACATTGTGGCAGACGTACTTGTAGATCTGCATGCGATCGGCAGTGGTGGTCAGCGTGCCGAAGGTCAGGCCGAGTTCGTGCTGGCCGGCGGCGACCTCATGGTGGTGCTTGTCGCACGGCAGACCCATTTCGAGCATGGTCGAGACCATCTCGCCACGGATGTCGACCGCGGAGTCGACCGGTGCGACCGGGAAATAGCCGCCCTTGGCGCGTGGGCGGTGGCCGAGATTGCCGCTCTCATAGCTGGTCCCGGTATTGGTCGGCAGCTCGATATCGTCGATCTTGTAGTAGGACGTGGCGTAGCTCGTCTCGAACTGCACGTTGTCGAACATGAAGAATTCGGCTTCCGGCCCGATATAGATCGTGTCGCCGATGCCAGTGGTCTTGAGGTAGGCTTCGGAACGCTTGGCGGTCGAGCGCGGATCGCGGGCATAGAGCTCGCCCGTCGACGGCTCGACGATATCGCACACAAGGATCAGCATCGGCGTGGCCGAGAAGGGATCGATCCACACGGCGTCGAGATCGGGCTTCAGGATCATGTCGGACTCGTTGATCGCCTTCCAGCCCTCGATCGAGGAGCCGTCGAACATGAAGCCGTCATCCAGTTCGTCCTCGCCGACGACGCCGGCAACCATGGTCAGATGCTGCCATTTGCCCTTGGGATCGGTGAAGCGCAGATCGATCCACTCGATCTCCTCGTCCGCGACCATCTTCAGGACGTCTTTTGCCGTATTCGCCATAAACCAAATGCCTTTCGTGTTCGAATGTTCGTGCGGCAGAATCGATCGTCCTCTGCCGCCTGCGCGGTCACGCTGTCATGGAATGTTGCGCCGCGTCAAATCGCATCCTCGTTGCGTTCGCCGGTGCGGATGCGCAGTGCCGTCTCGACCGGAATGACGAAGATCTTGCCGTCGCCGATGCGCCCGGTTTGTGCCGCGGCAGCGATCGCCTCGACCACGCGCTCGGCCAGCGCGTCCTCGACGACCACTTCCAGCTTCACCTTGGGGAGGAAATCCACGACATATTCGGCGCCGCGATACAGCTCGGTGTGGCCCTTCTGCCGGCCGAAGCCCTTGGCCTCGGTCACCGTGATGCCACTGACACCCACCTCGTGCAGCGCCTCCTTCACCTCATCAAGCTTGAACGGCTTGATGATCGCTTCGATCTTCTTCACGTGGCTTGGTCCTCACTCGACTGCGCGAAACACAGCGCCCCGCCGCCGTGGTTTACAACAACCGTGCCAGTTGCGCGAGAGGGGCGGGGCAGGGTGCAGCCGGCGGTCTTGGGTGTCGGCGTCTGCCTAACAGAGCGGCAATTAGAGGTGTGTGCCTCGTTTTCGGGCAAGCGGCGTGCTGCCTGCGGTTAAGGCGTGCATAAACGAGCGGTGTTATCCCCCTTAGCGTCACCCTGGACTTGTTCGACAACTATCCCTTTGAGACATGGATCGTCATCCCCCCGAAGGCGGGGATCCATAGTGGCGGGCTTAGCGGCTGAAATGCAGACGTTCGAGTATATGGATCCCCGCCTACGCGGGATGACGGCGAATTACTTGGTCGAAGGCTACAACCGCCGACTTGTTCCGGGGTCTACCGTGGCGCAACCTCTAGGCCGCTGATCTTGCGGAGCCGTGGACCCCGGAACAAGTCCGGGTCGACGAAGAATTCCGCCGCCACCGTATAACTGCGCGCCTGCTACTGACGCGCTTCCCGAACGAACTCGGCGCCTCAATAAGCCGGCTTGTCGAACCCGCCCGGGCTGGAGGTGAAGATCTCGCAGCCGTCCTCGGTGATGCCGATCGAATGCTCGAACTGTGCCGACAGCGATCGGTCGCGGGTCACTGCCGTCCAGCCATCGTCGAGCAGCTTCACGTCCGGGCGGCCGATATTGATCATCGGCTCGATCGTGAAGATCATGCCCGGCTTCAGCTCCGGCCCGGTGCCCGGGCGTCCGACATGCACCACTTCGGGCGCGTCATGGAACAGCTGCCCGAGGCCATGGCCACAGAAATCGCGCACCACGCCGTAGCGGTGGCGCTCGGCATGGGCCTGGATGGCATGCGCCACATCGCCCATCGTGTTGCCGGGGCGCGCCTGTTCGATGCCGACCATCAGGCATTCATAGGTGACGTCGACCAGCCGCCGCGCCTTGATCGGAACGTCGCCGACCAGATACATCCGGCTCGAATCGCCGTGCCAGCCATCCACGATCGGCGTCACGTCGATATTGACGATATCGCCGCTCTTCAACGCCTTAGGGCTGGGGATGCCGTGACACACGACATGGTTGATCGAGATGCAGCTGGCATGCGTATAGCCACGATAGCCAAGCGTGGCGGGCACGCCGCCGCGATCCACAATGAAGCGGTGGATCAGATCGTTGAGCTCGCCGGTGAATACGCCGGGCACGACGTGCGGCACCAGCATGTCGAGTGTCTCGGCAGCAAGCCGCCCAGCCTTGTGCATGGCATCGAAGGCGGCGCGCCCATGGAGCTTGATCGCGCCGGTGCGGCTCATCGGCGCGTCGGCCGTAACGGTTACATAGTCGGTCATGGCAGTGATATAGCGCGCGCCGTTGGGCTTTGCGAGATGGCACGCACGGTCTATGCCAAGGTCATGACCACACGCATCTGGACGGCCGCGCTTGCGGTGATAGGCGACGAGATCCTGTCGGGCCGCACGCAGGACAAGAATGTTGCGCAGATCGCGTCATGGCTGAACGTGCAGGGCATCCGCTTGGCCGAGGTGCGCATCGTGCCGGATCGGACGGATGCGATCGTCGAGGCGGTGAACGCGCTCAGGGCGCGCAACGATTACCTCTTCACCACCGGTGGGATCGGACCGACGCATGACGACATCACCGTCGATGCGATCGCCGAGGCGCTTGGCGTGGACGTGGTATTCCACCCCAAGGCGGTGGCAGTACTGGAGCGATATTATGAGACCCGCGGTGGCTTCACCGAAGCGCGCAAGCGCATGGCGCGCGTGCCGAAAGGCGCCGACCTGATCGAAAACCGCATGTCGGGGGCACCGGGCATTCGCTTCGGCAACGTGTTCATCATGGCGGGTGTGCCGCACATCACCGCCGGCATGCTGGATGCGCTGACCGGCACGCTGGAAGGCGGGCTGCCGGTCCTGTCCAAGACGATCGGCTGCTGGGTCGGCGAGAGCGAGGTCGCCGAATTGCTGCGTGCGGTCGAGAAGAGCCATGCTGGCGTCGCAATCGGCAGTTACCCGTTCTTCCGCGATGGCCGGACCGGGGCCAATTTCGTCGTGCGCGCGACCGATGCAGAACTTCTCGAGCGATGCATCGTTGATCTGACGCGCGAGATCGAGGCAACCGGCCGCACCGTCGTTGCCGGCGGTATCTGAAACCTTGGGCTCAGGAGCGAAGACGTGAACGCCAGATCAACGACCATCGCGATCGCCTGTGTGCTGCTCGCCGGCTGTGGCGGACCCGGCCCGACCGGCAATAGCGCAGCGGCAGACGTTGCGCCCGACCCGGTCGAGGCGCAGATCGCCAATCTGAGCGCGCCCCTGCAACGCACCACCTTCTTCCGCGCGATCCAGGACGCGGATTATGCCTGCCAGACCATCGTGCAGGTGGTGCCGCGCGGCAAGATCGAGGGCAAGCCGGTCTGGGCGGTGGAATGCGACGGCGGCGCACAATACGTGATCGAGCTGCAGCGCGGCGGCGTGTTCCATGTCAGCGGCGTGCCCAAGCCGACACGGTAACGCTCGGCGCCCTTAGCCGCCTGAGGCAACGCGCATCGCGCCGACAATCCGCTGCATGTCATCCGCGCACTGACGGAGCCGGTCTGCGCGCTCGACGTGCGGCCATTCCTTCAATCCGTCATCCAGCGCGGCTGCGGCATCGCCCAGTTCGGCTTCCCCGAACATGCCGGCCGTGCCGGCGAGATTGTGCGCCATCACGGCCAGGTCGTCGATCTCCCGATCGGTAAATCGCCCGGCCCGCACCATGGCGTCGAGCGCCTCCAGCGTCGACGATCGCCGCGCGGCGTAACGCTGCTGCAGTGTTCCGCTCGGGGCGGGGGCCTTTGTGGGCTCGTCTGTTTCCGCGCGCGGGGCGGCGGGCGCCTCGTCGGTATGGCCGGACGGTGGTGCCTCATTCTCTGGTTGCGCCCCGGCACCGTCCAGATAGCGCAGCAACACCTCCTCCAATTTGCCCGGATCGAGCGGCTTGGTGAGATGTTCGTCCATGCCCGCCTCGCGACAGCGCGCAAGGTGCTCGGGTTGTGCGCTTGCCGTCAGCGCGACGATCGGCATCGTCGCGGCATAGCCGGTCTGACGCCGGAGCGCGCGCGTGGCGGTAAAGCCGTCCATCACCGGCATCTGGCAATCCATCAGGATCAGGTCGAACACCTGCTCCGCCACCGCGTCGAGCGCTTCCATGCCATCCTCAGCCAATTCGACGTCGCAGCCATAGCCAGACAGCATGGCGAGCATCAGTTCACGGTTGAGATCGACGTCGTCCACCACCAGGATGCGCTTGCCGGCGAGGGATAACCGAGCGGCGACGGGCTCGTCTGGGCAGGATGCGTTCTGCGCGGCGATCGGCAGGGAAACTTCGAACCAGAAGGTCGAACCCGTGCCGACCTCGCTGATGACGCCGATCTCGCCGCCCATCAGTGTCACCAATTGCCGGGAAATCACCAGTCCAAGGCCGGTACCGCCATAATGGGAGGCAATTGAGGCATGCGCCTGGGCGAAACGATTGAACAAGGTGGCGATCTTGTCCGGCGACAATCCGCTCCCGGTATCGATGACCTCGACGCGCAGGCGGACGGTGCCATCTTCCCCGGCGGTGCGAAGCACGTTGGTTTTTACCGTACCGCGCGAGAATTTGATCGCGTTCGACAACAGGTTGAGGAGGATTTGCCGCAGGCGTCCGTGATCGCCCACCAGCCGGTGCGGAATGGCCGGATCGACATGGACGCTGAGGGTCACGTCGCGTGCCGCCGCCTGGGGCTCCATCAGGGAACTTGTGCCCGAGAAGAAGCCGGCCACGTCGAATGGCGAGCAATGCAGCGCCAGCTTGTCGGCCTCGAGCTTCGAGAAATCGAGCACGTTGTCGACCACGGCATGCAACGCCATCCCGGCGCGGTGCACCAGGCGGACCCTTCGCTGATCTTCGGGGGCAAGGCCGGTGCTTTGGTCGAGCAGTCGCGAAAACCCGATGATGCTGTTGAGGGGGGTGCGCAGTTCGTGGCTCATGTTCGCCAGGAAACCTTCCTTGGAGTTGATCGCGTCCTCCGCCGCCAGCCTGGCTTCGGCGAGCGCGCTTTCCTGCTCCTTCTGCGCGGTCACATCCCGGATCACGTCCAGATAGCCGGTTGGGACCTGGGTCGCCGGATCGCGCAGCAGCGCCGGGCTCGATTCCACCCACACCCAGCGTTTCGCGGTCTTGTGCCATGCCCGCCACCGCACGCACTTCCCGCTGGCGCCGTTCCACAGTGCGCGGAATGTTTCGCGTAGCTCGACGATGTCGTCGGGATGGGTGATGTTGTCGGGCTCGGCCCCCATCCGGTCTTCGCTCGTATAGCCCGTCACCGATTGCGACGATGGTGATACGAACGTGGTGCGACCGTCCAGGTCGCTGGTGACGATGATGTCGCTCGAGTTTTCCGCCATCAGCCGATAGCGGGAATCGCTTTCCCGCGCCTTTTGCTCGGCATGCTTCAGCGCCGAAATGTCGAGCATCACGCCGAACACGCCGACTGCTACATTGCCTTCCCGTTGGATCGTGCCGCGCGTCAGTACGTGCCGGATCACGCCGTTGGGAAGCAGCAGGCGGTAACTGCTTTCATAGGCCTCCGCGCCGTTGGCGATGGCGTCGGCCAGGATTTGCGCCGCCTGCGCATTGTCGTCGGGATGGCGCCGGCTGATCAGGTTCTCGACCGTCGCCGTATCGCACGTCGGATCGTAATCGAGGATGGTCCACAGTTCGTCCGACCAGGTCATTGCCTGTGTCGACAGATCGTACGTGCAGAACCCCATGTGCGCGATCTTCCCGGCCGCTTGCATCAGCACATTGGCTTGCAGCGCGGCTTGTTCGGCGCGCTTCTGGTCGCTGATGTCGCGCTTGCTGACGAATACCCGGCGCACCAAGCCGCGTTCGCTTTGCAGCGGCACCAGCCGGATATCGAAGGTGCTTCCCTCTCGCACGACCGTCCGCGGCTCCACCATGCGCCCGGCTTCCCCGAACGCCACTGCTTCCCGCAGGTCCCTCGTCATCCTGGCCGAGATGGCGGCTGGGAACAGAGCGGTCAGATCCTTTCCACACGCATCCTCGGTCGTGATGCCCAGCGCGCGTTCTGCCGCTGCGTTCATGGTGTTCATCAGAAACGTATCATCGACCAGGTCGCAGACGAAGTTCTCGTCCGACGAGCCCTCGAAAATGCCCCTGAACAGCGCCTCTGCTTCCTTGGCCAGCTCTGCCGATCGTTCCCCCGTGCGATGCGCGCGGGTCAGCTCCAGATTGCTGTCCTCCAGTGCCGCCAAAGCGGTCATACGGGCCGTTACGTCGCGGCAGGCCGAAACGATGCGGGGTTCGTCATCCTCGCCCGTCACGATGCGCGCGGCGAATTCGATCGGGACGAGATGGCCGTCTTTGTGACGCAGCCAGGTGAGGTGGGTCGCCGTGGACCCCGCCGGCGCGGCCTGCAACCGTGCCGTGGCCGCAGCCATCGCCGCACGATGCTCCCGGCCCATGAATTCGAACACCGTCTTGCCCACCAGATGTTCCGGCGGGTAGCCTAGGATCTTCTGGCTGGAGGGCGACATGTAGGAGCAACGCCCGTCCATGGAATACAGGCCGACCATGTCGCTCGCGCTGTCGGCGAGCAGGCGGTAGCGCGCCTCGGCCTCGCGCTCTGCGGAAAGATCCTGGACCTGGGAGATGAAGTGCTTGGGTTCTCCGTCTTCCCCCACGACCATCGAAACCGACAGCTTGGACCACAGGACGCGGCCGCTCTTGCGGATATACCGCTTTTCCAGTTGATAGGAGGGGATCGTGCCGGCAATCAGCGCATCCAGCAGATGCAGGTCGGCTTGCAGGTCGTCGGGATGGGTTATCTTCTGGAAGTCGAGCGTCCTGGCTTCGTCCGCCGAATAGCCGACCAAGTCGCAAAATGCCGCGTTCAGCTTCATCAGCCGGCCGTCGAGCGCCACCAGCGCCATGCCGATCGGTGCGTGATCGAAGGCGTTTTCGAACAATTCCGTCTGCGCGCGACGCTCCGAAACATCTTGAATCAGGGCGGTGAACTGCCAGTCTTCGCCGATGTTGGTGGCACTGAGCGCAAGCTCGATCGGAAAGACGTCGCCGTCGCGGCGTTGGGCCGTGACCTCGATCTGGGTGCCGATCAGTCGCGCCGTACGGCTTTGCATGAAGCGCGCAAGCCCGCCTTCATGCGCCGAACGCAAATCGTGCGGCACGATCAGCTCCGACATGCGATGCCCGATCGCTTCTTCGGCGCTCCATCCGAAAGTCAGTTCGGCGTGCCTGTTCCATCCACTGACAATGCCGTGTTGGTCGATCGTCACGATCGACTGATGGGCGGTTGCCAGAATGCTCTCGAGGCGCTGCTCGTTGGCTCGTACTGCTTCTTCGAGATGACGGCGTTCGGCCATGTTGTAGGAAAGCGACTGTCGGCTGAGATCGGCGGTCGCCTTTTCAGCTACGCGCCGCCGGGCGACTTCCCGGCGCAGGTCGCGGGAGCGTCGGACAAGCATGATCCCTGTGGCAAAACCGACGCAAAGCAGGACGACGATCGCACCGTCCACTGGCCAGGCATCATATCGTTTTACGAAGGCCGCTAGTTTTTCGAACGCTTCACTGCGGACGCACAAAATGCTCAGCAGCGCGGTGCCGAGCAATGCCCATAAGATCTCCAAATGGGTTTTTGCTCGTCCGGCTCGATTCGACGCCCTGATCAAAATCTGATCTCCTCGGGCCCGGCCTACGTCGAGCGCGCATAAAATATGGTGAAGGCAGAAACACTTAAAATGATTGCGGTTTTTTCGAGTTCACGGTGACGGCAGCGGGGCAACTTGCAAGGTATTGTCAATGCCTTGCCTATAAGGACGGCTGCTAGGGAAACGCGAATGATGCTCCAGTGGCTGCCTGACATAAGAATGCGCCGAGCGCCGCCATCTGACGAGTTTCTGCTCGAACAGTATGTCACGCTGCGCCGCCAGATCCCGCTGATGTATGCGCTGATGTTCATCAATGTGCTGTTCCTGGGCTTCGAATCTTTTCGAGACGTTCCGCTCGGCATGAGCTTCGGCATTCCGACATTGGTGTCGATCGCGATCATCGTTCGCGCAGCGCTGTGGGTGCGCCGCAGATCGATCTCCGCTGCACCGCGTGACGTGCAGCGCTACTTGCGCGGGACCGTTATTTCGGCGGCCGTGCTCAGCATCGTGTTCGGCGTCTGGGGATCGCTGTTATTCTCCGAAGCGGATGCGATGCGCAGCGTGTCGATTTCGTTCTACGTGTTCGTCGGTGCGATCAGCTGCTGCTTCTGCCTGCAGGCGCTGCCGCTGGCCGGCTATGTCGTGTTGCTGTTCGGGGTTATGCCGGTGACGATCCGGCTGATGATCTCGTCCGAATGGTCGCTGTTCAGTGTCGGGGCGAATTTCCTGATCGTCGCGCTGTTGATCCTGCGCACTTTGTCGACCAGTCATGCCGGCTTCAAGGAAGTGCTCCAGTCCCGCTCGGACATGCTGGCGGAGCAGGAGCGGGCACGCGCGGCGGAGCTCAAGGCGCAAGAGCTGGCCTATCGCGATCCGCTCACCGGGCTGGACAATCGCCGCGCGCTGAGCGAACGGCTCGATGCGAGCCTGGCTCGGCCGGCCCGGGGTACGCAACTCTATCTGTTCATGCTCGATCTCGATTTGTTCAAAGGGGTCAATGACGCCTACGGGCACGGTGCCGGCGATCGGCTGCTCCAGGCGGTGGCCAACCGGCTGACCGCGATCGTCGGCACGCTTGGTGTCCCCTATCGCCTGGGCGGCGACGAATTTGCCGTGACGATGGAGCTCTCGAAAAAGGCGCAGCGGGCGGCGGTGGCGATGGCCGACCGGCTGGTGCGGGAGATGGCGGCGCCGTTTGTGATCGATCATTTCTCGCATCATATCAGCGCCAGCATCGGCATCTCGCGCTACCCCGCCGATGCCGCCACCCGCGAAGCGCTGATGCAACATGCCGACATCGCGATGTACAATGCCAAGTCGCTCGGTCGCTCGCGCCACAGTGCGTTCGAACCCCGCATGGGCGAGGAACTCGCCGCCCGCGCCGTGCTGGAGCGCGAGATGCGCGCCGAGATCCGGACCGACGCCTTTCATCCGTTTTATCAGCCGATCGTCGACCTGGCGTCTGGCCGCATCGTCGGCTTCGAGATGCTGGCACGGTGGACGCGCGCCGATGGTTCGACGGTCGACCCCGGCCGGTTTATCCCGGTCATCGAGCAATGCGGCCTGATCGGCGACCTGATGCTCAAGCTGCTCGAGCAAGTGTGCATCGACGCCGCGCGCTGGCCGGCCGGGCTGACGATCGCGATCAACGTGTCCCCGATCCAGTTTCGCGATCCGTGGCTATCGGAAAAGATCCTGGCGGTGTTCACGCGGCACGGGTTCCCGCCGCCGCGGATCAGTCTGGAGATCACCGAAAATGCGCTGATTTCCGATCCTGCCGCCGCCCAACGGATCGTCGAATCGCTGAAGAACCAAGGCGTGTCGCTGTCGCTCGACGATTTCGGGACCGGCTATTCGTCGATCCAGCATCTGCGCATGCTGCCGTTCGACAAGCTCAAGATCGATCGCTCGTTCGTCGTCAACGTGGATACCGACGAGTCGGCCCATCGCATGGTCTCGGCCATGATCCGGCTGGCGGAGAGCCTCCAGCTGAGCGTCATCGCCGAAGGGGTGGAGACCGACTCCGTCCGCGCGACGCTGCACGACCTGGGTTGCCGCGAGGCGCAGGGCTATCTGTTCGGCGCACCGCTGGCGGCATGCGATGCCGACGAACTCCTGGGCCGGGACCAGACCGTGACCGCGCCCTTCGTCACGGAAGAAGCGGCGACGGACATCAGCTCCCTATTGCTCGGCCGGACCGGCTAAGCTCGGCCCTGATCGTCGCTGTCCATCCATTCCTGCCAGACCAGCAACAGCGCGGCCATGATCACCGGCCCGACGAACAGCCCGACCAGCCCCAGCTCTGCCAGCCCGCCGAATGCGCCGAGCAGCGCCAGCAGGAACGGCAATTCCACCGCGCTGCCGATTACCGACGGCTGCACGACATTGTCGCCGACCGTCATCACCACCACGCCAAAGGCAAATAGCAGCGCGCCGGCCAGCACCGATCCGCTGCCGATCAGGATCAGGCTCGCCAGCCCGAACGCCAGCCACGCGCCAAACGGGATCAGCGCCAGCACGATCGTAAAGGTGGCGAACAACAAAGGCTGCGGCACGCCCGCGACCCAATAGCCGATCCCGATCGTTGCCCCTTCGCCAACCGATACCAGCATCGTGCCGTTGACCGTCGCGCGCACTGCCCCCAGCATGCGGTGCAGGAACTCTCCGCCGAACGTGCCGAAGCTCCTCCGCGCGGCGATCCTGACCTGCCGGCCGATCGTCACGCCGCGGGACAACAAGGTCGCCAGCGCCATCAGCGTGATGAGAAACAACCCCGCCTCGCGCGCGACTTCGCCGCCGATCGACCGTGTCCAGCCGAGCACCGACGCCGCGCTGAGCGACCCGAGCAAGGCATTGGCCGCCTGTGGATTGCCGATATGCTGCTGCCAATAAGCCGCAATCCGCGAGCCTATCAGCGGGACGCCGGCTAGCCAGGCCGGCGCAGCGATGCCGAATTGCTGCGCATGCTTGAGCCAGTCGAGCGCCGCCTGGCTTTCCTGCGCCAGCGTGACGGCGGCAAGCGACAAGGGCAAGATCACGAAGAGCGCGGTAACGACGGCAAAGGCGCTGGCCAGCAGCAACGGCCGTCCCGGCATCTTCACGGAGAGCCGCCGATAGAGCGGCCACTCGGCGATCGCGAGCACCGCCGCCCAGGCAAGCGGCGTCAGGAACTCATAGGCCATCCAGATGGCGAGCAAGGTGATGAACACCGTCAGATACGACTGGCGTGTCTTCTGGGCCGGCGTATCGGCGTGGCGCTCCTGCGTTGCCGTACCAGGTGTCGTACGGTGATCGGTCATCGTCGTGGCTCACACTCGCAAAAGCGACGCCTATGAACCGTCAAAGCGATGCGCGACAGCCCGCACGGTCGCGTGGGCAGCGCAGGCCGGTACTTCGCGGGCATCCAGCGGTGAAGATTGACCAGCGGGCCACGATTGTGCCACTGACAATCCGTCAAGCAAGGCTGCGGCGGCCGATCTGTGAGATGCACGCAGGTTTTCGGTCCAAGCCCTTGATATGCGGGTGTAGCTCAATGGTAGAGCAGAAGCTTCCCAAGCTTACGACGAGGGTTCGATTCCCTTCACCCGCTCCAGATCGTCTCCTGTGGACCTCATGCCGCCCCTGGTGCAGCCTGGATCGGGCATAAGCCACGTCTGATAGTGGTTGAAAGCGGAATGGCGGCTTTCGGCGAGGTGGGCTGGAAAGCGGACACCATAGATCACCGAGTTGTAAGCAGGCGCTTTCTATACAGCGCATCCGGTGACTTGGCCGCTTCGATCCGAATGCGGCGATGGAGCACTCCCAACACCAACGGGCCACCTACTAAGAGCAGCCCGACAAGCACCTCTATAAGATCCGGCAATCAGCCAGCCAGCAAGCTGCTCCATAAACGAGCGCAAAGAACGCGAACCATGTGAATGCAGCGACATCAACTAGGAGCATCGGCTTCCTGCTTTGATAGTGCTGGTGTGCAAAACGCCAAAACGTTGCTCTCATGCCACCCTCTATTTCGATTTCGGGTCAATCGTAACGTCGGTCGAGAACCGACGTTTGTGGCGCGTTCCCTTCGCCCGCTCAACCGACACGTACCGTTTTGTGCTGGGTAGATACGTTCGTTCCGCGGCTGCGCTCAACGTCCTGAGTATGGCGAACATGTAAGACGCCGCTCGACTAAGCTGCGGAAATGCGCGATACTTTAAGAATGTTTCTCGACTACGGTTTGCTCGCCTCCGAGCGAGAAGTAGCTCACCTTCTGGGCGTCAATATCCTCTCGTTACGATCTTACGCAGATCGATTTCAGACGCACTGGCTCTGCTGGATTGTATAGACGAGAATAGAAAGGCGTTTGAATTTTCCTCTCCGCAACATCGTCAATTTATTAAGTGGAAGTTCATTGCCATCGAGAGTGGCATAATAGCCACCTACAATGCTTTTGAGGTTCTTAGACAAATAGCGGAACTCTACCCAAAGTCACCAACGATCACCCCAACGATGGACGAAGAGTCGTTTTTAAAAGCACGCGAAATCTTCGAAGCATATCTTCCCTCAATGAATAGATCGGTTCGGACGGGAGTAGCGCACGGGGCGCCTGCGCACGCATCCATCAAGATGCACGAAAAGCACATGCCCGACGGCGGGCCTTCAATAATGAGTATGCTAAGCGATCGGACTTTTCAGTCCACATTGCATGGTGGCGCGCCCACGTTCACGGTAGACCGCGAAAGGAGTGAAGCGATCAGCGAGGTCGCATATCTTGTGCTGCAAGCATTCGTTGGATCCACGGAATTCACAAGCAGGTACAACTCTGTCAATCAGTATGACAAAGAAGACCCAGTAATTGTCCCCATACAATGACGCAACGCCAGCGTGGCTACCTAGGCGTTTTCTAACCGTCGATAACCAACCAAATGCATGAATAGGCACGAGCACTTTTCACCCGAATACATCGGCGGAGTAATTCGGCGCTACAACCCCGGCAGCCGCACTGTCTCCAGCCCCAGCCAATCGGCCATGCGCCGCAGCTCCACCTCCAGCCGCTCCATCGTTTCGGCAGGGGCGCCCGGCTCTAGCCCGATCTGTTGCACCACCAGGCATTTGCGCTGCCGGTCGGCTTTCAGGTCCACGCGCGCCACGAGCCGCTCGTCGAGCAGGAAGGGCAGCACGTAATAGCCATGCAGGCGCTTGTCCGCCGGCACGTAGATCTCGATACGGTAGCGGAAGCCGAACAGGCGCTCGGTCCGTGCGCGCTCCCAGACCAGTGGGTCGAACGGCACGAGCAGTGCTGCGCCCCGGATTTGCCGCGGGCGCCGGGCGTCGCGGTATAGATAGGCGGTCTTCGTCCAGCCGGCGACCGCCACCGGGATTAGCTCACCATCCTCGACCAGCGCCAGCACGGCGGTACGCGCCTCCTCCGGCTTCAAGCGGAAATAGTCGCGCAGGTCGGTCTCCGTCGCCACGCCGAGCGCTACCGCGGCGCGTTCGATCAAGGCGCGCTGCGCGTCGGTTTCGCTCGGGGTCGGGAGGGTGAGGGTGGCCGCCGGGATCACCCGCTCGGTCAGGTCATATACCCGCTCGAAACTGTTGCGGCGCGTCGCGGTGGTGATGTGCCCCGCCCAAAACAGCCATTCCAACGCCTGCTTGGTGTGCCCCCAGGCCCACCAGCCGGACGTGCCGCGGCCTTCCTCGAAATCCGAAGCGGCGAGTGGCCCGTCGCTGCGGATGCGCGCCAGGATCGCCTCCGCTTCCGCCCGCCGCTCGGTGGCGAAGGGTCGCATCGCCTTCCAGCCGGCCTCGCCACGGTCGGCGCGCGCCATGCGCCAGCGCAGCAGTGGGTGCAGGTCGAGCGGAAGCAGGGACGCCTCATGCGCCCAATATTCGAACAAGCGGCGCTCGCGCTTGGCGCCCCAGGCAGCGGCCTCGAGTAAGCCCCGATCGTAGCTGCCCAGCCGGGAGAAAGCCGGCAGGTAATGCGCGCGCGCCAATACGTTGACACTGTCGATCTGATGCAGCACCAGCCGCTCGATCGTGCGGCGCAATTGTACCGGGCCAACGCGCGGCGGAAGCGGGCGGCCGAAGCCCTGCGCTGCCAACGCGATGCGGCGGGCCTGGGCGAGGGGCAGGGTTTCGATCAGGGTCGACCCGCCCGATCGGCGGCACGCGCGTAATCCTCCGCTGCACGCCGCTCGCGTGGATCCTTGAAGGCGACGGCCGGATCGGGTGCATCGCCCAGCGCATGAAGTAGCGACCACAAGGCGAACCGCCGCCCCGGCTCCGTCTCGGTGCCGAAGGCGGTGCCCAGCCGCTCGACGCCGCGCTCGAAGGCGGCATCGTCGAGCGTGTCGAGTTCGGTGGTGGCAAAGAGATGCTGCAGCAGCGCGTCCAGGTCCATGGCGCCCGGCGTGCCGAAAACGCCGGCCGCGCGCAAGGTCAGTCGAAGTGCACGGCGGGCGCGTCGTCCTTCACACCAGGTGGCTTGGGCTTGGGTCGCTTGAGCAGCAGCACCAGCGGGATCGCGGCCATCGTGAGGATCATCATCAACTTGAAATCGTCGAGATAGGCGATCATCGCGGCTTGCTGGTTGACGATGCCGTCGGCCATGGCCAGCGCCGCATCGGTGCTGCCGCCGAGGATCGAGCCGACCAGCGGATCAGCGGCGGTGAGCCCACCGGCAGTGACATGGCTGCCCAGTTCGGCATGGCTGGTCTGCAGATTGCGCGCGAGCAGCACGGTGACGGCGGAGATGCCGACCGACCCGCCGATATTGCGCGACAGGTTCATCAGGCTCGCGCCTTCGGTGCGCTGGTGCGGCGGCAGCGTGCCGAAGGCCATGATGTTTAGTGGGATGAAGATCAGTCCTAACCCGACGCCCTGCACCAGCCCGGTGACGATGAACGGGGTGGAGCCCATCTCGATCGTCCAGCCGGTCATGTCCCACAAGGAATAGGCCGCGATGATCAGCCCGCCGCCGACCAATAGCCGCGGATCGACATTCTGCTTCATCAGCCGCCCGGCCACCGCCATGCTGGCGACGATGCCGATACCGCGCGGCATCAGCAGGATGCCGGTTTCCAGCACGGGATAGCCGAACAGGCTCTGCAGCATCGGCGGCAGCAAGGCGAGCGAGGCGGTCATCAGCACGCCGATCACGATCATGAAGCCGATGCCGGTCAGCAGGTTGCGATTGGCGAACAGGCTGCGTTCGAACATCGGGTTCTTGGCCGTGAACAGGTGCACGACAAACATCCACGCGGCCGACAGCGCGACCATGCCCTCGATCCGCACTTCCCACGAATCGAACCAGTCGTTGGTCTGGCCGCGATCGAGCATCAGCTGAAACACGCTGATCGCGATCGCCAGCATCGAGAAGCCGAACAGGTCGAACTGGCGCAGGCGGATCTCGCGCGACGGCAGCAACGCCCAAAGAATCGCGAAGGTCGCGATGCCGACCGGCACGTTGACGTAGAAGCACCAGCGCCAATCGTAATTGTCGGTCAGCCAGCCGCCGATCACCGGCCCCAGGATCGGCCCGACCATCACGCCCATGCCCCAGATCGACATCGCGCCTGCCTGTTTGGAGGGCGGGTTGATGTCCATCATCACCGTCTGGCTGAGCGGGTTCATGAACGCCGCGGCAATGCCCTGCAGCACGCGAAAGACCACCATCTCGGGCAGGTTGATGGCGAGCCCGCACAGCATCGAGGCGAGCACGAAGCCGACCACGGCATAGAGGAACAGGTTGCGGCTGCCGATGCGGTCGGCAAGCCAGCCGGTCATCGGGATGGCGACGGCGGAGGCGACGATGTAGCTGGTCAGCACCCAGGTGATCGTGTCGGCGGTGGCGCTGAGCGAGGCCTGCATGTGCGGAAGCGCCACGTTGGCGATGGTCGAATCGAGGATCTGCATGATCGTCGCGGCCATCACGCCGACGGTCAGCAACGGCCGGTTGCTGGTGTGCAGCGCGGCGCGTTCGCCCGCCGGCTCGGCCGCTTCGGTCGATGGCGTCTCGGCAAGCGGCTCGGCGCCGCCCGCCGGGTTAGCGGTTGCCATGATCGCGGACGTCGACCGTCACGTCGGCCGACAGGCCGGCAATCAGCGGGCGCGGGCTCTGTTCGTCGATCGCCACGCGCACTGGCACACGCTGCGTCACCTTCACCCAATTGCCGGTCGCGTTCTGCGCCGGCAGCACCGAGAATTCGGAGCCGGTACCGGCGCCGATCGACTGCACATGACCCTTCAGCTTCAGGCCGTGATAGGCGTCGAACGTCACTTCGGCAGGCTGCCCGACCCGCATCTTGTTGAGGTCCGTCTCCTTGAAGTTCGCCTCGACCCAGGATCGGTTGCTCTTGACGATCGACACGGCAGGGAGCCCGGTGACCATCATCTGGCCGACCTGCAGCCGGTCCGACTGGCTGATCGTGCCGCCATAAGGCGCGTAGGCGGCAGTGCGGCTGAGATCGAGCGCCGCCTTGGCGCGCTGCACCTGCGCCGCGGCGATCGCCGGGGAAACCGACGCGCCGCCGGTTTCGAGCTTGGCGCGGGCCTCTGCCTCGCCGGCCTGTGCATTGCCGAGCGCGGCGCGCGCCTGCTGCAGGCTATGTTGCGCCTGTTCCAGCCGCGCGCGCGTGGTGAAGCCCTGCTTCATCAGCGCCGCCTGGCGGTTGTAATCCTGCTCGGCGGCCAGGATCTGGTCGCGCGCCGCCTGGATGTCGGCATCCTTGCCGCGGAACGAGGATTGCAGCGTGGCGACCTCGACCCGCGCATTGGCGATCGCGGCATCGGCCTGGCTGACGGCGATGCGGTAGGGATCGGGATCGATGCGGAACAGCAGGTCGCCCGCCTTGACGCTCTGGTTCTCCCGCACCGCGACCTCGACGATCCGCCCCGCGACATCCGACGAAACCGATACCTTGTCCTGTGAGACATAGGCATTGTCGGTCGACACGAACCGACCCGCGGTCGCCCAGAGATAGACCGCCACCAAGATGACGAGCAGCGGCACGCTGATCATCAGCGCGGTGCGGCCCCAACGGCGCTTGGCCACCGGCGGCGTGTTGATCGTCACCTGGGGTGTTTCGGCGGCGAGAGTCTGCTGGGGGTCGGCGTCAGCCATTGGCCTGGTCCTGTATGTCGGGCGCTGAGAGATTGTGACGGATGGCGTCGAGCGTGGCGGACAGTTCGCGGCGGCGATCCTCGTCGATCCCGGCCAGCGCGTCGTCGAACAAGCCGCCCGCGATGACCCCGAGCTTGTCGAGCAGGGGGCGCGACTTGTCGGTCAGGAATATCTGCCAGGCGCGCCGATCCGCCGGATTGCGGCGGCGCTCGACATGGCCGGCATCCTCCAGCCGATCGATCATGCGGCACAGGGTGATCGCCTCGACCTCCAGCAGATCGGCCAGGCCGCCCTGGTTGATCCCTTCGTTGCGGCTGAGCGTGGTGAGCGCCCGCCACTGCGCGCGCGTCACGCCGATCAGCCGCGCGCGCTCGTCGAAACGCCGCCGCAGCAGGCGCGAAACGTCGCTGATCAGGAAGCCGACATTGTCCATGCCGCGCATATAGTAAGCATGCTTACTTCCGGCAAGCGGCTTTGCTGCGCCGCAGCATGGGTTGGCGTCAGACGGTATGGATTACCTCATTCCCATTCGTTCGTGTCGAGCGAAGTCGAGACACTTGCGCTCCGGATGGTGTCTCGACTTCGCTCCACACGAACGAGGGGCGAACCCGGGCGTGATGCTCCGTCTCCAGGAAACTCAGCTCGATTTGTGCGAATTAGTCGCAATAGCGTTGACAGTGCGAGTGACTCGCAATAGCGCGTTTTCCGCTACCTGAGGGGGAATTGATGCGTACCGATCCGACTACCTGCCGCTCCATCGCCATGCCGGCGTTCCTGGCACTCTCGTGCGTCGGCACCTTTGCCACTGCGCCGGCCGCCGCCAGAGGCGTGGAGACGCCCGCCGCAGCCGACGACGGCGTCAACGACGGCAGCTCGGATGACGGAAAGGAAGATGTCGTCGTCCGCGGCGCCCGTACCAAGGAAGTCGAGAGCCCCAAGGCGACGCGCGCGCTGATCGATACGCCGCAGACGATTACCGTCATCGGCGACCAGACGATCCGCAAGCAGAACCTGCTCACCCTGCGCGATGTGCTGCAGACGGTGCCGGGCATCACCTTCGGTGCGGGCGAGGGCGGTGGCGGCTATGGCGACAGCATCAACCTGCGCGGCTATTCGGCCAATAACGACATCACCATCGATGGCGTACGCGACAGCGCGCAGTACAGCCGCAGCGAGACGTTCAACCTGCAGCAGATCGAGGTCTATAACGGCGCGAACAGCGTGTTCAGCGGCGCGGGCTCGGTCGGCGGCACGATCAACCTTGCGACCAAGGTGCCGCAGCGCGAGAATTTGACGATCGTGCAGGGGGGCGTCGGCACCGACGATTATTACCGCGCCACGGTCGACAGCAACGTCCGCGTCAGCGATCTCGTCGCGGTACGCCTGAACGGCGTGTACCATCATAACGACGTGCCGGGCCGTGACGTCGAGAAGAACAAGCGCTGGGGCGTGGCACCATCGGTGATGATCGGGGTCGACAGCCCGACCAACCTGATCATCCAATATCTGCATCAGAAGGACAATAACGTCCCCGTCTACGGCGTGCCTTATTATCGCAACGCCTTTTTCGACGGCCCGCTGCCCGGCGTCGATGACAGCGATTATTACGGCATCCAGAACCTCGACAAGCAGGACATCCTGGTCGACCAGGCGACGGTACGCTTCAATCATGCGTTCAGCGACAAGGTGTCGATCCGCAATCTCAGCCGCTGGCAGCGTGTCGGCCAATATTCCAGCACCAGCGCCCCGCAAGGCACCTATTGCCTGCCCGGGGCGACCGCCGGAACCGGGATCGCCGGTACCGGCGCTTCTTGCACGACGCCGGGTTTCTACGTGCCGAGCGGCCCACGCGGGAACATCCGCGACCAGGAAAACCAGCTGCTGTACAACCAGACCGATCTGCGAGCGGTGTTCGACACGTTCGGCCTCGAACATACGGCGGTGCTCGGCGTATCGTTTACGCAGGAGGATTATTCGATCGTCAGCGGCAATGTGCTGCGCAACCCCGATGGCACGACCGTCGCCCAGCCCAACATCGACATCTTCAACCCCAACACGACCTATACCGGCCCGGTGAACTTCATCGGCGCCAGCCGCGCGCAGGGCGACAGCACCAATGCCGCCGCCTATCTGTTCGACACCGTGAAGATCGTGCCGCAGCTCGAGGCCAGCTTCGGCCTGCGCTACGAACATGCCAAGGCGCGCTTCCGCAACGACACCTATTCGACCGCGACGCCGACCCAGGCGGCGCCCAACCCGCCGCCGCTCGGCACCTACACCCGGGGCCTCAACCAGTTCAGCGACGAGAACCTGTTCTCGTACCGGCTCGGCCTCAACTTCAAGCCGATCGAGACGGTCAGCCTGTACGCGTCCTACGGCAATTCCACGACGCCGACCTCCGCCACGGCGCGGCTGGGTTGCGGCACGCTGATCACCGCGCCCTCGGGCTCGGTCGATCCATGCGACGTCCAGCCGGAAAAGGCGGTCAATTACGAGATTGGTGCCAAGGCCGACCTGTTCGGCCGCCGGCTGCAGCTGACCGCCGCACTGTTCCGCAACGATCGCACCAATTACCGCGTGCAGACCAACGATCCGATCGTGCCGTCGCTGCCGGTGACCGACGGGCATTCGCGGGTCGATGGCATCGCGCTCGGCGCCAGCGGCAACATCACGCCGGCGTGGAGCATCTTTGCTAACTACACCTATCTCGACAGCGAGGTGAAGCAGAGCGTGTCGAACTATTGCCTCGCCAATCCTGGCCGCCTGACCACCAACACCGCGACGCCGCCGGTGACGACCAATGTGTGCGGCAACTCGACCGCCGTGCTCGATCCGCAGGCCGGGCAGCATCTGAACAACACGCCCAAGCATTCGGGCAGCCTGTTTACCACCTATACGCTGCCATTCGGCCTCCAGCTCGGCTACGGCCTGACCTATCAGGGCAGCTTCGCGCTCAACAACAGCGCATTGGTGACGCCGATCGCCGCCGGCGCCAGTGGCCTAGCCAACGGCACCGCGTTGACCCCGGTGTTCCACAGCAAGGACTATCTCACGCACCGCGCCTTCCTGTCCTATCCCGTCACGCCCGGCCTGACCGCGCAGGTCAACGTGCAGAACTTCACCAACACGCGCTATTTCACCAGCATCCGCAACAATGGCTGGGCGGTGCCGGGGGAAGACCGCTCGGCGGTGTTCAGCCTGTACTACAGCTTCTGATGCCGCCTGCGATCGGGGTGGCGCTTGCCCCCCGATCGCGCCACACCATGGCAATGACCCGGAACCTCAACCGATGCTGACCGCGATCCCCGATGTCCTGGATGCGGCCGGCGTCGCGCGGCTGCGCGCGATCATCGATGGCGCCGAGTGGGTCGACGGCAACGTCACCTCGGGCGCGCAGAGTGCGCTGGCCAAACGCAACGAACAATTGCCCGAAGACAGCCCGCAAGCGCGCGAGGCGGGCGGCATCGTGCTCGACGCGCTCGGCCACACGCCGTTGTTCGTTGCCGCGGCCCTGCCGGCCAAGGTCTTCCCGCCCTTGTTCAACCGCTATGCCGGTGGCCAGGCGTTCGGCACGCATATCGACAATGCGATCCGCATGCAGCGCGGCACCGATTTCCGCATACGAAGCGATCTCTCTGCCACGCTGTTCCTCGAGCCGCCCGAGGATTACGATGGCGGCGAGCTGGTGATCGAGGATAATTTCGGCATCCAGTCGGTCAAGCTGCCGGCCGGCCACCTGCTGCTGTATCCCGCCTCCAGCCTGCACCGCGTCGAGCCGGTGACGCGCGGCACGCGCACTGCCTCCTTCTTCTGGATCCAGTCGATGATCCGCGACGATGGTGCGCGGCGGATCCTGTTCGATCTCGACCAGGCGGTGCAATCGGTAGCCATGGCGCAAGGGCAGGGGGATGCCGCCGTCGTGCAGCTGACCGGCGTGTATCATAATCTGCTGCGGCGCTGGGCCGAAGCCTGAAGTCGCGCGACTTTAGCGCAGGTCGTGCGTTCGGGGGCGATGAACAGATTATGGTTCGTCACCAACCCGTCGTCGGGATCCACCAGCGAAGCCAAATGCGAGGCGATCGAGGCCGTGTTCGTCGAACGCGGGCTGACGCTCGTCGGCCGCTCGCACTTCCCGCAGGACGATCTGCCGACTCCGGCATCGCTCGACACGGCTAATGTCGATACCGCGGTGCTGTTCGCCGGTGACGGCACGATCAACGCGGCGATCTCTGCGCTGGCCGAGTGGCAGGGTTCGATCCTGATCCTGCCCGGCGGCACGATGAACCTGCTCGCCAAGACGCTGCACGGCGATGCCGATCCCGCGGCGATCATCCACGCCGCGCACCAGGGCGGCACGCTGGTCGCGCTGCCGTTTGTGGAGGCAGGGCCGCACCGCGCGCTGGTCGGCCTGATCCTCGGGCCCGTCGCCAGCTGGGTGCGGGCGCGCGAGCTGGTGCGCGCCGGACGGGTGCGGGGGCTGGCGCGTGCGGTACGGCTCGCCTGGCGGCGCACTTTCACACGCGGCATCCGCATCGAGGGTGTGGCCGCGCTGCGGCATCGTGCGCAGGCGATCTTCGTGCGCTCGCTCGGTGATCGGCTGGACCTGAAGGCGATCGATGCGCGCGAATGGGGCGCGATCACCCGGCTCGGCTGGGAGTGGCTGACCGGCGACTGGGTTGCCGCCGAGGCCGTGACCGCGGTATCGACGCAGCACTTCCGCATCGCCGGGCACAAGCCGACGCTTGCCTTGTTCGATGGCGAGCCGGTGATGCTCGAGCCGCACACGACGTTTCGCGGCGGCATGACCCGCCGCATGTTCAACAGCACCAAGGGGGATTGATGCGCCTGTTCCATGTCAGCGACGTGCATTTCGGATGCGAGGACGAAGCCGCGGTCGCGTGGTTCGAACGGCTGGTCAAGGACGAGCGCCCGGACGCGGTCATCATGTCCGGCGACCTGACGATGCGCGCCCGTCGCACGGAATTCGACGCCGGGCTCGCCTGGCTGCAGCGGCTCGCCGTGCCGACCACAGTCGAGGTCGGCAATCACGATCTGCCTGCCTACAATCTGTTCACGCGGTTCGTGCGGCCGTATCACCGCTACCACAAGGTCGAGCGGTTGATCGAAAAGCCGCTCGACCTGCCAGGCGTCGCGATCGTGCCCTTGGTCACCACCGCACGCTTCCAGTTCCGGCTCGATTGGTCGAAGGGCAATGTGACGCGGCGCGAGCTGAACAAGGCGCTCGCTTTGGTTGCCGAGGCACCGCAGGACGCTTTGGTACTCGTCGCCTGCCACCACCCCCTGATCGAAGGCCATACGCGCGCTACCTCGGACACCCGGCACGGTGCCGAGGCGCTGGCGGCGCTCGCCGAGGCCGGGGTGGCCGGGGTGCTCACCGGGCATGTCCATGATCCGTTCGACATCACGCACGATCTGGATGGCCATCGCATCCGCATGATCGGCGCCGGCACCCTATCCCGCCGCACCCGCGACACACCGCCCTCGTTCAACGAAGTGCGCATCGACGGCGGCAAGTTCGACGTCGTGGTGCGCACGCTGAGCCCGGAACCGGCGCGCGTGCTGCCGCGCGAACATGCGGTGGAGGATGCGGGGGCCTGAGTGGCGCTTCTAGTGGAAGCCGTTCGTGGGCTTGTCGAAGCACGTGAGCCGATGCGGAACGCCCGTGGCTCGCCCTTCGACAGGCTCAGGGCGAACGGAGATTAGGACACGCAAATGTTCAATCCCCACGCCGTCACCCCGGACTTGTTCCGGAGGCCACCGTGCCGCACGCTCTGCGTTCACGGCTCCATCGCCTGCGTAGGCTGATAAGTGGACCCCGGAACAAGTCCGGGGTGACGGCGGGCGGCACGAACTAAGGGATGGTCCCTCAGCCCGCCAACGCAGACCGCGCCCGAACCCACGAACTGCTACGCAACCAGCGCTGCCCCCGCGCGGCACCCAGGGCGCGCGCAGGCTCGCCGGCCAGGAACATCTGTCCCGCGCGCGACCAGCCGATGACATGCCCCGCTTCCTTGCAGGCGCGTGCCCAGAACACCGCGCTCGCCAGCCGCAGCGCCTGTTCGTCCACCATGCCGCTCCGCTGGTTGGCGCACCGCAGCCGCCCGAACCATTCCTCGGCCCAACGCAGATAGCCGGCATCGGCGGCGACGACCGACATCTTCGGATAGCCGAGCTGGACGTGTCTCGCCACCTCGTCGGGGCTTGCCTGCAACCCCAGGCGAGACAATTGCTTGGCGAATAGCACCAGCTTCAGCGCGTGCATGTCGCCGACGCGTTCGTGGATCGTCTGGCCTTTGTGCAACCGCCGGTCGATCAACACCGAGGGCAAGTTGGCGGTGCGATGGTCGGCTGTGATGCGCTGGAACTGATCGACATCCTCGCATACCGGAAAGTCCGACCCGTACGGGTAGCGCCGCAGGATCGCCGTGCGGCCGGTGATCGCCGAATTCTGGAAGGCCGATCGGAACAGCAGCCAGGCGACGATGTCCTCATGCTCCAGCGGCGGCACGCGCACCCCCAGACGGCCGCGGCCTTCGATCCCCATCTTGCCCGCGCAGGCGCCAACGAAGGCGACATCGGGGTGCGCCATCAGATAGGCGAGTTGTTCCTCGATACGCGTCGGTCTCGCCACATCGTCGCTGTCCAGCCACGCCACATATTCCGCGCGCGCCGCTGCAAGTCCCGCATTCCTCGCCTGCGGAATGCCGCAATTTCGCTCCAGCCGGATAATCCGCACCCGCGCATCGCCGAACCGTTCGGCAATTGCGGCGCTGTCGTCGGTTGATCCGTCATCGACGACGAGGAGCTCCAGGTCGCGATGGGTCTGCGACAGCACGCTGCGCACCGCGGCACCGATCGTGCCTGCCCGGTTGTAGACCGGGATGATGACGGAAACCTGCGGCATGAGGATCCAAGGCCTTTACGCTAACGCTACAACGAACACTACCTAGACGTAGGCCCGAGCATTTTCCCCTGATAGCACATAAAGTGTTGGGCAAGAGGCCGCCGACGGTGGCGGGCGGTGACAACGAAAAGGGCGGCCCGTTGCCGGACCGCCCTTTTGCGTTGTTCGAGGAGCTGAAAGCTTAGCGCTTCGAGAACTGGAAGCTACGACGGGCCTTCGCCTTGCCGTACTTTTTGCGCTCGACCGTACGGCTGTCGCGGGTCAGGAAGCCTGCTGCCTTCACGGCGGCACGCAGCACCGGCTCGTACTTGGTCAGCGCCTGGCTGATGCCATGCTTGACCGCGCCGGCCTGGCCCGAAAGACCACCACCCTTGACCGTGCAGATCACGTCGTACGCGCCATCACGCTCGGCGATGCCGAACGGCTGGTTGATCACGAGACGCAGCGTCGGACGGGCGAAATAGGTTTCCTGGTCGCGACCGTTGATCGTGATCTTGCCCGAACCCGGCTTGATCCACACGCGAGCGACGGCGTCCTTACGACGACCGGTGGCATAAGCGCGGCCCTGCTTGTCGATGATCTGCTCGCGCAGCGGCATCGGCTCACGCTCGATGACCGGCGCCGACGGCGCATATTCGTCACCAGCGAGGACCGGCGTGCTCACGCCGTTATTCTGGGTAGCCGGCTCCTGGTTGGTCAGGCCGGCGAGATCGGAAAGCGACTGGCGGTTGTCGGACATTATGCGCCCACCTTGTTCTTGCGGTTCATGCTGCCGATGTCGAGGACCTGCGGGTCCTGTGCGGCGTGCGGATGCTCGGTGCCGGCGAAGACGCGCAGGTTGCGCATCTGCTCACGGCCGAGCGGCCCGCGCGGAATCATGCGCTCGATCGCCTTTTCGATGATCCGCTCCGGGAAGCGACCTTCCAGGATCTTGCCTGCGGCCACGCCCTTGATGCCGCCGGCATAACCGGTGTGGCGATAATAGATCTTGTCCTTGAGCTTGTTGCCCGTGAACCGGACCTTGTCCGCGTTGATGATGATGACATTGTCACCGCAATCGACGTGCGGGGTGAAGCTCGGCTTATGCTTGCCGCGCAGGATGTTCGCGACGATCGAGGCCATGCGGCCGACGACCAGCCCATCGGCATCGATAATATGCCATTTCTTCTCCACCTCGTACGGCTTGGCCGACTTGGTGGTCTTCATCAGCGCCTTCATGGCAGACCTTCCAGTGTTAAAACAGAACGCGCCGCCATTTCGGGCAGCGCGAATGACGGTGCTAATGATCGTAAGGGGCCACGAAGTCAAGCTTTTGGCGGGTTTGCTGACGGGTATTGGGGTACCGCCGTCTTTCTGCGCTTGTCATCCCCGCGCAGGCGGGGATCCATAGTCTCTGACGGCGGCTGCAGAAGTGAGACGCTGCCCCGTATGGATTCCCGCCTCCGCGGGAATGACGCACTGCTGAGAGATGTTGCCAGGGCTTGAACCCTACTGTTCAGCCCGCCCGGCGCCCCAGCTGATGTGCCGCCATCACCACCGCGACCAGCAACAACGCCGCATTCACCTGATGCGCCACGGCGATGACGATCTCGACGCCACTCATCAGCGTCGCGATGCCGAGCAGGATCTGCAGCACGACCAGCGTGATGATCGCGTGGCCCGGTCCCATGCTGCCGGCGCGCCAGGAACGCACCGCCAACCAGATCACCGCGGCCGCGGCGATGAAGGCAGTCCAGCGATGAATGAATTGCACGACGATCGGATTGTCGATCGCATTGCGCGTGGCCGACCATCCCTCATGCCAGCCGCCCGCCGGGAACCAGGCATCGCCCATCAACGGCCAGCTGGAGAAAGCATAACCCGCATCGAGCCCGGCCGTGAACGCGCCGAGCAGGATCTGCACGAATAGCACCAGCAGGGCGACGATCGCTACGGGTCGCAATCGCGCCGGGCGGGCGAGGGGATTGGCGGCAAGCTGGCGCAGGTCGAGCGCGGTCCATACCGTGCCTGCAAGCGTCACCAGCGCGGTGCTCAAATGCGTCGCCAGCCGCAAATGGCTGACGTCGGTACGAACGCTCAGCCCCGATTTCACCATCCACCAGCCGATCGCGCCTTGTAGCGCCCCCAGCGCCAGTATCGCGGTCAGCCGCCAGCCATAGCCGCGCGGAATCTGGCGCCGTACGGCGAACCAGATCAGTGGCAAGGCGAACACCATGCCGATCACCCGCGCGAGCAGCCGGTGCAGATACTCCCAGAAGAAAATCCCCTTGAAGCCGGCCAGCGTCATGCCGCTGTTGACCTGCGTGAATTCGGGGATCTTGCGGTAATTGGCGAATTCCGCCTGCCACTGTGCATCGGTGAGTGGTGGAACGATGCCGGTCAGCGGTTTCCACTGCGTGATCGACAGGCCGGATTCGGTCAGTCGCGTGATGCCGCCGACTGCGACGATCGCCAGGATCATGCCCGCGACGATCAGCAGCCAGATCGAGATCGCGCGCGGACGCGTGGTGGAGGAGGTGGTGGCTTGAAGCATGGCGCATCTTACGGGAGCCGCGGCAGGCAGTCCATGATGGCCCGTTCCGACAGATCACGCAAAAAATAAGCTCATGATATATTGTAACCCAGCAGCCTCGATGGCATATGGGCTGCACGATGACGTCGCATTTCCACACCCGCTCACTCGGCTGGATCGAATCGCATGCCGATCGCCTGGCAATCGGCATTTCCGGCCTGTGCATGGTACATTGCCTGAGCAGCGCGGTGTTGCTCGCCTTGCTTTCCACGGCGGGCGGGCTGCTCAATCCCCTGTTTCATGAGGTCGGGCTGACGATCGCGATCGGCTTCGGCATTCTGGCACTTGGTCGCGGCATCGCGGCGCACGGCTATATGATGCCGGCCTCGGTCGGTGCATTGGGGCTGGGCATCATGGCGGGGGCGATGTCGCTGCCGCATGATGGCAGTGGCGGTGAGACGCTGTGGACGTTGGTTGGCGTCGGCCTGCTCGCGCTCGGCCATGATCTCAATCGGCGCGCGGTCAACTGAGGAGCGGGATCCGCCGGCGGCGCTTGCCCCGGACCCTGGCAGAGCTTACCTTAGGATCATGGCCTCGCATCATCATCACGAGCCGCAAGGCGCCGATCTGACCACCGCTGCACAGGCGACGCTGGAGAAATCCGGCGAACAATGGACGACGATGCGCGCGCAGATCTTCAAGGCATTGTCGAGCTTCGACAAGCCTGCCTCTGCTTATGACATTGCCGAAGCGGTCTCCAAGGCCGAGGGCCGCCGGGTCGCGGCCAACAGCGTCTATCGCATCTTGGATCTGTTCGTGGCGTCGAACCTTGCGCGCAAGGTGGAGAGTGCCAACGCCTATGTCGCCAATGCGCATCCCGATTGCCTGCACGACTGCATCTTCCTGGTGTGCGATTCCTGCGGCAACACCGTGCATATCGACAATGACGTGATCACCAACGGCGTCCGATCGGCGGCCGAAGCAACCGGCTTCTCGCCGGTGCGCCCGGTGATCGAGGTACGCGGCACCTGCGCGGCGTGCGATATCGTATCCTAAAGCCTCTTCCCCATCCGCACGCCCGGTACTGGCGCGCCCTGCGCTGACATTCTGGCGACGCGCTCGATCGTCGTATAACCGCACGCCAGATAGAGCGGTTCGCCGGCAAGCGTCGCCATCATTTCCGCCCGCCCCGAAGCCGGCGGCGCGCGCGGCCATTTCGGCCTGCGACAGGATTAGCCGGCCGACCCCGAGTCGCACGAACGCCGGATCGGTGTACATGACGCGGATCCGTGCCGGCTCATGCGTTGGATTGAGGAGCCGATCGTCGCGGAGCGCCACGCTGTGACTGCCCCCATACAGGGTCGCGCGCCGGCTCCGTCCGCCGCAGCCGGCTATATACCCCTCGGCCTCGACCACGAAATATGTTCCGTCGTCGATCAACTGCGTGTCCAGCCCCATGCTCTGGCGGCTTGCCGCTATCTCCTCGGGCGAGAGGAACGCGCGTTGCAACGATGCGATCGCGCGCTCCATCAGCGTAGCGATGGCGGGAACATCATCGCGTATCGCGAGACGATGGGTAAAGGCGGCCATCTCGCCAAATTGCACTTAGCGTGCAGGTAGCGTCAAGAAGTGGCGGGGGGTGAACCAGCCAATCGACAGGTGTTTCGCGCTCGGCTAAACCCCCCGAATGTCAGACGTTACCCAAACACCGCTGCTCGATACGGTCCACACTCCCGATGACCTGCGCAAGCTTGCCCCCACCGAGCTTCGCCAGCTTGCCGACGAGCTGCGCGCCGAAACGATCGCCGCGGTCGGGGTGACCGGTGGCCATCTCGGCTCGGGCCTTGGCGTGGTCGAACTGACGGTGGCGATCCATTACGTCTTCGATACGCCGCGCGACAAGCTGGTGTGGGACGTCGGGCACCAATGCTATCCGCACAAGATCCTGACCGGCCGGCGCGATCGGATCCGCACGTTGCGCATGGGCGGGGGGCTGAGCGGCTTCACCAAGCGCAGCGAAAGCGAGTATGATCCGTTCGGCGCGGCGCATTCGTCGACCTCGATTTCCGCCTCGCTCGGCTTTGCGATCGCCAACAAACTGGCCGACATGCCGGGCAAGGGCATTGCCGTGATCGGCGACGGGGCGATGTCGGCCGGCATGGCGTACGAGGCGATGAACAATGCCGAACGCGCCGGCAACCGGCTGATCGTGATCCTCAACGACAATGACATGTCGATCGCACCGCCCGTCGGCGGCCTATCGGCCTATCTCGCGCGCATGGTGTCGTCGAGCGAGTATATGACCTTCCGCAGCCTGGCCAAGAAGGTCGTGCGCAAGCTTTCCAAGCGCGTCCACAGCGCCGCTGAAAAGGCCGAGGAGTTTGCCCGCGGCCTCGCTACGGGCGGTACCTTGTTCGAGGAACTGGGCTTTTATTATGTCGGGCCGATCGACGGCCACAATCTCGATCACCTGATCCCGGTGCTGGAGAATGTGCGCGACGCCAAGGAAGGCCCGGTGCTGATCCATGTCGTGACCAAGAAGGGCAAGGGATATGCCCCTGCCGAGGCGGCGGCAGATAAATATCACGGTGTGCAGACGTTCGACGTGATCACCGGTACGCAGGCCAAGGCACCGCCGGGCCCGCCGCAATATCAGAATGTGTTCGGCGCGCAGCTGCTGAAGGAAGCGGCGACCGACGACCGGATCGTTGCCATCACCGCGGCAATGCCTTCGGGCACCGGGCTCGATGCCTTTGCCAAGACCTATCCCGATCGTTTCTTCGACGTGGGCATTGCCGAGCAGCATGCGGTGACCTTCGCTGCGGGTCTGGCGGCGCAGGGCATGCGACCATTCTGCGCGATCTATTCGACGTTCCTGCAGCGTGCCTACGACCAGGTCGTGCACGATGTCGCGATCCAGAACCTGCCGGTGCGCTTCGCGATCGACCGTGCGGGGCTGGTCGGCGCCGACGGCGCGACGCATGCCGGATCGTTCGACGTGACCTACCTTGCCACGCTGCCGAACTTCGTCGTCATGGCGGCGGCGGACGAAGCGGAACTGGTCCATATGACGCACACCTGCGTGCTGCATGACAGCGGCCCGATCGCCGTGCGCTACCCGCGCGGCGGCGGTATCGGCATCGCCTTGCCCGAAGTTCCCGAACGGCTCGAGATCGGCAAGGGCCGTATCGTGCGCGACGGCAAGAAGGTGGCGATCCTGTCGCTCGGCACCCGATTGGCAGAGGCGTTGAAGGCGGCGGATGCGCTCGATGCCAAGGGGCTGAGCACGACCGTGGCCGACCTGCGCTTCGTCAAGCCGCTGGATGAGGCGATGATCCGCCGGCTGCTGACCACGCATGAGGTTGCGGTGACGATCGAGGAAGGCGCGATCGGCGGGCTGGGTGCGCATGTGCTGACCCTGGCGTCCGATGAGGGCCTGACCGATGGCGGACTCAAGATCCGCACGATGCGGCTGCCGGACACATTCCAGGACCAGGACAAGCCCGACCTACAATATGCCGCCGCGGGGCTGGATGCGGATGGCATCGTCGAGACGGTGCTGAAGGCATTGCGGCACAACGATGCGGGTGTGATCGAGGGCGCGCGGGCCTGACATGCAGGTCGATGCAGCGTGTCTGTCGGATGCGGAGCGATCGACGTTGCTGCTATTGGCCGAGGGGCACACCGCGAAGAGCATTGCGGCGGAAGCGAACGTGTCGGTGCATGCCGTGAACGAGCGGCTGCGCGAAGCACGACGCAAGACGGGCGTGGGGAGCAGCCGGGAACTGGCCAGGCTGCTACGCGACCAGATACCCCAAGAAAATCGTGACGAAAAAATCGGGGTGGCGCCCGATGTGACGGCAGAGGCACGGGCAGATCTCCCGATCCAGCGACCCGCCGGCGGGGTCTCTGCGAAAGGAATGATCATCATGGCTTCGTTCACCCTGATCAGCGCCGCACTCGCCGCCGCGTTGCTTGGTATGATCTCCCCTACTGCATCTGCTCGGCCGAAGGTCATTGCAGCGCAACCTGGCGAGAGCGCGCACATTGCACCGGGGCCGTTCGTGCTCCGTGTCACCTTTGATCGCCCGATGCGCACCGGCAGCTATTCGTTCGTGACGATCGATGACGGCAGCTATCCGGACTGTGCCAAGACGCCACGGCAATCGGCCGACCGCAAGACGTTCACGCTGGATTGCACTGCCGCGCCGGGGCGCGTTTACGCGGTGGGGATAAATGGCGGACGCTTCTGGAACTTCACCGACGCCCAAACCGGTAGCCCGGCAGAGGCAACGATACTACGCTTCGCTGTACGATGATGGGATAGACCCTTGCAGGTCACCGCCTCAGATAATGTTCCTGTGCCGCGTCGGTGCCGTTGATCGCCAGGATCGATCGCGCATCGCTGGGCTGGCGGACGCGGCCCTTGCCGTCGCTGGCGGCTGCGATGACGCGGTCGAGCAGTTCCTGTCCTTCGCTCCACCAGCCGATCCCGCTGGCGGCGTTGAGATGCCCCTGCGCGCCGGCATCGATGAAATGGCTGCCCCAGCCAACCGCCAGGCTGTGCGCGCGATCGATGTCGATCCACGGATCGTCCTGACTGGCGACGACGATCGAGGGGAAAGGCAGCGGCGTGGTCGGTGTCGGCCCGAACGCCTTGAGTTCGTCCTGGGCCGATGGCCGATCGGCATCCGCGGGTGCGACGAGCAAGGCGCCGGCGACCGGCCAGCCATAAGGTTGGCGCGTCAGCTCCGCCCACCAGGCGACGGCAAGGCAGCCCAGGCTGTGTGCGGCGAGGATGACGGGCGCCTGCGCCTGGCGGATCGCCTGGTCGAGCTTGGTCACCCAGGCATTGCGGTGCGGTGTGTTCCACATGCCGAGTTCGACGCGCACCGTGTCCGGCCGCGCACTTTCCCATAAGGTCTGCCAGTGCGAAGGGCCGGAACCGCCCAGGCCGGGCACGGTCAGGATCGTCGGCTGAACCGGATCGAACGGCGAAAAGCTTCCCATGTTCGTGTCTCCAGATGCTGGCAGAAGACGTGGTCATGCGTGCTCTAGGGGACGCCGCACGGCCACGCCTTCCACCCATGAAGCTATTCCTACTGCGCTAGTAGGCAATAGGCTTGCGCCGAGATGAAGATGCGCCGCGCCAGTCCGATAAATGGTGAGCGGCGTCCGCTCCACCGCGCGACTCTCCCATCCAAGGCACGGGTGCGTTGTCGGCGCAGCGCTGCTACAGCCGCCGTCGAAGCGAGGGAACACATGGCGAAAATGCGCGTCGATCAGCTGCTGGTGGAACGCGGGCTGGCCGAGAGCCGGACACGCGCGCAGGCGCTGATCATGGCTGGCCTCGTCTTTGCCGGCACCCGCAAGGTCGACAAGCCGGGCCAGACGCTGGCCGACGACGTGCTGCTCGACGTGCGCGGGCGCGATCATCCCTGGGTTTCTCGCGGCGGCATCAAGCTCGCGCATGGCCTCGATCATTTCGGCTGGGACGTGAGCGGGGCGGTCGCCATCGACGTGGGCTCGTCCACGGGAGGCTTTACCGACGTGTTGATCACGCGGGGAGCGGTGCGGGTCTATGCCGTGGATAGCGGAACCAACCAGCTGGCATGGAAGCTGCGCCAGGATGACCGCGTGGTGGTGCATGAGCAGACCAGCGCACGGGTGCTGACGGCGGCGCACATTCCGGAGCCGATCGACCTGGTGGTGTGCGATGCGAGCTTTATCGGTTTGGCCAAGGTGTTGGACGTGCCGCTGCGCTTTGCCGGTCCCGATGCCCGGCTCATGGCCCTGATCAAGCCGCAGTTCGAGGCGGGGCGTGAGGAAGTGGGGAAGGGCGGCGTTGTGCGCGATGCGGTCGTCCATGACCGGGTCTGCCGCGAGGTCAGTGACTGGCTGACGGACGCCGGATGGCAGGTTGCGGGTATCGTCGAGAGCCCGATCACCGGGCCTGAGGGTAATGTCGAGTTTCTGATCGCAGCCACCAAAACAGCCGGTAACTGAACCGAGCCTCAGCGCAGAATTTACTTGCCGTTTTCCGCCGCGTTTCTTCTATACCTGCGCTGGCGCCGCCGATCGACTGGAGCGCATGGATCGAAAGGCGACATGGTTTGATGGAAATCGCTTCCAAGCAGCAATTGCGGCTGGCGTTTCTGCGCTGGGCCATCGTGACGGTGCCGTTGCTCTTGTTGCTCGGCTTCCTGTCTGCACGGCTGGTGCCTGTTGGATCGGCGAATAGCTGGTACGCGGCGCTCGCCAAGCCGGCGCACACGCCGCCCGACTGGGCCTTTCCCGTAGCGTGGAGCATCATCTACGTCCTGCTCGGCCTGGCCCTCGCAATGATCATCAACGCGCGCGGGTCGAGATTGCGTGGCCGGGCGATCTTGCTGTTCGCCGTGCAGATGATCGTCAACCTGGCATGGACTCCATTATTCTTCGGCGCGCACCAAATATTCTGGGCGTTGGTTGCGGTCGTGGTGATGTTCTTGCTCGCGCTCGCAACGACGTTCCTGTTCGGCCGGATCAGGACGGGGGCAGCGTGGCTGATGGTGCCCTATCTCGCCTGGCTAGTGGTCGCCGGCACGCTGACCTTCCAGATCCATCGGTTGAACCCGACCGCCGATACACTTGTGCCGCCAGCATCGACCACCCAAATTGATCTCTGATCCAAGACCCAAGGAAATACCATGCAAGCCGACAACAAGTTATTCGACGACTTCGTGAAGATCGTCAACGGCGCTGCCGGAACGCTGGCCGGTGTCGGCCGTGAGGCGGAAGCCGGCGCACGCAGCAAGGCCAAGGAATGGATCGGCGGGCTGGATTTCGTCTCGCGTGAAGAATTCGACGCGGTGAAGGCGATGGCCGCCGCAGCCCGGGACGATGCCGATGCGTTGCGCCTGCGGGTGGAAGCGCTGGAAGCAGCGTCGGCTGCACCGAAGCCAACAGGCGTGGAGGGCTGACGATCTTTTCCACAGCTTTTTGGCCGGCATCGGCGGTGACTCGGGTTGCGCTGCGTGGTGACACGCGGCACCCCCGCCGCAAGGAGGCCGCATGACGCTGAACGAAGTGGATGACGACCGCGACGACGCTGCGCCGATCGACATGCTCGAAAGCTATTTCGATGCGCATGGCTGGGAGCATGAGCGCCTCGACGACGAGGTGATCGCCAAGGTCAAGGGCAGCTGGACGACGTACGAACTCCGCGCGTTGTGGCGTGACGAAGACAGCGTTTTGCAGTTCCTCGCCTTCCCGGACATCCGCGTGACGGACGAACGACGCGCGGCGGTCTATGAAGCGATCGGCTTGATCAACGAGCAATTGTGGGTCGGCCATTTCGAATTGTGGTCGTCCAGCGGCATCCTGCTGTACCGGCACGCCGCGATGATCGAAGGCGAGGGCGGCACGCTGTCGCTCGGCGCCGCCGAGCTGCTGGTCGAATCCGCGATCGACGAATGCGAACGCTTCTATCCCGTGTTCCAGTTCGTGATGTGGGGCGGCAAGAGCCCGAAGGAAGCGCTCGCCGCAGCGATGACCGAGACCCAGGGCGAGGCGTGAGTCTCGGCAAGATCTGGCTGATCGGGTGCGGCAACATGGGCGGCGCCATGCTGCGCGGCTGGCTGCACTCGGGTATCGACGCGACGGCGATCACCGTGGTCGATCGCGGGGCGACGGAGATCGCGGCCGGCGTCCGGCTGGTCCGGCAGGTGTCCGATCTGCCCGCGGCCGATCACCCGGACACGCTGATCCTGGCGATCAAGCCGCAGCAATTGCGTGATTTCCACGCACAGGCACCGGACCTCGCGCCCGCCTTACTCGTGTCCGTCCTGGCAGGGGTCGAAGAGGCCACGTTGGGCGCTTTGTGGCCCGCCAAGGCTATCGTCCGGGCGATGCCCAATTTGCCGGTGGCGATCGGCAAGGGCGTGACCGCGCTTCATACCACCAGCGTCGCAGCGGACGTGCGCGACGACGCGGTGGCGCTGATGGCGCCGTTGGGGCTGGTGGAGTGGATCGGCAACGAGGAACTGTTCGATGCGGTAACGGCGCTGTCGGGGTGTGGGCCGGGCTTCGTGTTCCGGTTCATCGATGCGCTGGCGGCCGCCGGCGTTTCGCTGGGCTTGCCCGCGGATCAGGCGCAACGCTTGGCGGTGGCGACCGTGGAGGGGACGGGGCTGATGGCTGCCGCCGCGGCGGAGAGCGCCGCTACCTTGGCGGACCGGGTGGCGAGTCCAGGCGGCTCGACCCGCGAGGGGCTCAACGTGCTCGATCGCGACGATACGCTGAAGACTCTGCTGCGGGAGACGTTGGCGGCATCTGCGCGTCGCAATCGCGAGATGGCCGCGGCGGCGCGGTAGCGATCGTTTGTTTTTGGCGCGGCGCCGACCGCTACACTAAGTCGGTGATTGTACCGCTCGGACATTTACCACTCGTCATCCCCGCGCGGGCGGGGATCCGTACCGGCTCACTTCGCGGCTGAAGTCTTGACGAGCGAGTTTATGGATCCCCGCCTGCGCGGGGATGACGATTCATGCTCGAATGGGATAGCCGTCTAACAAGTCGGGGCGACGGTGAGGGGCAGGTCGATCTCCAGCCACTACCCAGCAGCCCGGCGCATCACTCGCGCAGACGCTCGACCCGCGCACGTTCCTCAGCGGGGATCAGCCCCTCCAGCACCGCCCAGAAACCGCCCACCGCGCTTTGACCCGCACTGGCGTAAGCGCCCGACAGGCGTTCGCGCAGCGCCTCGAACAATTCGTTCTCGAATGCGCTGCCTTCGGCCGTGAGGCGCAGCAACCGCTGGCGACGGTCCTTGTCGCCGGCGCGCATGTCGATCAGGCCGCGCTCGGTCAGTTCGCTCAACACGCGGCCAAGCGATTGCTTGGTGATCGCGAGCAGGCCGAGCAACTGGCTGACCGTCAGATCCGGTTGCCGCGCGACGAAATACAGTGCGCGGTGATGCGCGCGACCCAATCCTTTGGCCGCCAATCCGCGGTCGATAGTGCGGGTGAGATGACTGTTGCCGAAATAGAGCAGTTCGACACCGCGGCGGATTTCGGTCTCGCGCAGGAACAGCGGCGAGGCGGAGGGGGTGGGGGAGGCCATGTTGACCCGGTTTGCCATCGGCCCTAGTCGTCCGCAACCGCCTTTGCGGCTGAGATAACACGCCGGCACACAGATGAAGGCGGGATGCAGATGAGGACGCGATGACCGCCGACGCCAGCCTGACCTTCGCCTACCAGCCAAACGCCGCACCCGTGGCCGCCAGCGAGCGCGCGGCACGGCTGGTCGATCCGGTGTTTGGCCGCGTGTTCACCGATCACATGGCGGTGGTGCGGTACAGCGACGACAAGGGCTGGCACGATGCGACAATCACCGCGCGCGCACCGCTCACGATGGATCCAGCGTCTTCCGTGCTGCATTACGCGCAGGAAATCTTCGAAGGCATGAAGGCGTATCGCCAGGAAGACGGCCGTACCGCCTTGTTCCGGCCCGAGGCGAACGCACGGCGCTTCCAGGATTCGGCACGTCGCCTCGCCATGCCGGAACTGCCGGAAGCGGTGTTCCTGGAATCGATCGAGCGCCTGGTGAAGGTCGATAGCGACTGGATCCCGACGAGCGATGGCGGCGCTTTGTATCTGCGCCCGTTCATGATCGCGAGCGAGGTGTTCCTCGGCGTCAAGCCGAGCGCCGAATATCTCTACATGGTGCTCGCCTCATCGGTCGGCGCCTATTTCAAGGGCGGTGCGCCGACTGTGTCGATCTGGGTGAGCCAGGATTATACCCGCGCGGCGCCCGGCGGCACTGGTGCTGCCAAGTGCGGCGGCAATTACGCGACCAGCCTGGTCGCGCAGGCCGAGGCGATCCGCAACGGCTGCGATCAGGTCGTCTTCCTCGATGCGGTTGAGCGCCGCTATGTCGAGGAACTGGGCGGCATGAATGTGTTCTTCGTGTTCGACGACGGCAGCATGGCGACGCCCGCGCTGACCGGCACGATCCTGCCCGGCATCACGCGGGATTCGATCCTGACCCTGGCGCGTGCACAGGGCATCGAGGTGCGCGAGGAGCCTTATACGATCGATCAGTGGCGGACGGATGCGGCAAGCGGGCGCCTGGCCGAGGCGTTCGCCTGTGGCACGGCGGCGGTGGTCACGCCGATCGGCAGCGTCGCCTCGCCCGAGGGCAGGTTCGCGATCGGGGACGGCACGCCCGGGCAATTGACGATGCGCTTGCGCGAGGCGCTGGTGGGCATTCAGCGTGGTACCGCGCCCGATGCCAACGGCTGGCTGCGCTTCCTCGACTAAGATCACGTTCAGGGCTTTTCTAACGGCAAGGCGCCGCTATAAGCACGCCTCGCTGTTGGGGCGTCGCCAAGTGGTAAGGCAGCGGCTTTTGATGCCGCCATTCGCAGGTTCGAACCCTGCCGCCCCAGCCAAATCCATCGTCGATGGTGCACGTGGAGCGGTCAGCGCCAGCCCGGCCCGACAGACTCATTGATACCGAAGCGTCTTGTCGAAGCCCTCGTTCGCCTTGGTCATCTTCGCCAGCTGCCGCAGTTGCCCGCGAACGTGCCGCTGGAACCGGGGATCGTCATAGATGCTCGTCGCCGCATAGTCTTCCTGGGCGATCAGTTCCTTGAGCCGCTTGGCGAATGCCGCCTGATCGTCCGCACAATCCGCCGATTGGAGGGTACGGCAGACCCATTCCTCGGCAGCGGCCTTGTCATAGTCGTCCTGCGCCTCATAGCCGCGCTTGTCCGCTGCCGCTTGATCCAGCCTTGCTGCACGCAAGCGACGTTCGATCCATGTCCGAACCAGCGCGCCATCCCATGTCGCATTGCTCATCGCCCACTCCAAATTAGCCCGTCCGGGCCATAGAGACGATTGACACAGAAGCCAGCGTCTCTGGGGAAGGCCACCTAAGAACACTTCCTCGCGTAAGCGTTGACGCAGTGCAGCATAGAACCTAGAGGCGCGCGCTCTCAAGAGCGCTAAGCCCGACCCGGCGCAGCCTTGCTCAGCGCTGGAGGCGCCCTGCACGATGACCATGACTTTCGCCGATTTCGCCTTGGCTCCCTCCCTGCTGCGCGCGCTGGGCGAGGAAGGTTATGCCCACCCCACGCCGATCCAGGCGCAATCGATCCCGTTGCTGCTGCAGGGGCGCGACATGCTCGGCATGGCGCAAACCGGCACCGGCAAGACCGCCGCCTTCGCGCTGCCGCTGCTGCATCGTCTGGCGGCGGATCCCCGCCCGGCGCCCAAGAGCGGTGCACGCGTGCTGGTGCTCGCGCCGACGCGCGAACTCGTGTCGCAGATCGCCGCCGGCTTCGAGAGCTTCGGGCGTCACCAGGCACTGCGCGTGACGACGATCTTCGGTGGCGTCAGCCAGTTCCACCAGGTCAATGCGCTCGAGGACGGCGTCGACATCATCGTCGCGACGCCGGGGCGCTTGCTGGATCTGATCGAGCAGCGCCTGTGCGACCTGTCCGCGCTCGAGGCGCTGGTGCTCGACGAGGCCGACCAGATGCTCGACATGGGCTTTGCCAAGCCGATCGAGCGTATCGTCGCGACGCTGCCCAAGGATCGCCACACATTGCTGTTTTCGGCCACGATGCCGAAATCGATCGCCGCGTTGGCCGAGAGCCTGCTGCGCGATCCGGCAAAGGTCGAGATCGCGCCGCCATCGACCACGGTCGAGCGGATCGAGCAGTCGGTGATGTTCCTTGATGCGGCACATAAGAAGGATGCGCTGCTGGCGCTGTTGCGGACGCCGGACATGGGCCAGGCGGTGGTCTTCACGCTGCAGAAGAACATCGCCAACGATGTCTGCGCGTTCATCAGCGAGGGCGGCATCACGGCAGAGGCGCTGCACGGCAACAGGTCGCAGGGACAGCGCGAGCGCGCGCTCGACGCGTTCCGCGCCGGAACCGTGCAGGTGCTCGTGGCGACGGATATCGCCGCACGTGGCATCGATGTCGACACGGTAACTCATGTGTTCAACCACGATCTGCCGAGCCTGCCGGAAAGCTATGTTCACCGCATCGGTCGTACCGGACGTGCCGGGCGCAGTGGCTTCGCCATCACCTTGTGCGATGCCGATCAGCGTGCCTGGCTGCACGATGTCGAGCGCGAGATCGGCCAGGCGCTCACCGTGCAGGACGATCATCCATGGCATTGCGAAGTCGCGCGGCACTCGACCAAGCGCGCTCCGGTGCTGGGCGGCGGGCCAGTGAAGCAGGTCAAGCCGGCGAAGGAGCCGCGCGAGCGCAAGGTCTGGACTGAGGAAGAGAAGCTTGCCGCGCGCATGGCAGCCAAGGCCGCCTGAGCGCGTGGGTTAGCAGCGCAACGGGAGGCACTCTGGAAGTACTTCCGGTCGCCCCCTGGCGCGCTGCCTTCAGGCTGAACGGCCGGCCGGCGCTAACCTGGACCCGATCGCAGCTGAGACTTCAGCGATCGGGATCTGCGATCTCGGATATTTCCTGGTTCGATAGACCGGCGCTTTCCTCGCGCAGAAACGCCAGCAGTTCCTCGACCTCTTCGGGCCCGTATCGCAAGGCCATATCGTCGACATCGATCCGGACCAGAGCGCGCTCTTCGGTCGACCAGTCCGCGACGATGTCGGCGCAATCGGAGAGCGATCCGCGCGCAACGATCTCGGTCTCGCTTCCGCCCTTGGCGGTCCGGCTAAGGGTGGCCGGCTCACTCAACGGGTATGTCGTCATCGCTCGTCAAGTCCTTGTCCAAGCTATCAGGGCACGCGCCAGCGTGCCCTGATCTCGTCGAGAGCCCACTAACCGCAAGGCCGGCGGGCTCTCGAATTCAGGCGTCTTCAGCCTAAAGGTTGACGCTCGTCTCCGCGAGCTTGGTCATGTATTCGTCGCCACCATAGATCTCCTTGGTGGCTTCCTTCAGCTTCTTGGTATCGTCCTTCAGGCCGAGCGCATCGGCATAGGCGGCAGCGGTGCCGAAGCCGGCGATGCCGTAATGCGTCATGCGCTGATACTGGGCGATGATCATGACATCGAGCAGCGGACCCCTGTCGGGGCCTTCCTCCAGAACGTGCTTGGTCGCCTCGGCCACCAGACCTTCCATGCCCTTGCAATGCTCCTTAGAGACCTTCTCGTCATTGGCCGCGATCAGCTCCTTCAGCACGTCGGTGTGCTTCTCGATCCCGGCCTGGGAGTTGGTCAGCATCTCCTTCAGCGCCGTGTCGCTCGCCTTCGACGTGATCTTCTTCAGCACCTTCTTCATCTGGTCGTTAGCGGACCAGAGATCCTTTAGCTCGTCGGTGTAGATTTCCTTGAGATCTTCTGGGGCAGCCATGGTGAAGCGATCCTTCTTCGTACCTTGGACAAGATTGCCCTGTGGTCCTTCCCAAACCGCTCAATGGCGATCACCGTTCCCGTGCCGGATGGAAGATTTCCGCGTCGTTCGCGAACCTTCCCAGTATTTTCGCTCAACGATCCTCGCGCCACGCGCCAGGCGCAATGCCATCGAGCGTCCAGTCGCCGATCCGCCACCGCACCAGCCGCAAGGTGGGGTGGCCGATCGCGGCCGTCATGCGGCGCACCTGCCGGTTGCGGCCTTCACGGATTGATAGCGAGATCCAGCTGTCGGCCACGCTCTTGCGGAAGCGTACCGGCGGATCGCGCGGCCATAGCTCCGGCGGGACGATCCGCGCTGCCTCTGCCGGCCGCGTCATGCCGTCCTTCAACAGCACGCCCTGGCGTAGCTGGGCGAGTGCTGCATCCTGGATGTCGCCTTCGACCTGCACGAGGTAGGTCTTGGGCAGCTTGAACTTCGGGTCGGCGATCCGGGCCTGCAATCGCCCGTCGTCGGTCAGCAGCAGCAGGCCTTCGCTATCGAGGTCGAGCCGCCCGGCGGGATAGACGCCGGGCACGTCGATATACGGCGACAGCGTCGGCCGCACCGAACCCGCTGTGCTGCGATCGGTGAACTGGCAGAGTACCCCATACGGCTTGTTGAACAGGATGAGGCGCGACATGGCCGGCGGTATCAGCCGCCGATCAGCTCGCGCCCGATCAGGAAGCGGCGGATTTCGTTGGTGCCCGCACCGATATCATACAGCTTGGCGTCGCGCAGGAAGCGCTCGACCGGCCATTCGCGGGTGTAGCCGGCACCGCCCAGCGCCTGGATAGCCTCCAGCGAGGTCTTCACGGCGTTTTCCGACGCCAGCAGGATCGCGCCAGCGGCATCGAACCGCGTCGTCTTGCCGGCATCGCAAGCCCGCGCCACGGCATAGACATAGGCTCGGGTCGAATTCAGCGCGACGTACATGTCGGCGATCTTCGCCTGCATCAGCTGGAACTGGCCGATCGCGCTGCCGAACTGCTTGCGCTCACGGACATAGGGCAGCACGACGTCGAGGCAGGCCTGCATGATGCCGATCGGGCCGGCGGCGAGCACCGCGCGTTCATAGTCGAGGCCCGACATCAGCACGCCGACCCCGCCGTTCAGCGGACCCATGATGTTTTCGGCCGGCACCTCGCAATCCTCGAACACCAGTTCCGCCGTGTCCGACCCTCGCATGCCCATCTTGTCGAGCTTGTTGGATACCGAGAAGCCGGCCATGCCGCGCTCGATCAGGAAGGCGGTGATGCCTCGTGCCCCGGCATCGGCATCGGTCTTGGCATAGACGACCAGCGTATCGGCTTCGGGCGCGTTGGTGATCCAGAACTTGGTGCCGTTCAGTACATAACGGTCGTTGCCGCTGGCGGTCGCCTTCAGCTTCATCGAGACGACGTCCGAACCGCTGCCGGCCTCCGACATGGCCAGGCTGCCGACATGCTCGCCCGAGATCAGCTTGGGCAGATACTTGGCCTTCTGCTCGGCATTGCCCCAGCGGCGGATCTGGTTGACGCACAAATTGCTGTGCGCGCCGTAGCTGAGCCCGATCGAGGCGGAGGCGCGGCTGACTTCCTCCATCGCCACGACATGTTCGAGATAGCCAAGCCCGAGACCGCCAAATTCCTCCTCTACCGTGATGCCATGCAGTCCCAGCGCGCCCATTTCCGGCCACAGGCTGCGATCGAACTTGTTGTCGGCATCGATCGCGGCGGCACGCGGCTTGATCCGGTCGGTCGAGAAGCGCTCGGTCGTGTCGCGGATCATGTCGGCATTCTCGCCAAGCGCGAAATCGAGGGTCATGTCCAAGTCTGCTCTCCACGGGCAATGTTTGATCTGTTAGCCTCCTCCTAGACGAGCCATCCGGAGGTGCCAATGACGAGCGATCTGTTGCGCAGGAAGATCATCGTGCCGGGCGAGGATCAGCCCGAGCATCAGCGCCTGGCGCGAACCCTGTCCTGGCCGCATCTGCTGGCGCTGGGCGTCGGGGCGATCGTCGGCACCGGCATCCTGACGCTGATCGGCGTGGGGGCAGGGCTGGCCGGCCCGGGCGTGATCCTGTCGTTCGCGATCGCCGGCGGGATCTGCGCCTGCGCGGCCCTGGCCTATGCCGAGATGGCAACGATGATCCCGGCGAGCGGATCGGCCTACACCTACAGCTATGCCGTGCTGGGCGAGATCATCGCCTGGGTGGTCGGGTGGAGCCTGATGCTCGAATATTCGCTGGTCGTGTCGACCGTGGCGGTCGGCTGGTCGGGCTATGCCGCGCCGCTGCTGCATGCCTGGGTAGGCTTTCCGCTCAGCCTGGCGCAGGGGCCGGAACTGGGCGGGATCGTCAATCTGCCGGCCATCTTCATCATTGCGGTGGTCGCCGGGCTGCTGATGATCGGCACGAAGGAGAGCGCGACGCTGAACGCGGTGCTGGTGGTGGTCAAGATGATCGCGCTGGCGGTGTTCGTCGGTGTGACCTTGCCGTATTTTAACGAGGCCAATCTCGAGCCGTTCATGCCGTACGGCTTCCCAAAGGCGTTGGCTGACGATGGTGCGGAGCGCGGCGTGATGGCCGCGGCGGCGATCATCTTCTTCGCCTTTTACGGGTTCGACGCGATCTCGACGGCGGCCGAGGAGACAAAGAATCCGGGGCGAGATTTGGCAATCGGCATCGTCGGCTCGATGGTGGCGTGCGTGGCGATCTACATGCTGGTCGCAGTCGCCGCGGTCGGCGCCCTGTCATACACGCGCTTTGCCGACAGCCCCGAGCCGCTCGCGCTGATCCTGCGCGAGCTTGGGCGTGGCGGCGCGGCGATGTTCCTGGCGGCGTCGGCGGTGATAGCCTTGCCGACGGTGCTGCTGGCGTTCCTGTACGGGCAGAGCCGCATCTTCTTCGTCATGGCGCGTGACGGATTGTTGCCGGCGAGCCTCGCGCGCGTCTCGGCGCGGGGGACGCCGGTCAGGATCACCTTGGTCACCGCGGTCATCGTCGCGCTGATCGCCGGCGTGCTGCCGCTCAAGCAGATCGCCGCGCTAGCCAATGCCGGCACGTTGGCGGCGTTCATTGCGGTGTGCGTGTGCATGCTGGTGATGCGGCGGCGCGACCCGGATGCCGCGCGCAAGTTCCGCACGCCGCTCGCCTGGGTCGTGGGACCGGTCGGCATTGCCGGGTGCCTGTATCTGTTCTTCAGCCTGCCACTCACCACGCAATTATGGTTCGGCGCGTGGAACCTGGCCGGGCTGGTGGTCTATTTCGTCTATGCGCGGGGTCGCGCCGTGGCGGGGAGATGATCGGCCGCACCGCTAATTACCGATCCGAAGTTCCATCGTCATCCTGAACTTGTTTCAGGATCCAGGTGCGGTCAGTGACCACAAGGACGGTGTCCATGAGGTGGATGACCGCGCCTGGATGCTGAAACGAGTTCAGCATGACGGTACTTGCTTGGCGCGGATAAGCGCCGAACAAGTCCACGGTGACGTCAGATGATGCAGGGGCCGCGACGTGCGCGGCCCCGTCCAGTTACGCGGCCAGCTTGCGCAACACGTATTGCAGGATGCCGCCGTTGAGAAAATATTCGAGCTCGTTGACGGTATCGATCCGGCAACGCGTTTCGAACGTCTCGCTGGAGCCGTCGGCGCGGGTCAGCGTGACGGTCACGTCCTGACGCGGCCGGATCTCGGCGACGCCGGTGATGGTGAAGCTTTCCGAACCATCGAGGCCGAGCGTCTGGCGCGTAACGCCCTCGGCGAACTGCAGCGGGAGCACGCCCATGCCGACCAGGTTCGAGCGGTGGATACGCTCGAAGCTTTCGGTGATGACGGCGCGGACGCCGAGCAGGTTGGTGCCCTTGGCCGCCCAGTCGCGCGACGATCCGGTGCCATATTCCTTGCCGGCGATAACCACCAATGGCGTGCCATCGGCCTTAAAGCGCATCGCGGCGTCGTAGATCGCAATCGTCTCGCCCTTGTAGGACGACATGCCGCCTTCGATGCCGGGGACCATCTCGTTCTTGATGCGGATGTTGGCGAAGGTGCCACGCATCATCACGTCATGGTTGCCGCGGCGCGCGCCGTAGCTGTTGAAATCGGCGCGGCTGACCTGATGCTCCTGCAGGAACTTGCCCGCCGGCGAGTCCGCCTTGATGCTGCCGGCCGGGCTGATGTGATCGGTGGTGATCGAATCGCCCAGGATCGCCAGCGGCCGCGCGTCGATGATGTCCTGCACGGGGGCCGGCGTCATCGTCATGCCCTCGAAGTAAGGCGGGTTGGCGACATAGGTGCTGCCGGCACGCCATGTATAGGTATCCGAGCCTTCGACCTGGATCGCCTGCCATTTGGTGTCGCCGGCATAGACGTTGCCATAACGGTTGCGGAACATGGAATCGTCGATGTTGGCGGTCATGACCGAGGAGATCTCGGCGTTCGATGGCCAGATATCCTTCAGATATACGTCCTGGCCGTCCGAGCCTTGCCCCAGCGGCGTTTCGACCATGTCGGTGGTGACGCTGCCCTTGATCGCATAGGCGACGACGAGCGGCGGCGAAGCGAGGAAGTTGGCGCGCACGTCGGGCGAGACGCGACCCTCGAAGTTGCGGTTGCCCGACAGGACCGAGGCGGCGACGAGATCGTTCTCGTTGATCGCGGCGGACAGTTCGGTGGCCAGCGGTCCGGAATTGCCGATGCAGGTGGTGCAGCCATAGCCGACCAGGTTGAACCCCATTGCGTTGAGATCGGTGGTCAGCCCGGCCTTGTCGAGATAGTCGGTGACGACCTGTGACCCCGGCGCCAGCGAGGTCTTAACCCATGGCTTGCTCTTCAGGCCCAAAGCATTGGCTTTGCGCGCGACCAGACCGGCGGCGACCAGCACGCTCGGGTTCGAGGTGTTGGTGCAGCTGGTGATCGCGGCGATCACCACGTCGCCGTCGCCCAGATCATGCTCGCGGCCTTCGACCGCGACGCGGGCCGGGCGATCCTTGTGGTACAGCTTGAACAGATCGCCGTTGAACACTTCGTCGACCTTCGACAGCGCGACCTTGTCCTGCGGGCGCTTCGGGCCGGCGAGGCTCGGCACGACGCAGCTCATGTCGAGCTCCAGCGTGTCGGTGAACACCGGATCGACGCTGTTCTCGTCATGCCACAGGCCCTGCGCCTTGCAGTACGCTTCGACCAACGCGACCGTCTCTTCCGAGCGCGCGGTGAGGCGCAGATACTCGATCGTCTTGGCGTCGATCGGGAAGAAGCCACAGGTCGCGCCATATTCGGGCGCCATGTTGGCGATCGTCGCGCGATCGGCGAGCGTCATCGTGTCGAGGCCGGGGCCGTAGAACTCGACGAAGCGGCCGACCACGCCCTTGGCGCGCAACATCTGCGTGACGGTGAGCACGAGATCGGTGGCGGTGATGCCTTCGGCCATCGCGCCGGTGAGCTTGAAGCCGACGACTTCGGGGATCAGCATCGACACCGGTTGGCCGAGCATCGCGGCCTCGGCCTCGATCCCGCCGACGCCCCAGCCGAGCACGCCCATGCCGTTGACCATCGTCGTGTGGCTGTCGGTGCCGACCAACGTGTCGGGATAGGCGACCATCCGGCCGTCCGCGTTGTCACCCGAACTCTCGGCCGACCAGATGCCCTGGCCGATATATTCGAGGTTCACCTGGTGGCAGATGCCGGTGCCCGGCGGCACGACCTGGAAATTGTCCAGAGCCTTGCTGCCCCATTTCAGGAACTCGTAGCGTTCGAAATTGCGCTCATATTCGAGATCGACGTTATCCTCGAACGCCTTGGGCGTGCCGAATTCGTCGACCATCACCGAGTGATCGATGACGAGATGGACGGGGACGAGCGGGTTGATCTTGGCCGCATCGCCGCCAAGCTTGGTGATCGCGTCGCGCATCGCAGCGAGATCGACGACGCAGGGCACGCCGGTGAAATCCTGCATCAGCACGCGCGCCGGGCGATACTGGATCTCGCGGTTCGACCGCTGCTCCTGCTGCCAGTCGACGATCGCCTGAACGTCTTCGGTGGTGACGGTCTTGCCATCCTCGAAGCGCAGCAAGTTTTCGAGAAGCACCTTCATCGAGAAGGGCAGGCGGCTGATATCGCCGAATTGCTCCGCCGCCTTGGACAGGGAGTAATAATCATACTGCTTGCCGTTCACGTCGAGCGTGGCGCGGGTGCCGAGTGTATCCTGGCCGATGGCGGTCATGGGGCGGGTCCTTCCCTTGAGGTGCCCGGTTGGGGCGCGCCGGGGAAGCGGGACAGGCCCGCATGCGCGCGCCTCTGGCCGGGGCGAAATGGCGAGAGTCGGGAGGGCCTTAGCAAGGGGGTGCCGCGGGGGGAAGGGCGGCCGTGCTCGCTTTGCGTGCACGAGGTGGTGGATAACCAACGTCGGTTGTCTTGCGGCCGATCGGGTGCAAAACGGCGCCGGTCACTATCAAGATGCAGGTGCTTCCAGCAGCCAGCTAACCACCATGCCCTCGAAATCGACGTACGGAATGGCCTCGGGATCGAATTCCAGGCCGGCGGCGATCGCCGGCAGGTCGCCCAGAAACTGTTTGTGGATGCGCACCACTTGCGCCGCACTCGGCAATTTGCGGCGTGAGACGTTGGCGAGCCAGTCGCGCAGCTCGGTGATGGCGCGTGCTGTGGCACCGCCATGCGCGTGGATGTCCATGCCGGCGAGGTCGGAGATGAAGCGCTGGTAGCGATATTGCTCGACGTCGAGGATCAGGGTGCGCTTGCGGCCTTGCTCCTTGTCGCCGAAGTGCCGTGCGCCGAGGAACAGGCCGAGTTCGAGCGGCATGTTGAAGCGTGGAAGGTTGTTGACCGGATCGAGCTCGGTGCGCGAGAGATCGTGGACGCCGTAGCGGCATTCGGCGATCAGCCGGTAGAGCTTTTCGATCCGCGTCTGCCCGGCATCGTCGAGCTCGCGTGCGGAGCGGGGCTGGAACCCGCAGGCATAGGTGGCGAAGATGAGGGCGCGGAAGATCGGCGCATAATCCGCATCGAAGGGGCAATTGATGAAGACATCGTCGCTCGGCGCACCCGGACGAACCGCCAAGCTATTTCCGCTCGTTGATCTGCCGCACGATCGCGCGCGCCCGCTCCAGAGTCAGTCTGCCTTGCCGCGACACCGGCTTCAGCACGAAGCCGCCGGTCACCGCACTACGGCCAGCGAATTTGGAGCCGGATTTGGCCATCTTGCCACTGATCTCCGAGGCGTTGGTTGCCATGGCCATAATGTGCGATCTTCGCCTGCCGAGTGCAAGGGCAATCGCATAGGCGCCGCTGCGATGTTTCCGGGTGAGCGGCAAGCGGAACAATCGGTGTCGATGATAGTCGGTGCCGCATGAGAATGGGTGCCGCCCTCTTTGCGCTCGCGACGCCATTTATGGGCGCTTCGCAGGCATTGGCCTGCACGCTATGCCACAGCCGCATCGCCGAAGATGTGCGCGCGGCCGTGTTCGGAGCGGATTTCTGGTCGACCATGGGCGCAGTCTTCCTGCCCGTGCCCGTCCTGCTCGCCGCAGTGTTTCTGGTGCGCAGGGTATCGCCGTGACGGAGGCGAATGTGGTCCATCAGGCAATGACGATCAAGCCGCTGACGGCGGCGGGAACGATGATCGGGATCGGGATGGGCGGCTTCGTCGATGGCATCCTGTTCCATCAGATCTTTCAGATTCACAACATGCTCTCGGCCAAGGTGTCGACCGATACGTTGGTGGGGGCGAAGGTGAACATGGTGTGGGATGGCCTGTTCCACACCGTCGTGTGGCTCGCCACGGCGATCGGGATCGGCATGTTGTGGCAGGCCGTGAAGCGAGACGACGTTCTGCTCTCCGGCCGGGCGTTCCTCGGATCGATCCTGCTGGGGTATGGCCTCTTCAACTTCGTCGAAGGGCTGATCGATCACCATATCCTCAACCTGCATCACGTCTATGAACGCCTCGGCCAGTCGGTGTGGGATTATGTCTTCCTTGCCTCCGGCATCGCGCTCATCGCGACCGGTTGGCTGATGATACGCGATGTCCGCGCTGTCGGGGCCACAGCGCGCTAGCGGCTGCTAGTCGATATGCTCGACATGGTCTCCGAGCACCGCGACCCAGCCGTGCTGCCGTTCTTCATAGACCGAGAATGATGGGGGCTGGAATTGTGGATCGGCGAAGGCTCCGACCGGGATGGCGATGAAGCCCGGCATTCCCTCGCCGGAATAGGCCACGGTCGAGCCGCAGTGCGGGCAGAAGCGCGAGGTGGAGCGATTTCCGCTGTCCGCCGTCCGTGTCCATTCCCGGAAGTCGCCGGAAAGCGCCACCTGCTCCTCTTGCCGTCGGGCTTGAACGGAAAGCGCACTGCCGGTGCGCTTCTGGCAGTCGAGGCAGTGGCACACCGATACGCGGACCGGATCGCCGTGGCATTGCGCGCGCAATTGGCCGCATTGGCATGTCGCTACATGACCGACCATGTGCCCATTTCTATGCCGAGATGATCGCCTGCCGCAATGATGTCACGCCCAGCCCTCCAGCACCTGATCCGGCGGGCGGTGGCCATCGGCCCACATGCGGATGTTCTGGATCACCTTGTCGCCCGTGGCGATGCGGCCCTCGACCGTCGCCGAGCCCATGTGCGGCAGCATCACGACGCCGGGCAGCGCGAGCAGGCGCGGATCGATCTGCGGCTCGTGCTTCCACACGTCCAGCCCCGCGCCGGCGAGCCTGCCCTGTTCGAGCGCATCGGTCAGCGCGTCCTCGTCGACGATCCCGCCACGCGCGGCGTTGATGACGTAGACATGCGGGCGGAGCAACGCGATGCGGCGCGCGTCCAGCAGGCCGCGGCTGTCGGCATTTAGCGGTGTGTGGATGGTCAGGATGTCGATCGTCGCCAGCATCTCGTCCAGCTCGGCGTGCCACGTCGCAGCCAGCTGTCCCTCGAGCGATGCAGGGAGGCGGTGGCGGTTGTGATAATGAACCGACAGGCCGAACGCGCGGGCGCGCAGCGCCACCGCCTGGCCGATCCGCCCCATGCCGACGATCCCCAGCGCCTTGCCGCCGATGCGGTGGCCGAGCATGCCGCCCGGGCTCCACCCGGTCCAAGCGCCCGACCGCACGAGCTTCTCCCCCTCGGCCAGGCGCCGGGGGACGGAGAGGATCAGCGCCGTCGTCATGTCCGCGGTGTCCTCGGTCAGGACGCCTGGCGTGTTGGTGACGATGATGCCGCGCGCGCGGGCGGCCTTCAGGTCGATATGGTTTACCCCCGCACCATAATTGGCGATCAGCTTCAGGCGCCGCCCGGCGGCACCGATCAGCTCGGCATCGATCTCGTCGGTGACGGTGGGGACGAGCACGTCGCAGCCCTGCATCGCGGCGGTGAGCTGGTCGCGGGTGAGCGGCGTATCGCTGCGGTTGCTGGTCGTGTCGAACAATTGCTCCATCCGGTCGGTCACCGGATCGGCGAGCTCGCGGGTGACGATCACCTTTGGGTGCGGGCAGCGTCTCGTTTCGGGCATATCGAAGGCTTGGCGCGGTCGCACCGGCGCGTCAACACGGTTGAAGCAGAGGGCCGCAGGGCGTTAGTGTAGCCTTGCGGAATTCATGAAGGACAAGGCAATGCGTATTGGAGCCGGGCTGGCGATCGCAGGGGCGGCGATCGCGCTGAGCGTGCCGGCAGTGGGCGCGCTGGTGCAGAAGAAGACGCCCTATTTCGCCTCGATCGCGGCGGGCAAGGCGCGAATGCGGACCGGCCCCGGACGCACCTATCCCGCAAGCTGGATGTACCAGCGCGCCGATCTGCCGGTGCGCGTGCTGGCGGTGTTCGAAAAGGGCAGCTGGTACAAGGTCGAGGACCCGGACGGCACGGTCGGATGGATACTCGGCGCGCTGATCAGCGACACACGCACCGCGATGGTGCGCGAGCAGGTGGCCGAGCTGCGTGACACGCCGCGTGTCGCCGGACGGCTGAACTGGCGTGCGGCGCCGGGCGTCATCGGCCGGCTGAGCAAATGTGCGCGCGGCTGGTGCCATTTCGACGTGCGCGGGCGCGGCGGCTATGTCGAGACCTCCGCGCTATGGGGCGTCGACGCGAACGAGACGCTGTGATGGCAGGCGAGGGCATGCGCATCGTTCGCGACGACCTGACGCATCCCGCGGTGCTGGCGCTGCTCGATATGCATGTGCGCGAGGCGCACGCCACTTCGCCCGCTGACGGCGTGTTCGCGCTGGACCTGACCGGGTTGCGGGATCCGGCGCTGACCTTGTGGTCGGCATGGGACGGCGAGACATTGCTGGGGCTAGGGGCGCTCAAGGAGCTGGATGCGACGCACGGTGAACTGAAGTCGATGCGCACCGCACCGGACCAGCTACGCCGCGGCGTGGCGGCGGCGATGCTCGCGCACCTGATCGCCGAGGCGCGGGCGCGGGGCTATCAGCGGCTGAGCCTGGAGACCGGCACGAACGCCCCCTTCGCGCCGGCCCGGGCGCTGTACGAGGCTGTCGGGTTCGTGCCATCCGGGCCGTTCGGCGATTACAAACTCACCGACTTCAATCGTTGTTACACGCTGGCGCTGGGCTGACCGTCTGGCCGGCGAACAGCAGCTTCCGCCCAGTAGCGGACCTTCCGTCGATCTGTGGTGTTGCGTTGAACCCCCTGGTTCGTCAGTCTGAATCGGTGAACGACGAGGCCTCACATCAAGCGGATAAGCGCGTTCGCGAAGCGCTGGAAGCAGTCTATCGCACGTTCGACTCACCTCTTCCCAAGGTGATCGAAGGTTGCCCATGCTGCATCTCGACACGCGGCACAGATGTCCTGCTGACGACCCCGCTGCGACGGATCACCGGACAGGCGCTCTGGCGCTATGTGTCCGGGGCCTTCCTGACAATTGGCGACAAGGAAGACTTTCGGTATCTGCTGCCACGCATCTTAGACGTGTCGGTCTTCGATCCCAGAAACGCCAATTATCCTGAGGTCGTGCTGGGCAAGCTCCCGCTGGCAGGGTGGCGATCATGGGCACCGAACGAGCAACGCGTGATTGAGGCGTTCACGGACGCGTGGTTTGAACAGGCGCTCGCGAGCGATTTAGCTGAAGCGGATGATGGCTGGATCGGTACGGGCGCCGAAAGTGTGCTGTGCGGCGCGGCGCGAGCCGAAATGCCGTTGGAACGATGGCTCGTCCGCTTGTCCAAACCGGACGCAGCGCCGGTCCTGGCCGATCTGAAACAGCGGTTTTCAGGCGAGATGTCGGGCTTCTGGGAGTATGCGCCTGTTGGATTTCAAGCATTATCGACGATTTTAGCTCAAGGGCGAGCTTAGGTCCGCTTCCCCAGGAGGATACAGCGTGAAGTTGCGTGATTACGATGTCGTGAATTATCTAAACGGTGCTAACACTGTTCGGGATGGCCGATTGATCAGCCTTACTGTAGGCCAAGGCGAGAACGAATGGGATGTGGTGCTCAACTTAACCTTTGACGTTCCACGAGGTCCTGATGGAAATCGATACGAGTTGGCTCTTTGGGGCGTTCCGAATTTCAGTTACGAGTTTTCCAGTGAAACAATGCTGGACCAAATCGCATTTGTTAAATGTCTCTGGACTGACGATGAGGCGTTCTACCTTTCTCTCGATCCTCTGGAGGAAAGCGAAAGGGTTCCGTCCGCAAGCGACGGCTCTTGTTTCCGGTCTAAATCAGCATCGCTGACCGTTAGCGGGAAAGGCCGCTAACCACCATCATCTACCATGTTTATACAATCGCAGGACGGCGCTTGGTCGCTTTTGCTGTCAGTATTCGGCGCAAAGGAAGTGCTCGGGGCTGTCATTAAAGCGGACGCGGCGGATTGTGATCAGCCACTCGGTATGCCCGTCCAGCCCCGCTGTAGTGAGGCGAAACGAAACGGAGCGATCACCTGTCTGCGCATGTTCCAGAAAGACCAAATAGAAGGACTTGTCCTCGCGAGCGAAACCCGCACGCAGCTCATCCACTTCGCATCGGATATAGCTCTTCATCCATGAGAGCGTTTGGTAAGTCTCGCGCAGTACGAACCGACTCGTTTGAAGCGGGAGAAGCTGCCGCCTTACTGTCGCCCCAACTATGAAGTGCTCGATGTCCTCGACAGGAGCTTCCTGTTCAGGAACGTACCTCAATATTTCGATAGCGGGGGTTTGTCCGAGCCGCCAATGTCGCAACGTTCGCATAGTTGTGCGTATGCCGCTGGGGCTCGGTCAGCAACGTCTGCTTTCCACCCCTTCCGGCCATTCGCTACATACGACCTAGATCAGCTCCACCGCCACCGCCGTTGCTTCGCCGCCACCAATACACAGCGCCGCAACGCCCTTGCTCAGCCCACGGTTCTGCAGCGCGGCGATCAGCGTCGCCAAAATACGCGCGCCTGAGGCACCGATCGGATGGCCGAGCGCGGTGGCGCCGCCGTTGACGTTGACTTTGTCGTGCGGGATGTCGAGATCGCGCATCGCGATCATCGAGACGACGGCGAAGGCCTCGTTGATCTCGAACAGGTCGACGTCCGCCACGCTCCAGCCGGTCTTGTCGAGCAGTTTGCGGATCGCGAACACCGGCGCAGTGGTGAACTTGGCCGGAGCATGGGCGTGTGCGGCATGGCCGACGATACGGGCGACGGGCGTCAGGCCAGCGGCATCGGCAACGCTTTGGCGCGTCATCACCAGCGCGGCGGCGCCGTCCGAGATCGAGGAGGCATTGGCCGCGGTGATCGTGCCGTCCTTGGCGAAAGCGGGCTTCAGCGTCGGGATCTTGTCGGGCACGCCGCGAGGCGGCTGTTCGTCCGCGGCAATCGTATCGGTGCCCTTGCGGCCGGTAATCTCGACCGCGACGATCTCGCGATCGAACGCGCCCGAGCCTTGCGCCGCCTGAGCCCGGGCGAGCGAGGTGATCGCATAATCGTCCTGGGCCTGGCGGGTGAACTGATATTCGGTCGCCGTCTCCTCGGCGAAGCTGCCCATTGCGCGCCCGGGTTCGTAGGCGTCCTCCAGCCCGTCGAGGAACATGCTGTCCATCACCCGGTCATGCCCCATGCGCGCGCCGGCGCGGTGTTTGGCCAGGATGTAGGGCGCGTTGGTCATGCTCTCCATGCCGCCGGCAACCAGCATGTCGACCGATCCCGCGGCGAGCGCTTCGGCCCCCATGATCGCCGCCTGCATGCCCGAGCCGCACATCTTGTTGAGCGTGGTCGCCTCGACCGATTGCGGCAGCCCGGCCTTGATCGCGGCCTGACGGGCAGGGGCCTGGCCGAGGCCTGCGGGCAGCACGCAACCCATATAGATACGTTCGATATCGTCACCCTCGACGCCGGCGCGCGCCACTGCCGCCTGTACCGCGGTCGCACCGAGATCGACCGCCGAGGCGCCGGCAAGCGCGCCCTGGAAGCTGCCCATCGGTGTGCGGGCATAGGACAGGATTACGACGGGGTCGGCAGGAGCGAGAGACATGATTAGCGGCCTTCAAGGTGCGATGCTGACGCGATCTAGCGAGCCGTGGTTGCGTTTACAAACCCGACCGCAAATGGCCGCTTGATTGCGTTAAAATGGATCAATATAGTTTCGGGCGAAATTATCGTTTGCTTAGTGATGCGGCTCTAACCCCTTGAAGAAGGGAAAGAGTGATGCGAAGCGAAGAAGCGCGCCTTGATGCGTTGTATCAGTTGAACTTGTTGGACACGCCGCCGAGCGAGAGCTTCGACCGCATCACGCGGATGGCGGCGCAGATCTTCAACTTGCCGATCGCGGCGGTGTCGTTGACCGATCACGACCGGCAGTGGTTCAAGTCGCGTGTCGGCGTCGATCATCAGTCGATCCCACGGCACAAGGCGCCGTGCGCGCTGGTCGCGGAACGAACCGAATCCCTCGTCATTACTGACCTTTTGTCGGATAACTGCTTTGCCGAGAGCCCGCTCGCCGCGACGGGTGTGCGCTTTTATGCCGGCGTGCCGCTGGTAACGCCTGGAGGTCACGGGCTGGGTGCCTTGTGCGTGCTCGGCACCGAGCCGCGCGCAACCACCGAGGCGGAAATGCGCGCGCTGCGTGATCTCGGCGATATCGTGATGTCGCAGATCGAGCTGCAGCATGCCTTCGGGCGGATCGATCCGCTAAGCGGCCTGCCCAATCGCAGCCAGCTGCTCGAGGATCTGGACGATCTCGGGCGTGACGATCCCGGCCGGCGACGCTTGCTCGTGCTCGTCGATCTCGCGCGCAGCGACCAATTGGATCAAGGGCTGCGTGTGATGGGGCCGGCCTTTGTCGACGACGTCGTGCAGGAAGCCGCCGCCGCCTTGCGCAGCATGTTCGGCACCACGCGTACCGCTTACCATATCGGCACGACCCAATTCGCTTTCCTCGCACCGCCAGACGTGAAGGACGATGAATATGCCATGCGCCTGGCCACGACACTGAGTGGCGTCAGGGCGACGGCACGAGCCCGTTTCGTGATGACGGTCACGATCGGTGTCGCACCGTTCGTGACCGGTGTCGGGTCGGCTGCCGATCCCTTGCGTGCGGCGTATGGCGCCGCTCAGGATGCCCGCGCGGCGAACCTGACGGTCAGCTTCCATTCCCCCGCCATGGACGGCGCGCAGACGCGCCGGTTCGATCTGTTGCGCGACTTCGAATCGGCGATCGACCATCCAGGGCAGCTGCGCCTCATGTGCCAACCGCGCATCGATCTTGCCACCGGCCGATGCGATGGCGGCGAAGCGTTGTTGCGCTGGCAGCACCCGACATTGGGCGACATCTCGCCTGCGGAATTCATCCCGATCATCGAGCGGACGGCGATGGTAGGGCCGACGACTGCCTGGGTGCTCGACGCTGCGGTCGCCCAGATCGGCGCCTGGCGCGCCGCGGGGCTGGACCTTCGCTTGTCCGTCAACATCTCGGCGGCCAATCTGGAGGAAGCCGATTTCGCCGCCCGCGTCCAACTGATGCTGCTCAAATATCGTGTGCCAGCGGATCGACTGGAACTCGAGATCACCGAAAGCGCCATGATGGGGAACGCCGATCTCGCCTTGGCGCAGCTGACGCTGCTGGCGGAAAGCGGTGTGACGATCGCAATCGATGATTTCGGCACCGGTTATAGCAGTCTTGCCTATCTGCAGCGCCTGCCGGTGCAGGTCGTCAAGATCGATCAGTCGTTCGTCCGTGGATTGGGGGCCGGGTGCGAGCGCGACGACAATCTGGTACGATCGATGATCACCATGTCGCATGGGCTTGGCTACCGCGTCGTCGGCGAAGGCGTCGAGACCGCCGCCGCTGCCGATCTGCTACGCGACATGGGCTGCGACGAAGCGCAGGGGTATCTCTTCGCCCGACCGCTGGAGATGGACGATGTCGCAGGCTGGATGGCCATGAGCGATACGGCCGGACTGGGGAGCGCGGCGGCCTGACGCTCGGCACAGTGCAGGTGACGGATGTCGTCGCTTTCACTATCGCTCCGCAGATGGATCGTTTCCTCCAAGATCGGGCGCATTCTCAGGGGGCCGGGTGCGTCGCGCCGGCTCTGGATGTGCATCTGTATGCCGCCGATGACTGACATGATTGCCTGGTCGGTCGGTCTGGGATTGCTTGGTGCGCTGCTGGGCAGCTTCATCGCGACGCTGGTGATCCGCTGGCCACAGGAGCGATCGGTCATCCACGGGCGATCGCATTGCGACACCTGCGATATGACGCTGCAGGCCCGCGACCTGGTGCCGCTCCTGAGCGCGGCGCTCGCACGCGGGCGGTGCCGTTGGTGCGGTGCGGCGATCGACCCGATGCATTGGCAGATCGAGCTGGCCGCACTGTGGATCGGCTGTGTGGCGGGGCTGGCGGTGGCCGAGCCCGCGGCATTGGCCGGCGCCGTGTTCGGCTGGCTGCTGCTCACCCTTGCGGCGCTCGACATCGTCGCATTCTGGCTGCCGGATCGGCTGACGGGGACGTTGGCGGTGGTCGGCGTGGCGACGGGGTTGCTGGGCGTGACGCCCGACATGACGGACCGGCTGATCGGCGGTGTCGCTGGGTATGCTTCGTTATGGGCGATCGGCGCCGGCTATAAGGCGCTGCGTGGTCGCGCCGGCCTGGGTGGTGGTGATCCCAAGTTGCTTGGTGCGATCGGACTGTGGCTCGGTTGGGCGATGCTGCCGGCGGTATTGCTGCTGGCGGCGCTCACCGGTCTTGCGCTGGTGCTGATCGGCACGGCAAGCGGACGTAGCGCGCGGATGGACGACAAGGCGCCGTTCGGCGCGTTGCTGGCAATCGCGGCTTACCCGGCATGGCTCTTCCTGCTAGGCTATGCGCCATGATGCCGATTGCCCTGCTATTGGCGCTCGCCGCCCAAACACCACCCGCTGCGGCCGCCCCTGGCCTGCCCATCGCAGCACTGCCGCGGCAGGAGATGCCCGCTCGTGGATGCGCCGCCTATCTGTTCACGCGCGGTGAAAAACCGGTGTTCATGGCGATGGCCAGTGCCGATCCGGCGCAATTGCGGCTCTCACTGAACGGCACCATCACCGATATAGCGCGGGCGGCGCAGAGCGGTGCGGGCGGCTTCGGCTTTGCCGGGGTGACCGACTATGCCGGCGGCGACGTACGCGCAACGCTCGACATGACGATCGAGACGCGCGCCGATGTGACCGATGGCGCCGCAGTGAGTGCCGCGACGCTACGCATCGATCGCACCGGGCAGGATAGCGTAGTGATGCCGCTGGCGGGGATCGTCGGCTGCGCTAAATAGGGGGCTGGCGATGATGGACTTGATGGCGGTGCTCGAGCGGCAACGCACGGCGTTCATGGACGAGCTTCCCGTCGCCATCGATGTGCTCGCTGAGGGCATATCGAGCCATCACAAGTTGCGACTTTAGCTCGCTAACGCTTACCCGCGCTCGATGCGGTAATGGATCGGCTTGAACGTGCCGCCGTTGCTGTCCGGCGCCGAGCAGGCGGTGAGGCCGATGATCAGGTCCATATGTGCGCGGAAGGCGATGTGGTCGCCGGCCTTGCTGATCGGCGGCAGCACCTTGAGCTTACCCGTCTCGCCGTCGATCGGCACGTTCATGAAGCAGTTGAACGCCGTCGGGATCTGGTCCGGCGCGATTCCGTGCGGCTCGAGCGCTGCCGCCAGATTGCCGAAGCAGCCGCGATGCGGTTGCAGTGTCGGATAGAAATGGTGGAAGGTGTCGTACGAACAGGGCGTGAGCAGAAAATCATGCCGGCCCACCGTGTCCTCGATGATGCCGAGCATCGGACGGCTGCGGTTGGAGTAGAGTTCGTGGCCGGTCGTGAGATAGATCGTCTCGGCGTAATCGAAGGTGCGGCCCGAGGAGATTACCTCGTCCACATCCTCGGCATTGAAGGCGAGCAGATCGGCGACCTGTTCGCCACGCGGATCGATCACGATCAGCGTGTCGCCCTGCTTCAGCGTAAAGGCAGTACCGCTACGTTCGGGGATTTCGACCGTGTCGCTCACTTCGGCGTGCCGGCATAGTGGAACGGGCACTTCCAATCCTCGTCCACCACACGACCGGAATATTGCCGCGCCTCGCTGGTCTCGCCATGGCGTGAGAGCATCGGGTTGCGCGTGCCGGCAATCGCCTCGTCACGCACCATGATCTTCTCGCGCATATTCTCGTATTTGTTCTGCGCGCGCAGCGTTTCGAACTGGTCGTGCAGGTTGAACACCATCGTCGGCCGCGGAAAGCGGCGCGCGGGGCGGCTGGCATTGGGGTGGAGCCCGACGATGAAGAAGGCCTCGCCGCCGAAGCTCAGCGAGAAATGCGGGCTCTCCGGATCGTGGCTGACAGTGTCGTCATAGCGCTGCCCGCGCCACACATCCTTGTCGGAGATCGATTGTGCGCGCTTCCACAATTGGACCTCGAACTCGGCTTCGCTGAGATCGTCCGGGCCTTCGAACACCACGGCGAAGCTACGGAACAGCGCCGGCTCTTCCTTATAGGCTTCGGCGAAGCGCAGCAGGCCGTCATGAATGCGCAAATCGTCCCAACCGCTGTCGATGCGGTTGCAGGCAAGCACGTGCAGCGTGCCCTTGGCCAACGCGGCCTTCGCGCCGACGCAAGGGAAGGTCGCCTCGGCGACACGGTCGTGCATCATCGCTTCCAGCTCTAGCTGTGCGTCATGCTGCCATTTGAAGAGGGGAGTTGCGGGTGCTGGCATTGTCGGGAACAGACTCTTGTGGAAGACGTCGGTTCCCGGCGTTGTTATTGATCAGGATCAGTCGGCAGCGTCGCTTTGGGAAAGCCAGTCCACGCCTGGTCGTAATCCTCGTCAAGCGCGCTCGTCTCCAGCGCGAACTCGGTCGGGCGGAAGACCCAGCGGCTTTCGATCATGAACGCCATCGTACCGTCGATCTTGTGCGGCTTCAGCTCGGCGTTGCTCGCCGCGGTCCAGGTGGCGACGTCGGGGCCGTGGCCGCTCATCTGGTTGTGCAAGGAGAGCGCGCCGGGGCGGAAGCCCTCGGCCTTGGCGTCATACTGGCCGGTGATCAGGCCCATGCACTCGCTCATCGTGTTGCGGTGGAACCAGGGCGGGCGGAACGTATTCTCCGCCACCAGCCAGCGCGGCGGGAAGATGACGAAATCGACATTGGCCGTGCCCGGCATGTCGCTCGGCGAGGTTAGGACGGTGAAGATCGACGGATCGGGATGATCGAAGCTGATGCTGCCGATCGTGTTGAAGCGCGCCAGATCGTATTTCCACGGCGCGTAATTGCCGTGCCAGGCGACGACATCGAGTGGCGAGCGGCCGAGCTGCGTGATCCAGAGCTTGCCGAGGAATTTCTGCACCAGCTCATACTCGCCTTCGATATCCTCGAACCAGGCGATCGGGCTCTCGAAGTCGCGCGGGTTGGCGAGGCCATTGGCGCCGATCGGGCCGAGATCGGGCAGGCGGAACGGGGCGCCGTGGTTTTCGGCGACATAGCCGCGCGCCTCGCCATCGGGCAGGGTGACGCGGAAACGGATGCCGCGCGGGATCAGCGCGATCTCGCCAGGCTTCACATCGATCCGCCCGAATTCCGTCAGCAGCGTCAATGCGCCCTGTTCGGGCAGGATCAGCAATTCGCCGTCGCCGCTCACGAAGGCGCGGTTCTCCATATCCTTGTTCGCGCGGTAGACGTGCATCGCCACGCCGGTCTGCGTGGCCGGTCCGTCGCCCGCCACCACCATGGTGGTCAGGCTGTCGAGCCAGTCCTGCGGCTCGATATCCAGTGGCCCCCAGCGCAGCCGGTTGGGCGCGAAGGGCTCCTTGCTCGTGCCGGGCGCGAAGAGCGTGGCGCCCTGGTAACGGCTGAATGCGGGGTGCGCTGCCGAGGGGCGCAGGCGGTATAGCCAGGAGCGCCGGTTTTCTGCACGGGGCGCGGTGAAGGCGGTGCCGCTCAGTTGCTCGGCATAGAGGCCGAAGGGCGGCTTCTGCGGAGAATTGCGGCCGATCGGCAGCGCGCCTGACACGGCTTCGCTGGCGAAGTGGTTGCCGAAGCCGGTCATATAGTCGGTCATGGCTCTGGTCCTTACGTAGCCCCTCCCCTTCAGGGGAGGGGTTGGGGTGGGGCCGTGGCGCATGATCATGCGTGGGTTTTGACGCACCGCCCCACCCCCAACCCCTCCCCTGAAGGGGAGGAGCTTAAGAGGCGTTACGCCTCCACCGCGCCCGGCACCACACCGCGGCGGATCTGATCGAGTTCGATGCTCTCGAACAGCGCCTTGAAATTGCCTTCGCCGAAGCCGTCATTGCCCTTGCGCTGGATGATCTCGAAGAAGATCGGGCCGACCATATTTTCGGTGAAGATCTGCAGCAGCAGGCCACCGCCGGTCTCCGGAGCACCATCGATCAGGATGTCGCGCTTGCGCATTTCCTCGACGTCGTGGTTATGGCCCGGCAGGCGCTTGTCGATCAGGTCGAAATAGGTCTGCGGCGTCGTCTGGAAGCGGACGCCGTTGGCACGCAGCGTATCGACGGTCTTGAAGATATCCTCGGTCGTCAGCGCGAGGTGCTGGATGCCTTCGCCGTTATAATGCTTGATGAATTCCTCGATCTGCGAATGCTCGTCCTGGCTTTCGTTCAGCGGGATGCGGATCTTGTCGTCCGGCGCGGTCATCGCCTTGCTGAACAAGCCCGTCGACTGGCCCTCGATGTCGAAATAGCGGATCTGGCGGAAGTTGAAGATGCTTTCGTAGAAATGTGCCCAATGATCCATCCGGCCGCGCTGCAGGTTGTGGGTGAGGTGGTCGAGCGTATCGAGGCCGACGCTGTTGTCATTGGCGCTGGCCCCGGGAACCGGTGTGAAGTCGGTTTCGTAGATGCGCGACTTCTCATCGACGAGGTACAGGTTCGTGCCGCCGATGCCCTCGATCGCCGGGATGTCCAGCTCGCCGGGGCCGGCTTCGCCTTTGACCGCCGTCGCGCCGCGCTCGACCGCGAGCTTCAGCGCGGCTTCCCCGTCCGCGACGCGGAACGCCATGGCATTGGCGCTGGGGCCATGATCGTTGCGGAAACCGGCGGCCTGGCCCGCTTCGTCCATGTTGAGCAGGAAGTTGATGTCGCCCTGCGCATAGCGCCGCACGTTCTTCGACTTGTGGTTGCCGACATGCGTGAAGCCCATCTTGACGAACAGATCGGCCAGCGCGTCAGGATCTGGCGAGGTGAATTCGACGAACTCGAAGCCGTTCAGGCCCATCGGGTTTTCGGTGCTCATGGCGTCTCTCCGCAATGCGTCATTCTGGTTACAGATGTTACTATATCGGGAAGTTGGGCGGGCGTCTAGCACCCCTATCGTCACCTGGACTTGTTCCGGGGTTCACCGTGGTGCAAACGAACCGGCCTTTGACGTGCGGCCCGGTGGACCCCGGAACAAGTCCGGGGTGACGAATGGTAAGGGTGGGGACTGGCATGCCGACGCTCAAACTCGACGATTTCCTTCCCTATCGCCTCTCCGTCGCCTCGAACCGCGTATCGTCGGCGATCGCGACCGCCTATCAGGCGTTGTTCGGCCTCAAGATCCCGGAATGGCGACTGATCGCGGTGATCGCGGAAGGCGAGGGGATGACGCAGCAGGCGCTCGGCGCCGCCACGCAGATGGACAAGGTGACGGTCAGCCGCGCGGCCATCGCCTTGGTCGAGCGTGGGCTGATCGCCCGCCGGCCCAATCCGGACGACCAGCGCTCGCATCTGTTGTCGCTGACGGCCGCGGGGCAGGATCTGTACGAAAGCGTCGCGCCAAAGGCCTTGGAACTGGAGGCGCGGATCTTTGCCGGGTTCGGGGAAAAGGAACTGACCGCGTTCCGCGCGGTGCTCGACCGGCTGGAAGCATCGGCGGCGGCGCTGGATCCAGAGTAACCTTACGCGAAGCGTCAGCATTCTTCTCCGCGTCCTCCGCGCCTCTGCGCGAACAATAGAAGGTTGGTTCGCGCAGAGGCGCGGAGGACGCGGAGGTGATGCTCGCGGGGTGGGCGAGTCGCGTATTCGGGTGATCGGGCTTGATGCTGCGCTGCGCGCTGCGTAAGCGACCATTGTCCTCCCCAGGCGCCGTTCGTTTGCGAATCCCGAAGGAGTTTCCATGCCCGAAATGCTCGATCGTGCCGGCCTATCCGTCGCCGAACCCTTGGTGCGCTTCGTCGAGGATGCCGTGCTGCCCGGTCTGGAGATCGATGCTGGCGACTGGTGGCAGGGAGCGGCGGCGATTGTCGCACGGTTCGCGCCAGTCAACCGCGCATTGCTGGCGGTGCGCGATCGGCTGCAGGCGCAGATCGATGCGCGCTATGTAGCGGGTGAGCCGGTCGACGAAGCATTCCTGCGCGAGATCGGCTATCTCGTGCCGGAGCCCGCCTCGTTCACGATCGCCACCGAGCGGGTCGACGACGAGGTGGCGACGATGGCCGGCCCGCAACTCGTCGTACCGGTGCTCAACGCGCGTTTCGTGCTGAATGCGGCCAATGCGCGCTGGGGCAGCTTGTACGACGCATTGTACGGGACGGACGTGCTGCCCGGGACGCCGCAATCGGGCGGCTATGACGTAGAACGCGGGGGCCAGGTGATCGCCTATGCCAAGGCGTTTCTCGATTCGGCGGTGCCATTGGCGAACGGCAGCTGGAGCGACTTCGCCGGTGGCACGCCCGATCTGGCCAACCCCGCACAATTGATCGGCCGCGCCGGCGCGTCGCTGTTGCTGGTGCATAACGGCCTGCATATCGAAGTGGCTGTCGATCCTTCCTCGGCAATCGCTTCATCCGATCCCGCGGGCATTTCCGATGTCCTTCTGGAATCCGCACTCACCACGATCGTGGATTTCGAGGATTCGATCGCCGCGGTGGATGCCGGCGACAAGGTTGCTGCCTATGCCAATTGGCTGGGGCTGATGAAGGGCGATCTGGAGGAGACGTTCGACAAAGGCGGCCGCCAACTCACGCGACGGTTGGACGCCGACCGTGTGTACGAGGCGGTGGAGGGCGGCACGCTCACGCTTCCGGGGCGCAGCCTGTTGTTCGTGCGCAATGTCGGCCATCTGATGACCACGCCGGCGGTGCGGCTGGCCGACGGCATCGAGGCGCCCGAGGGCATCCTCGATGCGATCCTGACCAGCACGATCGCATTGTACGACCTGCGCGGCCTTGGGCGCTTCCGCAACTCGCGCGCGGGCTCGGTCTATATCGTCAAGCCCAAGATGCACGGGCCGGACGAATGCGCCTTCACCAACGATCTGTTCGATGCGGTGGAGGATCTGCTCGGCCTCATGCGCCACACGATCAAGATCGGAGTGATGGACGAGGAGCGGCGCACCTCGGCCAATCTGGCGGCCTGCATCCATGCCGTGAAGGACCGCATCGTGTTCATCAACACCGGCTTCCTCGATCGCACGGGGGACGAGATGCACACTGCGATGCGCGCCGGGCCGATGATCCCCAAGGCCGAGATGAAGGCAAGCGACTGGATCAAGGCCTATGAGGATCGCAACGTGCGCATCGGGCTGGCGGCGGGCTTTGCCGGCCGGGCGCAGATCGGCAAGGGCATGTGGGCCGCGCCCGATCGCATGGCCGACATGATGGCGCAAAAGATCGCGCATCCCCGCTCGGGCGCCAACACCGCCTGGGTGCCCTCGCCGACCGCCGCGACGCTGCACGCGATGCACTATCACGCGGTGGATGTGTTCGCGCGGCAGCGGGAGATCGCGTCGGAAGCGGTGCCAAGGCTGGATCGCCTGCTCGCCGTGCCGGTGGCGCAGGGACGCAACTGGACTGCGGACGAGGTGCGCGCCGAACTCGACAACAACGCCCAGGGCATCCTCGGCTATGTCGTACGCTGGATCGACCAGGGCGTGGGCTGCTCCAAGGTGCCCGACATCCACGATATCGGGCTGATGGAGGACCGCGCCACCCTGCGTATCTCCTCGCAGCACATCGCCAACTGGCTGCTGCACGGCGTCGTTACCACGGCGGATGTCGATGCCGCACTGGAGCGCATGGCACGGAAGGTAGACGCCCAGAATGCGGGCGATCCGCTCTACCGCCCGATGTCCGGTAACGCGGCAACCAGTCTCGCCTATAAGGCGGCGCGCGCACTGGTGTTCGAGGGGGCGGCGCAGCCGAGCGGTTATACCGAGCCGTTGCTGCATGCCTATCGGCTGCGCGCGAAGTCGTCGGATGATCTTCGGTATATTTCTGGAATTAAACCAGGTTACGTGTAACAGGCTGCTCATCTGGGGCGCAGACGGCCGTAAAAGCCGCTGTCCGAAGGGAAAGTGTGCGTTTTGATCGGGTTGTGTACGTCTAGCTGGATCGTGTTGGCATTGGCGGGGATGTATCCTGCCGCGCAGGCGACACCCACCGCCCCCGCGACCGAGCAGGCTCCGCCAAGCGCGCCGGACGCCGACGCGCCGATCGTGACCGATCCCGAGTTCGAGCAGGCGCTGCCGCCGCTCTCCAACGATATCAACGCGCCGCTCGAGCCGATGCCCGCCCCCGTGACCACGGCGCAGACGCCGCCGCTGGACGCCACGCAAACGACACCGCCAGGCGACGTCCTCACGCCGGTCGCCGCGCAGGAGCCGGAACTGGTAAACCCGCTGCCGCCGCTCGGCACGTTCGATACGAACCCGCCGGTCGAGGTCGCCGACATCGACGACGATAAGGCGGTCGAGATCCGGTACGACACCGAAGTGCGCGGACTCGACGAGATCGAGGTGACCGCCCTGTTCAACTCGCTGTCCGCGCTCAAGGACGGCGACGGCAAGGCCGCCAACGCCGCGATGATCTCGGCGCGCGGGCGCGAGGATGAAGCGCTCGCCGTGCGGCTGATGAAGAGCCGCGGTTATTATGACGGCACCGCGATCTCGACGATCGAGCAGCCGCCCGCCGCGGGGAAGAACGGCCGCATCAAGGCGATCGTCAGCGCCACGCCAGGCAAGGTCTATACGCTGTCTTCGGTAACGATCACCGCCGATCCGGTGACCCCGCCCGATCTGCTACGCCGCGAACTGCCGTTGGTGGTGGGTGACAAGATCGAGGCCGACCGGGTCCAGGGCGCGGAAGCCAATCTGGCGCTCAAGTTGCCGCAACAGGGTTATCCGTTCGTCGCGCTCGGCCAGCGCGACATCCTGCTCGACGATGCCAAGTGGACCGGCGACTACACGCTGCCCGTCGATACCGGCCCGCGCGCCTCGTTCGGAACCTATTCGACCGAGGGCAAGCTGGCGTTCGATGCCGATCACGTCGGCGTGCTCGCGCGCTTCAAGCAGGGTGAGCTGTACGACAATCGCAAGGTCGACGATCTGCGCCAGGCGCTGGTGGCGACCGGCCTGTTCTCGACCGTATCGGTCGAGCCGCAGCGCACGGGCACGCCGGGTCCCGACGGCACCGAACAGGTCAATCTGCTGGTGCGCCAGGAAGCGGGGCCGGCGCGCTCGCTGGCCGGCAGTGCGGGTTATTCGACCGGCGAGGGGATCAAGCTCGAAGGATCGTTCACGCATCGCAACATCTTCCGTCCGGAAGGCGCATTGATCGGCACGATCGTCGCCGGCACGCAGGAGCAGGGCGCAAGCGGCACGTTCCGCCGCTCCAATGCCGGCAGGCGCGATCGCACGGTCACGCTGACGGCCTCAGCCAACCATTCGAGTTACGACGCATTCGATGCCTTTACCGGCACCTTGTCCGGCCGGATCAGCTATGATTCCACGCCGATCTGGCAGAAGAAATTCACCTATGCCTATGGTTTCGAACTGACCGGCACGAACGAGAGCGTGTACGATTTCACCACCTTGCAGCGCGAGCGCCGCACCTACGGCATCTTCGCGCTACCCGGCCAGGTATTGTTCGACCGTTCCGACAGCCTGCTCAACCCGACCAAGGGCTATCGCCTGAAGCTCAGCCTCAGCCCGGAGACGTCGGTGAGCGGTGGGGTAAAACCCTATGCACGCGTCCTCGTCGAAGGCAGCATCTACCAGCCGGTCAGCGACAGCATCGTGCTCGCTGGCCGCATCCGCGCCGGCACCATCCCCGGCATCGATCGCGACGATCTGGCACCGTCGCGGCGTTATTATGGCGGCGGCGGCGGATCGGTGCGCGGCTATGGCTATCAGCGCCTGGGGCCATTCGATCCCAACGGCGATCCGGTCGGCGGGCGCAGCCTGAACGAATTCTCGCTCGAGGCGCGCTACCGCTTCGGCAATTTCGGAATCGTGCCGTTCTTCGATGGCGGCAATGCCTATGAGGGGATCGTGCCCAAGGGGCAGGACCTGCGTTACGGCGCGGGGATCGGCGGGCGTTTTTACACCAATTTCGGGCCGCTGCGCGTCGATGTCGCGACGCCGCTCAACCCGCGTGAGGGCGACGGCAAGGTCGCGCTCTACATCTCGATCGGGCAAGCATTCTGATGGCCGACGAGGCTCACGTAACGACCGAAAACGTCATGGTCGCAAAGCGCCCGCTGTGGCAGCGCATCCTGAAATGGCTCGGCATCGCGGTCCTGAGCCTGATAGTGCTGGTCGCCTTGCTGTTCTTCGGCGTGGATACCGATCCAGGCCGGCGGATCATCGCCAATTTTATCGGCGGTTATCAGACCGAGTCGGGGCTCAACATCAAGGTCGGGCGGGTCGATGGGTCGATCTACGGCAAGATGGTGCTGACCGACGTGCGAGTCAGCGATCCCAGGGGCGTGTTCCTGACCTCGCCGCGGCTGGATGTCGATTGGCGGCCGTTCGCGTTCCTCAACAATCACGTCCAGGTGGAATCCGCTGGCGCCAAGCTGATCACGCTCACGCGCTCGCCCGAGCTCAAGCAGACACCGGCGGACCCGAACGCCCCGCTGCTGCCCGATCTCGACATCGATGTCGGTCGGTTGACGGTGGATCGCTTCGTCGTCGGCAAGGCGATTACCGGCAGCCCGCATATCGTGCGCTTCGACAGCGCGGTGCACATTGCGGATGCACGCGCGCAGATTTCGGCCAATGCCTTGGCGCTGACCGGACCGGGGATCGCCGGTGGCGATCGCATGGTGCTGAAGCTCGATGCCGTGCCCGACCAGAATAAGCTCGATGTCGATGCGCGGCTGACCGCCCCGGCAAATGGCGTCGTGTCGATGATGGCCGGGCTGAAGCAGCCGCTCGACGCCACCGTCAGCGGCAAGGGCACCTGGAAGGCGTGGAGCGGCAAGGCGATCGCCACCCTGGGCGGCAAGTCGCTCGCCAACCTGGACCTCACGGCAAACAGCGGCGCGTTCAAGGTGCGCGGCAACGCGCATCCCGCACTGTATGCCGACACACCGGCCGAGGGCGTGGCGCAGGTCCGCGCCGGTCGTGCGCAGCAGCCCGACGCCACCAATCCGCTCGCCGCGATCACCGCGCCGCAGCTCGATCTGGCGATCGATGCGACGCTCGACCAGCGCAAGGTCAATACCCGCTTCCAGCTCAAGTCGGATGCGATGGCGGTGGCCGGGCAGGGGCTGATCGATATGGCGGCGAGCCGCTTCGGCAACCTGAAGGTCGACGCACAATTGCTGACGCCAGGCGCGATCCTCCCCAACCTCAATGGCCGCAACGTGGCCGCCAGCGTCGTACTCGACGGCGCGTTCGCGACCCCGACGGTCAATTACGTGATCAAGGCCGCCAGCATCGGCTTCGGTGAAACGCGTGTCGACGATGTCTATGCCTCGGGCCTCGCCAAGGTCGATGCCGATCATATCCGGGTGCCGATCGCGGCGCGAGCACGGCGCATCGCCGGGTTGAACGCGGCGGCGGGCGATCTGCTGGACAATGTCACGATCAACGGCGATCTGGCGATTTCGGGCGTCAAGATCCTGTCCGACAATCTCAAGATCCGCTCGCGGCGTATCAACGCGACGGCGATCGTCGCGGCCAACATGCAGACCGGCCGCTATACCGGCGCGCTCAACGGCACGGTCAACGGCTATCGGCTGGAGAGCATCGGCATCCTCAACATCACCACCAATGCCAAGCTGGTGACGGTGCCGAGCGGCGGGTTCGGCATCACCGGACGTGTGGTGGCGAAGACCTCACAGATCTTCAATTCGGGCATCCGCTCGTTCCTCGGCGGCAATGCCGTGGTGCGTACCGATGTCGGCTACGATCCCAGCGGGATCATCACCTTCCGCAATCTGCGCATGAACGCGCCGCAGTTCCGCATCAACGGCGGCTCCGGCCGCTACGATCCGAGCGGGGCATTGCTGGTCAATGCCGATGCTTACTCGACTGCGTACGGCCCCCTGACCGCGCGTATCAGCGGCAGCGCGACCGCGCCGATCGTCGTGCTCCGCGCACCACGGCCGGGTGTCGGCGTCGGCCTCGTCAATCTCGAGGCACGGGTGCGCGGCAACGGCACTTCCTATGCCATCGTCGCCAGCGGCGGGACCAATTACGGGCCGTTCACGGCCGACGTCATCGTCCGCCCGAGCCCGGTGCTGGCCGTGGACATCCGCAGCGCCAAGTTCGCCGGCGTGAACTTCAGCGGCCGTGTGCAACAGGCGCCAGCCGGTCCGTTTGTCGGGCGCGTGCAGTTTGCTGGTTCCGGCATCACCGGCGCCGCCAATCTCTTGGCGCAAGGCAAGTATCAGCGCGCCGACATCGCCGCGCGGGCTTATGCCGCGAAGATCCCGGGTGCTGCCGACTTCACCATCGGGCGCGCGATCGTCGCTGCCAATATCGTGCTGTACGACCAGCCACAGGTGCGGGCGGACGTGCAGATCGCCGACCTGCGCTACGGGCCGACGGTGCTCTCGTCGGCGCGGGCCAAAATCAATTATGCGGGCGGCAGCGGCACCGCGCAGGCGGTCGCCACCGGATCGAACGGTGTGCCGTTCAACATCGCGATCAATTCGCGCCTGAGCCCGAAATTGTGGCTGGCGGCGATCCAGGGTCGTGCCAACGGCATCGGCTTTCGCACCGCGGCCCCGGCGCGGATCCAGATCGAGGGGGCAGGGTATCGCTTGCTGCCCACTCGGCTGGACTTCGATCAGGGCAGCGCGCGCATCGCCGGCACCTTTGGCCGCGGCACTACCGCGCAGGTGCGGCTCGACCGGCTCGATCTGTCGGTCGCCAACGCGCTGATCCCCAATCTCGGGCTCGGCGGAACGGCAACGGGCAGCCTGGACTTCACCCAGGCCAATGCTTCTGCCTTCCCGGTAGCGGATGCGCGGCTGACGGTCACCAACTTCACGCGCTCCAGCCTGTCCGCCGTCTCCGAACCCGTGAACATCGTGTTCGCCGGCAAGCTCGCGCAAAGCGGCGCCGATGCGCGTGCGCTCGTCAAGCGCGGGCCGAACACGGTCGGGCGCATGGTGGCGACGCTGCAGCCGATCCCGGGCGGTGCTTCCTGGAGCGAGCGCTTGCTCGCCGCGCCGCTCTCGGGGGGCATTCGCTATAACGGCCCGGCCGGCGTGCTGTTCAGCCTTGCCGCGCAACCCGACCAGCAACTGACCGGCGGCATCGCTATCGCGGCGGACTTTGGTGGACGGTTGCAGGCGCCGACGCTCAACGGCGTCATTCGTGCGGACAAGCTGGCCTATGAAAATGAAAGCTATGGCACGCGCCTGACGAACATCCGGCTGGCCGGCCGGTTCGACAATTCGCGGCTAGAGATCACGCAGCTGCAAGCCAAGGCGGGTGACGGCACGGTACAGGCACAGGGCTCGGTCGGCTTTGCCGCGGCGGAGGGCTTCCCGATCAACATCCAGGCGCGGCTGAACAACGCGCGGCTGGCCAAGAGCGATGCGCTTGGCGCGACTGCCAGCGGCACGATCGCGATCACCAATAGCAAGGCCGCAGGCGGGCTGATCAAGGGCGATCTCATCATCCCTGAGGCGCGCTACGAGATCATCCGTCAGGGCCAGGCCGAGGTCGCCGAGTTGACCGGCGTTCGCCGCAAGAGCGATCTCGTGACCCGCCCGACCGACCGCCCCGCGGTTGCTTCGGCCGGGCTGTTCAAGCTCGACCTGCGCGTGCGTGCCGACAACAAGCTGTTCGTGTCCGGCATGGGGCTGGAATCGGAATGGGAGATGGACCTGCGCGTCGGCGGCACTTCCGCTGCGCCCAAGGTCGTCGGCCGCATCCAGGTGGTGCGCGGCACCTATTCCTTCTCGGGCAAGCGGTTCGAGATCACCAAGGGCGATGTGCGTTTCGATGGCGGTCTGCTGACCGATCCGCAGATCGCGATCACGGCGAGCACGACGACCAACGGCATCACGGTCAACATCAACATCACCGGCACCGGGCAGAACCCGCAGATCGCGTTCAGCTCGACCCCGACGCTGCCGCAGGACGAGGTGCTGAGCCGCTTGCTGTTCGGCAGTTCAGTGACCAACCTGTCGGCGACCGAGGCGATCCAGCTCGCCTCCGCCCTCAACTCGCTGCGCGGTTCGGGCGGCGGGCTCAATCCACTCGGCAAGCTGCGCTCCGCCACCGGTATCGACCGGCTGCGCATTCTGGGCGCCGACGAGGCGAGCGGGCGCGGTACGGCCCTGGCGGCGGGCAAATACCTGACCGATGACATCTATATCGAGATCATCACGGATTCCCGCGGCTTCACCGCCACGCAGCTGCAGGTCGCGCTGACCAAGGCGATCAGCATCCTGTCTCAGGCGGGATCGTTCGGCGGATCGAACGTGCAGCTGCGCTACTCGAAGGACTTCTAGACCGGCTCCCTCCCGCATGGGGAGGGGGCGATCGGTCCTTCTCTGCAACCGACACATGCCCTATCGTCGGTGCAGGAGAAGAGGATGTCGTCAGAGCATTTCGACGTAGTCGTGGTCGGCGCCGGCCTGTCGGGGATCGGCGCGGGATATCATCTGCAGACGCTCTGCCCAGATCGCAGCTATGTCATCCTGGAGGGTAGGGCGCAGCTCGGCGGCACCTGGGACCTGTTCCGCTATCCGGGGATCCGCTCGGATTCCGACATGTATACGCTCGGATATTCCTTCAAACCCTGGACCCAGGCCAAGGCGATCGCCGATGGTCCGGCGATCCTGGATTACGTCACCCAGACAGCGCGCGAGAACGGCATCGACCGGCACATCCGCTATCGCCAGCATGTAAAGTCCGCCGCCTGGTCGACCGACGAGGCGCGTTGGACCGTGCAGGCGGAAGGACCCGACGGGCCGGTCAGCTATACCTGCAGCTTCCTTTTCATGTGCTCGGGCTATTACAATTATGCCGCGGGGCACACGCCGGAATTTGCCGGCGCGGCCGACTTTGGCGGGCGCATCGTCCATCCGCAGCACTGGCCGAGCGACCTGGACTACGCCGGCAAGCGCGTGGTGGTGATCGGCAGCGGCGCGACGGCCGTGACGCTGGTGCCGGAACTGGCCAAGAGCGCGGCCCATGTGACGATGCTGCAGCGCTCGCCGACCTATGTCGTCTCGCGGCCAAGCGAGGACCGCTTCGCCAATTGGCTGCGCGCGAAGCTGCCGGCGAAGGCGGCCTATGGGATCACGCGGTGGAAGAATGTGCTGTTCAGCATGTTCTTCTTCAATCTGGCACGCAGAAAACCGGAGAAGGTGAAGGAGCGACTGCTCGCCATGGTGCGCGTGCATCTTGGCCCCGATTACGATGTCGGCACGCACTTCACCCCGCGCTACAATCCGTGGGACCAGCGCCTGTGCCTGGTGCCCGACGCCGACTTGTTCGATGCGCTGAAAAGCGGTGCCGCCGAGGTGGTAACGGACCGGATCGCCCACTTCACCCCCGGCGGCATCCTGCTGGAAGGTGGACGTGAGCTCGCGGCGGATGTCGTCGTAACCGCCACCGGACTGGAGTTACAATTGTTGAGCGATGTGGCGTTCGAAGTGGATGGGGTGCCGGTCGATCTGGCAAGCACCTATAATTACAAGGGAATGATGTATTCGGGCGTACCCAACTTGGCACATTCCTTTGGCTACACAAATGCATCCTGGACCCTAAAAGCCGACCTCACCTGCTTCTATGTCTGCCGCTTGCTAAACACGTTGCAAAAGCGTGGATTACGTCAGACGACGCCGCGGATCGGGGCGGAGGCACTAAAGCCGCAGCCATTCCTCGACTTCACCTCAGGCTATGTCACGCGGGCGATGGAGAAGTTTCCCAAGCAGGGCCACCGCTGGCCCTGGAAGCTATACCAAAATTACGCTCAGGACTTGGTGACGCTGAAATACGGATCGGTGGATATCGAGATGGAGTTTTCGAACCCCGTTCCGACGCACGCCCAAAAGCGAGCGACAGCCGACGCCTGACCCCGGGTGGCCTCCGGGGACGCTGCTGCGCCGGACCGCCGCAGCTCCGACACGAGGCCAACAGCCAGGATTGCCGACAGAGCGAGGGTGATTCGCTCACGGCGATGTACTTCTGAAATCAGTGTGGGCTTCGTCGAGGAGCTAGGTGTCGATCCGGCACTGTGGCCAAACTCGGATAAGCAACAAGGGCTTAGCGGGTTCCGGACCGACGAATTCGCTTACCAGGGACGAGCGTTGTCGCCGTAGATGAGCGAGAGAAGGAACTTCAGCATGGGTTATCTCCCTTATCAGCATCCAGTTGGATGCTCTGACTGGTTAATTGATCTTTAACCATCAGACAATCGATTCCTTCGCGGTACAATCGCCGGCAGGAAGGGGTTAAAGCTTTCTTCAGGACTTATCCGCTAGGCATCCCCGATGGTCCGGGCATTGCCACCCTCTGCTGCCAAGACGAAAGGTTGGGTGCCGGAGCGGTCGCCGATCTTATCGTGCGTCGGCACCAATGAAGTCGAACCAAGTAGGGACAGCGCGACGGACTGGGGTGGGGCGACACAGCTATCAAAAAGCTGGCACCTCGCAGATTCCGCAAACCCGGTGTGGCGCTTCCTTTGTTTGGCTGAGATCGGCAACTTTGCGGCGTTACGTCGTCAATTGGGTATCGAAGGCGCTAACAGGCTGTTGGCAGATGCCGAAGCACACATCGTCGCGGTGCTGCCGCGGGCGCGGGTAAGAGCGATTGGCCGGACGGCGCTGGAAATATCGTTCGAAGGTGGGGCACTGGCCGACTTGGAAGCAGCACTCGACGAGTTGCGAGCGACATTCGCCCGGGTGCGAGAGTTTGAAGGCGAGCCTGTTGGTTTCGAGATGCTGTTGGCCGGTGCGGCCGATCCGGTCGGCCATACGGAGGATGTGCGGTTGGCCGAGGAGGCTGAGGGCGCGTTGGAGCAGGCACGCTTGGAGAAGCGGATCGTCATTCGCGATCTATCCGCGGGTACTCCGGCATTTGACCGCTTGACGCTGGCACGTGATCTTCCCCCGGCGATCGCAAATTGCGAGATGTTTCTGCAATATCAGCCGAAGGTTAACGTGCGGCGGCAGGAAGTCGCCAGTGCAGAGGCTCTGGTGCGCTGGCAGCACCCGACACGCGGCCTGATATCGCCCGGCGACTTCATCACGTTGGCCGAAGAGATCGGTGAGATCGGACCGCTGACGCTCTGGACTCTGGATCAGGTGATCGAAGATCAGAAGCGTCTGTCGGCGGACGGTCACGATATGATGATCTTCATCAACATCTCGGGTCAACTGCTCGCAGACACCGAATTCGTCGACGCGGCATGTCGCAAGGTACGCGAGGGCAGCACGAGAATAGGGTTCGAAATCACCGAGACATCCGTGATTCGTGATCCGGATGTGGCCATTGCTCATCTGCAGATATTAGCAGCGGTCGGTGTCACGATCGCGATCGATGATTATGGTGCGGGGCTTTCGTCACTTGCTTACCTGAAACAGCTGCCGGCGCGCGAGTTGAAGATCGACAAGTTGTTCGTACTGAATTTGACGAGCAGTCAGCGCGATCCATTAATCGTTCGGTCCACCATCGATCTTGCGCACGCATTGGATATGGAAGTCACGGCGGAAGGCGTCGAAACCCAGGCGGCGATGGCGCTCCTCACGGTGATGGGCTGCGACATGGTGCAAGGATATCTGATCAGCCGGCCGATCTCCATCGAAGCTTTTCGCGAGTATTTGCGGCACGATCAGTGGGAGCTTCCGGACAATCATCCCGAATCCATGTTCAGCCGCCCGCCAAGCTTCTGGAAGCGCGCCTGAAGGCGCTATGATCTATTAGCGCCGCTTTAAGGCATGACGACTAGGCTGGTGGTATGAGACCGCCCTTCTTAGCGCTGATTGCGTTGATCTTCTCAATGACGGCCGCGGTGACATCCGCTGCTGTTCCCTCAGCCGTTGCGAGCCGCGCGGCAGACGCTCGCGCGCGATTCGACGCGGCAATCGCCGACGCAAAAGCGATGATGTTGATTGACCCAGCAAAGACCGCTCAGCGCGCCCGGCTTGCCGAAGAACTGGCTTCTAGGCTGGACGGCCCTCGACGCAATGTGAGCATTGCTACCGCTCAGTGGCTTCGAGGTGAAGCGTATCTGCGTCTAAATAACCTTCCCGAGGCCGCAACCTTGATCGACGCAGCGATAAAGATGGTTCAGCATGCAGGGGCGGCAACGAAGCTTAGTGGTGATTTGCTTTTATCCAGAGGAGGGATCAACGCCGCTAATGCCAAGGTTGCGGCCGCACTTTATGATTACCAGAAAGCGCATGATGTATTTGTCGATATAGGAGACATCAGAAGACAGGCTATTTCGCTGTCCAATATAGCCTTGCTGTATCAGGAAGCTAAAGATTACAATAACTCACTAAAATATTATGATCAAGCGTTGGACATATACCGGGCTGATCCCCAGTTTCTATATGTGATCTATAACAACAGAGCAAATGCCTTAAAAGAGCTTGGCCGTGTTGCCGAAGCTGAAAAGGAGATACGCCGCGCACTGGAAATAGCTCGTAATCAGAAGAGCCCGGCCATGGAGGCTCGCGTTCTTAGCAACATCGCGCGCGGTCAACTAGTGCGCGGTCAAATAGATGCTGCCGATGAAACCATTGCTCGAGGGTTTATAATAAGTGCAGATCCCGATGCTGCAGTAGCTCGGAGCCAGTTCTGGGTGCTTGCCGCCAACGCCGCTTTTCTCCGAGGGCAGGATGCGCGCGCGGTCAGCTTAATCAATCGTACTTTTGCTGGGGTGGACCTAGCGACGACGACCCTAGAAATGCGCGAAGGCCATAGAACCGCGTATGAGATCTTCAAGAAAGTCGGTGACGAGCGGCAGGCGTTGCTCCACCTCGAGGCTCTCAAGCGGCTCGACGATCAGACATCCAAATTGGCCTCTTCGGCCAACACGTCGCTGGCGGCGGCACGATTCGACTTTGCTAATCAAGAGCTTCGCATCGCCAAGCTGAAGGCGGACGAGTTACAGCGCAATATCGATTACGAGCGGGCGCGGGCCAGAACGCGGCAGAACGTGGCGATCGGCATCGCGGCGGTCGTGGCGTTGATCGTGGGGATGCTGGCGTTCGGCATCTGGACGCTGCGGCGCAGCCGCAACGAAACGCGCGCGGCAAACGTCGATCTCGCATCCACCAACGTCGCCTTGGGCAAGGCGCTTGCTGCCAAGACGGAGTTCCTCGCCACGACGAGCCACGAGATTCGCACGCCGCTGAACGGCATCCTCGGCATGACTCAGGTCATGCTGGCGGATCGCACGCTCGACCCGCCGATCCGCGAGCGGATCAACGTGGTGCATAGCGCCGGCGTGACGATGTGTGCGTTGGTCGACGACATCCTGGACGTGGCCAAGATGGAGACCGGCAACTTGACGATCGAGGATATCCCGTTCGACCTGGCGGCGACGCTGACCGATGTTTCCCGCATGTGGCAGGAGCAAGCGAGATCGCGTGGCGTGGATTTTGCGCTGCTGCTCGACGAGGCGCCCGGCTGGATCATGGGCGATCCCGCGCGCTTGCGGCAGATCGTATTCAACCTGCTGTCGAACGCCCTGAAGTTCACTGCCAAGGGCGGGGTCGAGGTGAGTGCGCGGGCTGCCGACGAGCGGCTCATCATCACCGTCAGCGATACCGGCCTGGGCATTCCGCCAGACAAGCAGGAACTGGTGTTCGAATCGTTCCGTCAGGTCGATGCCGGCACCACCCGCCAGTTCGGGGGCACTGGGCTGGGCCTGGCGATCTGCCGAAACCTGGCGCGGGCCATGAACGGCGACATCCACGTCAGGAGCGCGGCGGGCGAAGGATCGACGTTCACCGTCGACTTGCCGTTGATCACAGCGGAATTGCCCGTGGCGGTCGCTGCGCAACAGGACGGGAATGCGCTGCTTATCTTCGATCGCAGCCCGATCACGCGCAGCATGTTGCGCGCGTTGCTGGAGGAGCGCGCCGGTCGCGTGCTGTTCGCCGATACGGTGGATGCGGCATTGGAGCGGCTGGGTGCCGGCCAAGTCGCCACAGTGCTGATCGATGACGCGACGGTCAAGGCCGCGCCCGATCCTTTGGCCGCTTTGTCGGAGATTGCTACCGCGGCGAAGGCGGCAGGTGCGGAAACCGCCTTGCTCTGGGCTGGCCTCGATGACGAAAAACGCGCGGAAATCGTAGCGGCAGGCATCGATATCATCATTCCGAAGCCAGTCCCGGGCACCGCTTTGGCAGATATTATTTATCCGACCTCAAAACTGACCCCGGAGCGTCTTGTTTCGCGTGCGGCATGAGACGATAGGGTCAAGAACTTATGTCGAATGTTATTGATCCATCGGCCGCCCGGCAATGAAAGTCCTCTTCATCGAGGACGACCCGATGAACCGTCGGGTGGTGGGGGACATGATGGATGTCGCCGGCGCCACCATGACCGGCGCGGAGAGCGCAGAGATCGGGCTGCAGCTGATCGAGCATAACGATTATGCGATTATCCTGGTCGACTTGCGGATGCCCGGCATGGACGGCCTCACCGCGATCCAGCATATCCGCGCGCGGGGCGACGCCAAGGCGCACTTGCCGATCATCGTCGTCACGGCCGATACGGCGGTTGATCTGCGCGAGCGTTGCCTGGCGCAGGGCGCAGACGACGTGTTGTTCAAGCCGGTGGCGATGGATGCGCTGTTCGACGCCATGGGCCGCATGCTGGCCAAGGCGGCGGGGAATGGCTTGATCGGCTGACGTTCGGACGCGCGGGGGCGAAGGAGCGCCCGTTCGCGATAAGCGCTTGGCTTAATACAACGGGATACGTGCTGGTGTAACGTGCCGACCGGGATGCTGGCCCGACAGTTTTGACGCAGTCCTGCTTGCCCTCATTCGTGTTTCGCTACTGAACCCCGGCCTGCGCCGGGAGCACGATGGCTGAATTTGCTAGCTGCGGCTTTTCAACGCGTCGGTGAGCGACGCCGTCGCGCTGCCGTGGCGCGCAGGTTGTGGTTGGCTCGGCGCCGGTGCCCAGCCGGTCAGGTAGATGATGTCGAAACGTTCCGCGGTACGACCGTCAGGATGGGCGCGCGCGGTGAACGCCTGGTCGATCCGGGAGAGCGTGTCGCGCCGCAGCGGCGGGGTGCCGGGTAACAGGTTGGTGCCGGCCATTCCCCTGAGATCACGCATCAGGCCCCACACGTTGCCATAGCGCACCGTCAGCGTTTCAACATCCGCCACCGGCAGCGCGAACCCGGCGCGCATCAACAGGTCACCGGCCGCGCGCACATCGACCTGTGGATGGATGCGGGCGACGGGCATGTCGCCTTCCGCCTCGCGTAAGACGGCGCGCAACGTCGACAGGGTGTTGCCGCCGGTGAACGCGCCAAGGAACAGGCCGTCCGGCCGCAACGCGCGGCGCGCCAACGCCAGCGCGCCCGGGAGATCGCTCACGGTATCGAGCGTGCCGGCCGCGACGATCAGGTCGAACGCGCCGTCGGCGAAGCTCGGACGATCCTCGTCCGCCTGGATGCCGCCGACACCGGCGGCGAAGGCGCGGCCGGGATCGATGCGCGTGATCGTAGCACCTGCGGGTGCCACGAAGCTGCCATCGAAGCAGCCGAGATCCAGTACATCGCTGAAGTCGCGCGTGACGGCATCGATACGCTCGGCAATGCCCTCCAGCATGGCCTCGCGCAGGAATGCGTGATCGGCATAGCCGGCGGCGGCGCGGTCGCGGCGCAGGCGGCGCAGCGTGCGATCGAATATCTCGGGCGGTGTCACGCCTGGGCTTGTGCCGCTTGCGCGCCGCGGCGACAAGAGCGTGTGTCGCCGCTGCTCAAGCCTCTGCACTATGTCGCCGGTCTCGCGCTGCCGCCGCGCTGCCCCGGCTGTGGTGCGGTGATGATCGAGGATCATCGCTTCTGTGCGACCTGTTTCGGCTCGCTCAGGTTTCTGGGACCGCCATGGTGCGCGGGCTGCAACCTGCCGTTCGAGCATGATCGCGGCGCGGGTGCCTTGTGCGGCGCGTGCCTGGCGCATCCGCCACGCCATGCCGGGGTGCGTGCCGCCGTCGCCTATGGCGATGTCGCGCGGACGGTGGCGCTGCGGCTGAAATATGGCGGGCGCACGGCCTTTGCGGAGACGGTCGCCCGGACGATGGCGCGTTTGATGCCGGAGGGGGCGGAGCTGCTGGTGCCGGTGCCGTTGCATCGCTGGCGGATCTGGTCGCGCGGCTTCAACCAGGCGGCGCTGATCGCACAGGCATTGTCACGGGTGAGCGGCGTGCCGACCGATCCGTATTCGTTATGGCGCGTGAAAGCGACGCCGCCATTGAGGGGCCTGGGGCAGCGTGGCCGGGCCAAGGCGGTGGCAGGCGCCTTCCGCATCGTCGACAAGGAGCGGGTGGCGGGCAAAGCGGTGGTGCTGATCGACGACGTGCATACCAGCGGGGCGACCAGCGACGGATGTACGGCCGTCTTGCGGCGGGCGGGCGCCGCGAGCGTGACGATCCTGTGCTGGGCGCGCGTACTGGCCGAGACGGGCGACGATTGACAAGCGCGGTTCGGCACCACATTTCAGGCACATGGCCAAAGTCGAAATCTATACCAAAGCCTTCTGCCCGTATTGCTCGCGGGCATTGAAGCTGTTGTCGTCCAAGAACGTGGAGGTCGAGGAATTCGACATCACGATGGGTGGCCCCAAGCGCGGCGAGATGCTGTCACGCGCAAACGGCGGCACGACGGTGCCGCAGGTGTTCATCAATGGAAAGCATGTCGGCGGATCGGACGACCTCGCTGCGCTCGAACGCGCCGGAAAGCTGGACGCCCTGTTGGCGGCATGAAGGCGGCCGTGCTGCAGATGACCAGCGGGATCGATCCCGAGGTCAATGCAGGCAGGTTGTGCGAGGCGATTGCCGAGGGAGCAGTCGGCGGTGCAACGATGTTGTTCACCCCCGAGATGTCCGGCATGATCGATCGCGACCGTGTTCGTGGCGGGCCGAAGATCGTCCCCGAAGAACAGGATGCGGTGCTGTCGGCGGTACGGGCTGCCGCTGCCGAGCATAAGCTGTGGGTGCAGCTCGGCTCGCTGGCGATGCGCCGGCCCGACGGCAAGTTCGCCAATCGTGGCTTCGTGATCGACGATCGCGGCGCTGTTCGCGCGCGCTATGACAAGATTCATCTGTTCGACGTCGACCTGCCGACCGGGGAGAGCTGGCGCGAGTCCGCTGCCTACGCGCCCGGTGGCAGCGCTATTGTGGTGGAAACACCGCTGGGGCTGTTGGGCTCGACGATCTGCTACGATCTGCGCTTTCCCGATCTTTACCGCGCGCTGAGTGATGCGGGCGCGACGATCTTCAGCGTGCCGGCGGCGTTCACCAAGCCTACCGGCGTGGCGCATTGGCACGTCCTGCTGCGGGCACGCGCGATCGAGGCTGGCGCATGGGTGTTCGCCGCGGCGCAGACCGGTCGGCACGAGGATGGGCGCGAGACGTTCGGTCACTCGCTGGTGGTCGATCCGTGGGGGGAGATCGTGCTCGACATGGGGGAGGGGGCGGGCCTGGGCTTCGCGGACATCGATCCCGCCAGGGTGGCGGACGTTCGCGGGCGCATCCCGGTGCTGCAGCATCGTCGCCCGATCCCGCCGGTGTCGTTGGCGTGATCGTCTTCGATCTCAGATGCGATAATGCGCATGTGTTCGAAGCCTGGTTCGGGTCGAGTGCCGGATTCGAGGACCAGCGCGCACGCGGACTGGTGTCGTGCCCGATTTGCGGCGATTGCGACGTGATCAAGGCGGTGATGGCGCCGAACGTCGCAGCCAAGAGCAATAGCAAGGCAGTACGCGTACGCCCGCCGGAGGGTGTTTCGAAACCAGCGGCTGCGCGGGTGCCGGTGCCGTCCAGGGTGCCGCCCGCAATCACGGCAGAGGGGATGAAGGCGGCGTTGCTTTCGCTGGTCGAGGCGCAAGCCAAGGCGCTTGAAACGTCGCAATGGGTCGGGCGTGGCTTCGCCGATCGCGCCCGTGCCATGCATGCCGGGAAGGAGGAAGCGACGCCGATCCACGGGCAATCGACCCGCGCTGAAGCGGAGGCGCTGCTCGACGAGGGTGTCGCGATCGCGCCGTTGCTGGTCCCGGTGGTGCCGCCTGAGGCGTTGAATTAGCGCGGCTGTCGGCTTTTGCTGATCTCCCTAACGGGGATGTGAGGTCAGGGCGCAGCGTCGCTGGATAGCCGGCGTCGAGTTATGAGCGGCACGTTCGGTACGTTGGGCTTGCCGTCGCTAAGGAACGCTGAGTGTGAGCGGCTGACTTGTTCCCCAGCGAAGGCCGGGGTCCAGTCGCGGAACATGCGTGAGAGGCGCGGCGCTTTGTAACGGCCACCTGTCCGCCTGGGCGCCGGCGGAGCAAGGAACGTGGCACCGTCCACTTGTGATAATGGATGAAGATGAACTCGCGCCCGGTCGGCCGATTGACCCCACCGTGGCTACCGCTTACCAGCGACGAGGATGCCCCCGTAGCTCAGCCGGATAGAGCAACGGTTTCCTAAACCGTAGGCCGCGTGTTCGAATCTCGCCGGGGGCACCACCATCGCAGGCAGCACCCCCGGGGAGCGGCGCATTACGCCTTAACGTGCTGCGAGATGTACTTGTTCATCTCGAACATCGTGCACTTGTCGCGACCGAAGACCTTCTTCAGCTTGTCGTCCGCCAGGATCTCGCGCTTGTTCTCGGGATTCTGGAGGTCGTGCTTCTTGATATACACCCAGACCTTGCTGATCACTTCGCTGCGAGGCAGCTTGTCGTTGCCGACGATCTCGCCGAGCTCCGGAGAAGGCTGTACAGGGGCGTGGATGCCGCCGGTCTTGGGGGCTGCATCCTTGGCAGCAGCGGGCTTCTTGGGCGCCGCGGCCTTCTTGGGCGCCTCTGCCTTAGTGGGGGTCTTCGCCATTAAAAATTCCTTCCTGATGTGCCGTTCAAGCCGACATCGGTTTACGCCTTCTTCAGCGCGCCCTCCTTGTGCGCTGCCTTTCCGCCATTGTCACTCCTTACAATGAACTCGGGATTGTCCTGGGATGCGGCGACCTTGTGGCCCTTGATCGTTGTCGGGGTGGTCTGCTTCTTCTCGACCACGCCGTGTGCGGTGCCGCCGTGCGACTTCCAGCTGACTTCATCACCTTTTTTCAGTGTCATGGCATTCCTCCTGGCTATGGGGGTTCAGCGCAGGAGGGCGGGATTCGTTGCATGTCCGCGCGCCGCTCCGCCCTGCGACCACCATGCTAGAATTTGTAGCGCGCGGTGATGCCATAGGTGCGCGGCTGGCTGGGATAGGCCGAAATGCTGCCCTGCTGCGCAACCGAGGGGAAGTAGAAGGTCAGATAGCGGTTGTTGTTGACGTTGCGGCCAAACGCCGAGAGCTGCAGACCATTGTCGAATTCGACCGTCGCGGCGAGGTTGATCTGGCTAACCTTGCGGCGGATATCCAGCACGCCGCTGGCGATGCGCGTGTTGCTTTCATACTGCCAGTCGCCGCGCAGCAGCAGCTTGATGTCGGGGGTTAGTTCCTGCGTGAACGTGGCGCCGGTGGAGACCGAGAATTCGGGTATGTCGCCGGGGCGGGTGCCGGTCAGGTTGGTCGGCACGACGGTCAGCGCCGGGCCGATCGCGCCGCCAGTGTCGAACGAATCGTATGTCGGATCGAGATAGGTGACTGCGAGGTTCAGCGTCAGCGGGCGCACCGGCGTTACGCTGCCGTCGAACTCGATGCCGAACACCGATTCCTTCTCGGCATTGGCGAGCGAAAAGCCGGTGCCGGTGAACACGTTGCTCTGGAAGCCTTTGATATATTGTTTGAATACGGCAACGTTGAAGGCGAAGTTGTTGTACTGGCCCTTCACGCCGACCTCGTAGACGCTCGATTTTTCCGGCCGGGCAAAGCGCGAGCCGGTGCTGAGGTTGGGCAGCGCAAGGCCGGCAGCACGGATCGGCGAGGTCGCCGGATTCGTCACCGGCGAGCCGGGGATGAAGTCGCTCGCGAGGGGGCGGGAGTCGCGCGACAGATTGAACGACGACGCCTTGAAGCCCGTCGCGTGCGTTGCGTAGAAGCTGAGATTGGCGTTTGCCTTGTAGGCGAGGCGCAGCGTGTACGACAGGTTGTCGTCATTGGTCCGGCCGTCCTCCACCGCATTCGGAAAATTGAGGAAGGGTGGCGTGAACTGCAATGCTTGCAAGGCGAGCAACGGATTCACGGCGGGGTTGGACTGGTTGGCCGCGCCGAATGCCGCGGCACCGGCCTGGACTTGCGCGAAGCCGGCGGGCTGCGCCGCGGCGAAGGCCTGGATCTGCGCGGCAGTGGCTTGCCCGGGCAGGCCGAGCAGCTGGCCGACCGTGGTCGCGAGCGCCTGCTGCGTCAGCACCTGGCGACCTATCGCGGTGAAATCCAGCGCCGAGAAAGCATCGGTGCTGACCGTGTCAGAGCTGACCTTCTTCTTGTCGCGAGTGTAGTTGAGCCCGGCGGTGAAGGTCAGGCCATCAGTGATCTCGTAGTCCGCCTGCCCGAAGATCGAGAAGGAATTGTCCTTGTAGCGGAACTTGTCGAACAGCCCGCTACCGGGGGAGAAGAAGGTGCCGACAGGCACGCCGAGAATGCCTTCGACGGTTGGAATGGCGTTGCCGCTGAGCAGATTGACGTATTGGCGGAACTGACTGCCCTGGATCAGGTCGTCCTCGACCCTGATCTTTTCATGAAACAGGAAGCCGCCGAAGAGGAAGTTGAGCGGACCATCGAAGTTGGAGGCGAGGCGCAGTTCCTGCGTATAGGTGTCGATATCCGTGCGGTTGGCGTTGCTGCCGATAATGTCCGCGCTGGTGAAGTCCGAATCCTGATCGGTGCGCAGCTTAACCCCGCGATAGGACGAGATCGAGGTCAGCGTGAGTTGATCGTTGAGATCGAAATCGCCTTGCAGCGACACGCCGTAATTCTTGATGTTATTAGTCGAGAGGCGGTTGGTGAACACCTCGTACGAGAAGGGGTTTTCCGAATCAATCTGGCCGCCCAGCGCACGCACGGCATTGCCGGTCGGGCCATCGATGACGTTGGCGACGGCGCAGCAATTCTCGTCGACCTTGTCGTAATCGGCGATCAGCCGGAACTTGACGGTTGAACTCGGCTGGAACAGCAATTGCCCGCGAAAGCCGTAGCGATTGCGGTTGTTGGTCTCTTCGTCGAGCGCGAGATCCCGCACGTAACCGTCGCGGTGATTGTAATTGCCGGCCAGCGAGAAGGCGATCGTGTCGGTGATCGGGCCGGTGACGTCGCCCTTCAGGATGACGGCATTGTAATTCCCGTAGGATGCCTCGGCCGAGCCGCCCAATTTGAAGGCGGGTTCGGCGGTGACGATGCTGATGATACCGGCCGACGCGTTCTTGCCGAACAGGGTCGATTGCGGGCCGCGCAACACTTCGACACGCTTCAGATTGGGCAGGTCGGTAATCTGTGCCGCGGAGCGCGAGCGATACACGCCATCGACGAACACGCCCACCGACGGCTCGATGCCGGCATTGTTCGCGCCATTGCCGAAACCACGGATGATGAAATTGGTGTTGGCCGAACTCTGCAACTGCCCCACGCGCAGCGAAGGAACGACGGACTGAAGGTCGATCAGGTCGCGGATCTGCGCCTGCTCGATCGTCTGCGCGCTGGTGACCGAGACCGCGACCGGCGTATCGAGCAGCGTCAGTTCTCGCTTCAAGGCGGTGACGATGATGTCGCGGTCCTGGGTGTCGCCGTCCTGATCGTCGCGGCTGGTGCTGTCGTCCTGCGCCGGCGCGGCGAGCGGCCGCGAGGATTCCTGTGCCGTCGCGGGCATGGCCGCGATCATCGCCAGAGCCGATGCCGCAAGCAGTTCGTACTTCTTCATGATGATCCCCTCCTGTGCGCCGCCGATCTTGGTCGGCTGGCGCGGTTCGTTGATGAACGGACGAAAGCTGCGCCCGCCGGCCAGCGCCGTCAATCCGATATCGGTGGCGCTGATGCGGGCTTGCGGCGTCGGCACCTAAATGAGACAGTCGCTCTATGAGATCCAACAATTACCGAGCGTCGCTTGCCGTAGCCTCAACTGCGCCGCGCCGTCCGAGGAACGATGCATGACGGAGGGTGCGGACGATCCCACGGGCGGCGATCTTGTCGCTGCGTCGACCAAATTACCGGTGCCGGCCGCCGTGCAGGACGCCATTCGCACGCTGATCGAATGGGCCGGTGACGATCCCACGCGCGAGGGGCTGATCGACACCCCGGCCCGCGTGGCACGGGCCTGGAAGGAATATTGCAGCGGCTATGGTGAGGATCCCGCGCTGCATCTGGCGCGCGTGTTCGAGGAAGTCGGCGGCTATGACGAGATCGTGCTGCTGAAGGACATCCCGTTCCAGTCGCATTGCGAGCATCACATGGCGCCGATCATCGGCAAGGCGCACATTGCCTATCTGCCGCGTGACCATGTCGTCGGCATCTCCAAGCTGGCGCGCGTGCTGCATGCCTTTGCGCGGCGACTGCAGGTGCAGGAACGGCTGACCGCCGAAGTGGCTGATTGCATCTGGGACAATCTGAAGCCGCACGGCGTGGCCGTGGTCATCGAGGCAAGTCATGCCTGCATGACCGCGCGCGGCGTGCGGACGCCGGGGGTTAACATGGTCACTAGCCGGATGATGGGCGTGTTCCGCGATGACGAGCGCAGCCGCAAGGAAGTGCTCGCCTTGATGGGCTGCTGAGCCAAGTGACGCGCATCGTTCTGGTCACCGGCGGCGCCAAGCGCCTGGGTGCGATCATTGCCCGGCGGCTCGCCGCGGCCGGGCACGGCATCGTGATTCATTACGGCACCTCGCAAGCGGAGGCCGAGGCGCTGGCGACCGAGATCGGCGCATTGGGCGTCGTACAGGGCGATCTCGGCGAAACGGCATCGATTGACGACCTGTTCGCGCGCGCGCGGCAGATCGCGGGCAGGGCGATCGACGGGCTGGTCAACAGCGCATCGGCGTTCGAATACGATACGCCGCCACACCTGGACCCGGCATTGCTCGAGCGGCTTTATGCGATCGGTCATTCGGCGCCGGTCCTGCTGGCCTCGGCGCTGGCGCGGCAGGAGGATCTGCGCGACGGCGCGGTGATCAACCTGCTCGACCAGAAAGTGGCCAACCTCAACCCCGATTTCTTTTCCTATACCGGCGGCAAGACCGCGCTCGCCGGTGCCACGGTGATGCTGGCCCAGGCGCTGGGGCCGCGCGTGCGCGTGAATGCGGTGGCGCTCGGCCTGTCGCTGCCGAGCGGCGACCAGAGCGCGGCGGAGTTCGAGGCAGTGTCACGCCGCAATCTCCTGCAACGTGCCGTCGATCCGGCGGACATCGCAGCGGCAGTCGCCTTCCTCCTGGAGGCGCGGGGCCTGCATGGCCAGACGATCTTCGTCGATGGCGGGCAACGCTTTCTACCACTGGGCCGCGACGTGATGTTCGAGCGCGCACGTGGCTGAGTTCACGACCATGCTGGACGGGCTTGGCGTGATGATCCGGCTCGGCATCCACCCGCACGAGGCGGAGCCGCAACCGGTGACCGTGTCGGTCGAGATGACTGTCCATTATGCCGCACCCCTGGACGAGGACCGCATCGACCTCGTGCTGGATTACGATTTCGTCCGTGCGGGCATCCTGGAACTGGCGGCGACGCGGCGTTTCGCGCTGCAGGAGACGTTGTGCGAGACGATCGCCGCCTTGTGCCTAGGCGATGTGCGGGTGCGGCGGGTACGGGTGCGGACGATGAAGATCGACATCTATCCGGATGCGGGAATCGGGTGTGAGATCGTTCGGGTGCGGAATTCGATCGATTGAAATCCTAGCCTGTTCCCCGGCGAAGGCCGGGGTACAGTCGTGGAACGATGGTGGTATCGGTAACGCTTCGTTACATCGACCTGTCCGCCTGGGCCCCGGTCTCCGCCGGGGAACAGTCAGTCTTAGATATGATTAGCGGCCGACAGCACGGCGCGCACCGAGGCGGTCGCGACGTCGGTGTCGAGGCCTACCCCGAACACGATTGCGTCAGATGGTGTGCGGCATTCGAGATACGCCGCCGCCTGCGCGTCCGATCCATGGCCGAGCGCATGTTCGTTATAGTCCACCACTTCCAGCTCGACGCCACAATCCTCGCGTAACGCATCCAGAACACTTGAGATAAGCCCGTTGCCGCGGCCGCTGATCGAGCGTTCCTGGCCGTCGAAACGTACCTTGCCGGCGAAGGTGCTGGGCATGCCGCCGGGGGCGTGGCTTTCCTGATAATCGATCAGCGCGAAGCGATCGCGACCGCTCGGCAGGTAGGCGACCTCGAAGCGGCTCCAGATGTCGGCGGCGTTCAACTCGCGGCTGGTCTCGTCAGCCATCGCCTGGACGTGGCGGCTGAAGTCTGCCTGCAACCTTTTGGGCAGTTTCAGCCCCTTGTCCTGCTCAATTACCCAGGCGACCCCGCCTTTGCCGGACTGCGAATTGACGCGGATCACCGCTTCGTAGCTGCGACCGAGATCGGCCGGGTCGATCGGCAGATAAGGGACCTCCCACAGCGTGTCGTTGCGTGCTTCCTGCGCCGCGAAGCCCTTCTTGATCGCGTCCTGGTGGCTTCCCGAAAAGGCGGTGAAGACAAGATCGCCGGCGTAGGGCGTGCGCGGATGGACGGGCAGGTTGGTGCAATAGTTCACCGTGCTGACAATCGTATCAATATCAGAGAAATCCAGCTTCGGATCAATGCCTTGCGTGTACATGTTGAGCGCCACGGTGACGAGGTCGCAATTGCCGGTGCGCTCGCCATTGCCGAGCAGGCAGCCTTCGATCCGGTCGGCCCCAGCCATCAGCCCCAGCTCCGCCGCGGCCACGCCGGTACCGCGATCGTTATGCGTGTGCAGCGAGATGACCACGCTGTCGCGGTTCGGGATATGCAGCGCGAACCACTCGATCTGGTCGGCATAGATGTTGGGCGTGGCACATTCGACCGTCGCGGGCAGGTTGAAGATGATCGGCCGGTCCGGCGTGGGTTGCAACACTTCCATTACGGCGGCGCAGACCTCGACCGAAAAATCGAGCTCGGCGGTGGAGAAGGTCTCGGGCGAATATTCGAATATCCAGTCGGTGTCCGGCTGCGCCGCCGCGCAGTCGCGCACGATCTTGGCACCCTCGACCGCGATGTCGCGCACTTCGCTGCGCGTCATGCCGAAGACGATCTTGCGCCAGGCGGGGCTGACCGCATTGTAGAGGTGCACGATTGCCCTCTTGCTGCCGCGCAGGCTGTCGAAGCTCGTCTCGATCAGGTCGCGGCGCGATTGCGTCAGGACCTGAATGGCGACGTCGTCGGGTACGCGATCGCCCCGTACCAGACCGGAGATGAAGTCGAATTCGGTGGCGCCGGCGGAAGGGAAGCCGACTTCGATCTCCTTCAGGCCGACCTTGACCAGCAGGTCGAACAGCCGTGTCTTCTTCTCCGCATCCATCGGATCGATCAGCGCTTGGTTGCCGTCGCGCAGATCGGTCGAGAGCCAGCGGGGTGGCGTGGTGATCGTGCGCGACGGCCATTGCCGGTCGGGCAGGTCGATCTGCGGGAAAGGACGGTATTTCGCGGAGGGGTCGCGCAGCATGATGGGTCTCGCTGGATGCTTGGAGGTCGTTTCGAGCGGCTTCATGTTCCCTTAGGCGGGATCGCATGCGCGGAGCATGCGGGAGTGCGCGCCTAAGGGCGCGTAAGTCGCAGCAGCGAAAGAAGCGTGCCGAGCATCATAAGCCTTTCGTAGCGTGCATGCAGCGGCGCTGTCCAGTCGCGCATCAACTCGACGGCGCAAGCTGCAGAAGGCGCAAGGGGCTAGGAATGATCGACGTTAAGGCAGATTTCATCATCTGCCGCTAGGATACACAGAATGGATACCGATATCGCGCCGCTCCGTCAGCTTCTCTACGTAAGCTCGAGCAATCCCAGGGGTGCCCAGATCGACGTTGCCAAGGTGGTCGAACAATCGCGGCACAACAACGCTTTAGACGGGGTAACCGGTTTATTGTGGAGCGATAACACAAGGTTCCTGCAAGTGCTTGAAGGAACCGCAGAAAGCGTCGGTACCACCTTTGCGCGGATCAAGCAGGATCCGCGACATCATGCGATCGTCGTGCTGCACGACCGTCCCATCGAGAAGCGCCAGTTCGGGAGCTGGACGATGGCGCAGCGCCGTCCGGGCGACAATGCCGACGCGTTCGACGAGCAGATGCGGCGTGCGCTGGAGAATGCATCCGAATCGGTGCGCGGGAACTTCCTGGGGTTGATCGCGGCGCGAGGCTGATCGGCAGACCCGATCGCCCCGCGCCCCGGATCACTTTTGGAAGGCGGCGGCGATCTTCAGTTTCACCGCGTCGGACACCATCGGAATGGCCATCTGCACGCCGAACTCACTCCGGGTGAGCGTGGTGGTCGCCTCGAAGCCGACATTCTCCTTGCCGCCCATCGCGGCGGGCATCTTGCCGGCGCCGTAGAACGTTACGTTCAGCGTGACCGGCCGAGTGACGCCGTTCAGCGTCAGATTGCCGGTAACCAGGGCCTTGTCGGCACCGGTCGGCTTGACGCTGGTGGAAACGAACGTGGCATCGGCGGGCGAGGGGCCGAAGAAGTCGGGCTTGCCGCCATCCTTGCCCGCGCGCAGCAGATGCGCGGTGAGACCGGCATTGGCCGTGGTCACCTTGGAGATCGGGATGGTGATGTTCACCTTGGCCGCCGCCGGCTTCTTGGGATCGAGGGTCAGCGTGCCGGTGATGTCGCCGAACAGGCCGAAATAGGGGGTGAAGCCGAGATGATTCACTTCCCAGCTGACCAAGGTGTGGTTGGGATCGGCGGTGTAGGTGCCGCCGGTGATCAAGGCGGCGTTCTTTGTGCCGGGCATCGGCATCGCCTGCTGGGCGATGATCGGCGTGGCGACGAGCGCGGTGGCGGCGAGCAGGATGTGGGGCAGGCGCATGGAGGAAGCTCCTAGAGAAAAGGACCGCGCCAATTGTGACGCGGTCCTCTCGTTTCTTGCAAGCAATGAATGTGAAACGATCAGTTCCGTTCCTTGTCCACCAGCGCGTTCTTGCCGATCCACGGCATCATCGCGCGGAGCTCGCTGCCGATCTTCTCGATCGGGTGCGCCAGTGCCTGCTTGCGCGCCGCCTTCAGTTCGGGCTGACCGGCGCGGTTGTCGAGGATGAAGCTCTTGACGAAGCGGCCGGACTGGATGTCGGCGAGCACGCGCTTCATCTCGGCCTTGGTCTCAGGCGTGATGATGCGCGGGCCGGTGGTGATGTCGCCATATTCGGCGGTGTTGCTGATCGAATAGCGCATGTTGGCGATGCCGCCTTCATAGAGCAGGTCGACGATCAGCTTGGTTTCGTGAAGGCATTCGAAATAGGCCATTTCGGGCGCGTATCCGGCCTCGACCAAGGTCTCGAAGCCGGCCTGGATCAGGTGGGTGATGCCGCCGCACAGCACCGCCTGCTCGCCGAACAGGTCGGTTTCGCATTCTTCCTTGAAGTTGGTCTCGATGATGCCCGAGCGACCACCGCCCACGCCCGAGGCATAGGCCAGAGCGATGTCGTGCGCGTTGCCGCTCTTGTTCTGGTCGATCGCGATCAGGCATGGCACGCCGCCGCCACGGACATATTCCGATCGTACGGTGTGGCCGGGGCCCTTGGGCGCGATCATGATCACGTCGAGATCGGCGCGCGGCTCGATCAGGCCGAAATGCACGTTCAGGCCGTGGGCGAACGCGATCGTCGCGCCTTGCTTCAGATGATCGTGCAGGTCGTCGGCATAGATCGCCGCCTGGTGCTCGTCCGGCGCCAGGATCATGACGATGTCGGCCCAGGCCGCGGCTTCCTTGTTCGGCTTGACCGCGAAGCCGGCGTCGATCGCCTTCCTGGCCGTGGCCGAGCCCTCGCGCAGCGCGATCGCCACGTCCTTGACGCCGCTGTCGCGCAGGTTCTGGGCATGGGCATGGCCTTGCGAGCCGTAGCCGACGATGGCGATCTTCTTGTCCGTGATGAGGTTCAGATCGGCGTCGCGATCGTAATAGACACGCATATTGAATTCCCTCTTGTTCGATCGTCACCCCGGACTTGTTCCGGGGTCCACCGCGCCTCAAGGGCCGCGGTGCGGGTGGATAAGTGGACCCCGGAACAAGTCCGGGGTGACGGTGTGGATGTGGCTACGCGGCTTCCTTGCCTCGCGCGATGGCGACGATGCCGGTGCGGGCGACTTCGATCAGGCCGACTTCGCGCATCAGCGTGATGAACGTGTCGATCTTCTCGCGCCCGCCGGTCACTTCGAACACGAAGCTCGACGTCGTCGCATCCACCACGCGGGCGCGGTAGACGTCGGCGAGGCGCAGCGCCTCGATGCGGTGATCGCCGGTGCCGCGGACCTTCACCAGCGCCAGCTCGCGCTCGACATGCGGCCCAAGCGCGGTCAGGTCGGTGACGCTGTGCACCGGGATCAGCCGGTCGAGCTGCGCCAGGATCTGCTCCATCGTCTGGTCGGACGCGGTGGTGACGATGGTGATGCGGCTGACCGCCTTGTCGGCGGTGACGTCCGACACGGTCAGGCTCTCGATATTGTAACCACGCGCGGTGAACAGCCCGGCGATCCGCGCCAGGATGCCCGGTTCGTTGTCGACCATCACGGCAAGCGTGTGACGGGCAGTGGCTTCGGTCTTGATGTGCATCAGACCAGCGCCTTCGCTTCGTCGTCCATCTCGCCTTCCACTTCGCTGACGTGCAGGATCATGTCGGTATGCGCGGCACCGGACGGGATCATCGGGAAGCAGTTGGTCAGCTTGGCGACCATGCAGTCGACCATCACCGGTCCGTCATGTGCCAGCATCGCGGCGATGCCGTCGTCGAGCTGATCCGGATGCTCGATGCGGATGCCTTTCCAGCCATACGCTTCGGCCAACTTCACAAAGTCGGGCAGGGCATCGCTGTAACTCTCTGAATAGCGGCTGGAATAGGTCAGTTCCTGCCACTGGCGCACCATCCCCATATATTGGTTGTTGAGGATGAAGACCTTGACCGGCAGCCGATATTGCGTGGCGGTGGCCAGCTCCTGGATGTTCATCTGGATCGAGGCTTCACCCGCGATGTCGATGCACAGCGCATTGGGGTTGCCGAGCTGCGCCCCGATCGCGGCGGGCAGGCCGTAACCCATCGTGCCCAGGCCACCGCTGGTCAGCCATTTGTTCGGGCCTTCGAAGCCGTAATGCTGTGCCGCCCACATCTGGTGCTGGCCGACCTCGGTCGACACGATCGGGCTGTGTCGGCGCGTCGCCTCCCACAAGGCGCGGACCGCGCGCTGCGGCATGATCTCGGTCGCGGACTCAGGGAAGTCCAGGCAGGCGCGTGCGCGCCAGCCGTTGATCCGCGTCCACCATTCGGCAAGATCGGGCTTGGGGTGCCGCCGCGCCTTGTAGACGCGGACCATGTCCTCCAGCGCCAAGCCGACATCTGCGATGATCGGCAGGTCGACGCGCACGTTCTTGTTCACGCTCGATCGATCGATATCGACATGGATCTTGGCGGAGAGCGGGCTGAACGCATCGAGCCGCCCGGTCACGCGATCGTCGAACCGCGCGCCCAAGCAGACGATCAGGTCGGCGCCGTGCATCGCCATGTTCGCCTCGTACGTGCCGTGCATGCCGAGCATGCCGAGCCACGCATCGCCGCTCGCCGGATAGGCGCCGAGCCCCATCAGCGTCGACGTGACCGGTGCGCCGGTGATGCGGGCAAGCTCGCGCAGCAACTGGCTGGCGGCGGGGCCGGCATTGATGATGCCGCCGCCGGTGTACAGGATCGGGCGTTCGGCCGCGGCGATCATGTCGACCGCCTGCTCGATCAGCGCTGGATCGGCCTTTACCTGCGGGCGATAGGTCTTGTGCTTGATGGGTCCCGGCTTGGCATAGCGCGCGGTCGCGACCTGCACGTCCTTGGGGATGTCGACCACCACCGGGCCGGGGCGGCCCGACGTGGCGATATGGAACGCCTCATGGATCGTGGAGCCCAGATCGGCCGGGTTCTTGACCAGGTAATTGTGCTTCGAACAGTGCCGCGTGATGCCGACCGTGTCCGCTTCCTGGAACGCGTCGGTGCCGATCAAGGCGGTCGGCACTTGGCCGGTGATCACCACCATCGGGATCGAATCCATCAACGCATCGGTAATGCCTGTCACCGCGTTCGTAGCGCCGGGACCCGACGTCACCAACACGACGCCGCACTTGCCGGTCGATCGCGCATAGCCCTCCGCGGCATGCGTGGCGGCCTGTTCGTGGCGCACCAGGATGTGCTTGATGCGACCGGAGCGGAACAGGGCATCGTAGATCGGCAGCACCGCGCCGCCGGGATAGCCGAAGACGATCTCCACGCCGAGATCGCACAGCGCCTCGACCAGGATATCGGCTCCACTTTGCTCAGCGTTCATGACGGTCTCGATATTGACGATGAAGGAATGGGGAGAGCAGGCTGCTAGGGGAGTGATGATGCCCGGTCAAGCTTTGTCTTGAACTAAAATGTCGCTAAAAGTGCTTGCTGCGCACGTTTCGTTCAACCTTGGCCATGTTGTGGGAGGTTGATTGCGAAACCAAGTGAACTGGCGCTTGGCATATTGGCGCGTGGCGAGACGGAGTGCCTCCAGCGCCTGGGATCGGGTGGTGCGCCCCGTCACCCAGCCGCCGATCTCCTGCACGCCGATCGCCCGACGTACGGAGAGGTTGGGCGTGATATCGGCGCGGGCGAGCAGCGCCTCGACCTCGGCCACCGCTCCGCCGTCCAGCATCTGTTCGGCACGTTCATCACAGCGGGCGAGCAGCCAGTCACGATCGGGCAGCAGGATCAGGGGGCGCAGGTCGATCGTTGCGGCGATGCCCCCTTGGAGATGCGCCTGCCACGCGGCGAGCGTGCGCCCGGTGGAACGCACCACCTCCAGCGCGCGCGCCACGCGCGTGGTATCGGCCGGGGCGAGACGGGCGGCGGCAGCCGGATCGGCTATCGCGAGCGCGGCATGTGCCTCGGCGACGGGCAGCGCGCGGACCTCGGCACGGATTGCCGGGTCGATGTCCGGGATCGGCGCGATGCCGTCGAGCAAAGTGCGGATGTAGAGGCCGGTGCCGCCGACGAGGATCGGCAGCTTGCCGCTTGCGTGCACCTGCGCGATCGTTTGCCGCGCATCCGCTGCCCAGCGCGCGGCAGAGCAACTCTCCGCCCCGTCGATATAGCCGAACAGCCGGTGTGGCACGCGTGCCTCGTCCGCGGCGCTGGGCCGCGCGGAGAGGATGCGCAGATTGGCATAGACCTGCGCACTGTCGGCATTGATGACGACGCCGTCATGGGCCTCGGCAAGCGCCATCGCGAGCGCAGACTTGCCGCTGGCTGTCGGCCCTGCGATGAGCGCCAGCTTCGGAAGGGGACCACCTATGTTCATCGCCACGCTGATAGCACCAGGGAGGCTTTCCGGGGGCGATATTTCCGCCGCACGCGATCGGTTGGCGGCGGCCGGCTGCACGCCGACCACGACTGCATGGATCGATGATGGTCATGCCGCCGATCTGACGTTCGATATCGCACCCGCCGCGGCACGAACCGTTCTGGAAGGTGCGTTCCCCGCCACCGACATAGTGGTGCAGCCAGCCAGGCACCGCGAGAAGAAGCTGATCGTCGCCGATATGGATTCGACGATGATCACCGTCGAATGCATCGACGAACTGGCCGATTATGCCGGCATCAAGCCGCAGATCGCGGAGATCACCGAACGCGCGATGCGCGGTGAGCTGGAATTCGAAGCGGCGCTGGATGCGCGCGTCGCCTTGCTCGAAGGGCTGGACGAGGCGGTGATCGAACGCTGCCTGCGCGACCGCGTGTCGATCATGCCGGGCGCGGTAGCGTTGGTCTGCACGATGAAGGCACGCGGCGGGCATGCCGTGCTGGTGTCGGGCGGCTTCACGCGCTTCGCCGATCCCGTGGCGGCGGAGATCGGCTTCGACCGGGCGATCGCCAACCGATTGTTGGTCGAGCGGGGTCGGCTGACCGGCAAGGTCGCCAAGCCGATCGTCGGATCGCACACCAAGCTGGAGACCTTATTGGCGACGATGGCGGAACAGGGGCTCGTGCCGCACCAGACGATGGCGGTCGGCGACGGTGCCAACGACCTGGCGATGATCGAACGCGCCGGGCTCGGCGTCGCCTATCACGCAAAACCGATCGTCGCCGCAGCGGCAGCGGCACGGATCGATCATGGCGACCTGACGACCTTGCTCTACGCGCAAGGGATCCCGCGAGCTTACTGGGTCGTGGATTAATCGTCACCAATCGTCACCCCGGACCTGTTCCGGGGTCCACCAAGCGGCTTGTGCCGAGAATAGTGGTTGAAGGCGGAGCCTGCGGCACGGTGGACCCCGGAAGACGTCCAGGGTGACAGTCGTGGCGATCGACGCCCGACGATGCGCGCTCGGTCATGGGCGATGCGCTATGACATTGGCACAGACCGTTCGTGTCGAGCGAAGTCGAGACACTGATCTAGTCGCAGGCGTCTCTACATCTAAGCGGTCCGAACAGCCGGACTTCTTGACCCTTGCGGAGCACTCACCCGCTCAACGCCCAACGATACCGGCCGGTCAGCGGATGGCTGAACAGGGCCATCTCCTCGCGTGCGCCGTTGCCGATATTGTGGATCACGCAACCCGGCCGTCCGCCGGGGCGCCGGTCGGAGACGATGCCGGTATGGGGCAGGCGGCCATCGATCAGGCTGGTGAAGATGTCGCCGGGCTGCCAGCTATTCGGGTCTTGCGGGATGGGCAGGCGGGCGTGCTGACGCAGGAAGAAGATTGCGAGATTGGGCACGCGGCGATGGTCGATGCTGCGGTCCGTGGTCTTCAGCCCCCAACGCCGTGGATAGGCGGCAAAGCCGCGCCGCATGTCGGCGTTGACCAGCGCCTGCAGGTCCAGCCCGAAGGCATCGCGGTAAGCGCGGATCAGCACGTCGGTGCAGACGCCCTTCGCGCGCGGTACGTCGCCCCCCGGGAATGCGAGCGCCGTATAGCTCGGATCGTAACGGAGCGTGACACCCACCTGGCCGCGTGCCGCCTCGATCAACGCCCTGGCGGATCGACGGGGGGCGGGTGCGGCAAGGCCGGCCGCCGGGATCAAGGTGGTAAGCCCGAGTACAAAGGTACGGCGTGACAGGTTTCCGCCAGCCTCCATGCCGCTTTCCGTCCCTGCTGCTGCAGACATCATTGCCGCTCTCCCGACCGGTGCAACCATCGCGGCGATATGACGGCATCGCCCGCGCCGGCGCAATGGCGTTGATGCGATCGCAATCCAAGCTACGATGCTGTCGCTCGTTGGTGAGGTAAGGAGAAGCGGTAATGCGATCGGCACTCGTGGGATTGGCGGCGCTCGTCATGGCGGCAGCCGGGATCAGTCCGGCCGCGGCCCAGGATGGGACGGAGAGCTTCTCGCCTGCGTACCAGGCGTGCATCACCTATGGCGAGGCGCACGGCACGACGGCCATTCCCGCGCTCGACTGCAGTGCGCGCGAACTGCGCCGACAGGATGCCCGGCTCAACACATCGTACAAAAGGTTGATGGCGCGCCTGTCTCCGGCGCGAAAGACGAACCTGCGGATCGACGAGCGCAACTGGATCATCGTGCGCGACCAGAGATGCGGTAAGCGGAGGGACCCGAACGACCGGGCCGAATGCCTGATTGCTGAGACGATCAAACGCGTGCGTTACATGGAGCGGTATCGCTGAGCGGCAATCGTACTCCGGTGCCTCATCCTCCCGACGGCACACACGGCTTGACCACGGCGCACGCGCGATTGGCTTCCGCGCTCGAGCCGTAGGGGCCGACGAGCAAACGGGTAATGGCGCCGCTCTTGACGTAGAAGGGCTGGCGACCGGGGAATTTGGCCGCGACCTGTCCCCACAATTTGCGCGCATTGGCGGGATCCCCGAACGCGCCGAGCTGGACGCGCCATTTGCCCGTGGCCACCGGTGCGGGCCGCGGGGTTGGCGTTCGGGTCGCAACGGGGGAGGGCGTGCGAACAGGGGCAGGGGCAGAGGCAGGGGCAGGGGTCGCGGCCACTGGCGTGCGCGGCCGCGGCGGCGGGGCAGCGGTGATCACCGGCGCTGGGATCGTCGGCGCGGTGGAGGCGACGCTCTCGCCGCTGCCCGACAGTTCGGGTGGCAGCTCGGGCTTGCGATATTGCGCTTCATATTCGCGCGCGAGCACCATGCCCTGCTGGCGCGTGGCCTCCGGGATATATTGGTCCATCTGCGCCAGCACCTTGGCCGCAGATGGTACGCTTGCCGCCTGCGCGCGCAGCATCAGCGCATAGGCCCGCCGCCAATCCTTGGCCACGCTGTCGCCATTGAACAGCATCGTGCCCAGCACCAGCTGCGCCCGCGGCTCGCCGCGGGCAACCGCCTTTTCCAGCCAGGGCAAGGCCTCCAGCCGCGCGCCGCGATCGAACAGCGCCAGCCCGTAATTCGCCTCGCCCTGCGGCAGGCCCTGCAGCGCCGCTTTGCGGTACCAGCTTTCCGCCATCGCCATGTCGACCGGTACGCCGCGGCCGAGCTTATAGGCTTGGCCGAGGTTGAACTGCGCCTGCGGGTCGCCCGCGGTCGCGGCGGGACGCCACTCATCGACGGCCTTGCGATACTCACCGCCGTTCCACAGGTCGATGCCCTTCTTGACGTCGGCGAGCGCGGGGCCCGCCATGGCCAGGACGGCGGCAAGGCCGATCGCGCGGGGCGAGATGCGTAGGGGCATGAGCTGTTCCGTTCCGTCGTTCAGCCGTGACTAGCAGCCGTGATTGGATCATGCCTAGTAGCCGTGGTTTGGCAAAGAATTCGTTAGCCATGTTGCGCCCCGCCCGGCGCATTAACGCGATCTTGACGAGTGATGTGCGATTTCCCTTCCTCGAATTGGGGAAGTTGGGGACAACATGCGCGTTCTCGCGATGGCATCACAAAAGGGCGGGTCGGGCAAGACGACCCTATCCGGGCATCTCGCCGTTCAGGCGCAGCTGGCCGGATGCGGCCCGGTCGTTCTGATCGACATCGATCCGCAGGGCTCGCTGTCCGATTGGTGGAACGAGCGCGGCGCGGAATATCCCGCCTTTGCCCAGACCACGGTCGCCCGCCTTGCCGCCGATCTCGAGTCGCTGCGTCAGCAAGGCTTCAAGCTGGCGATGATCGATACGCCGCCCGCCATTACCATGGCGATCCAGAGCGTGATCGCGGTGGCCGAACTGATCGTCATCCCGACACGACCCTCGCCGCACGATCTGCGTGCGGTCGGTGCCACGGTCGACCTGTGCGAGCGGGCGGGCAAGCCGTTGCTGTTCGTCGTCAACGGCGCGACGCCCAAGGCACGCATCACCAGCGAAGCCGCAGTCGCCCTGTCGCAGCATGGCACGGTGGCGCCGATCACGCTCCACCATCGCACCGACTTTGCGGCATCGATGATCGACGGCCGTACGGTGATGGAATGCGATCCCAAGAGCCGGTCGGCAGCCGAGGTACAGGCCTTGTGGTCGTACATTTCGGATCGACTGGAGAAGAATTTCCGCCGCACCGTGTTTGCGGCACCCTCGGCGACGCCGGGCTTTGCCCAGCGCACTGCCGGCGGCGGCTTCGGCCGCCGTGTGGTTGGGTGAGGGGAGCTGAGATGAACGCCCCCAAACCACTCGCCTCGCTGTCCTCGACGCTGCTCGCGCGCAAGGGCACTGCCCGTCCGGCGATGCGCCCGCAGGGTTTCGGCGTTTTCGGTGCGCCACCGGCGTCCGGGCCGGCGCAGGACGATCTCGGCTGGAACGACATGGGCGATGGCGAGGCAGCGGTCGCTCCGGTGCCGCCAGTGCTGATCGAGCGCGAGGCGCTGCAGGAGGAGTTCGCGGCGCAACCCGCGCCCGCCGAGCCGGATCCGGCGCCGTCGATGGACGAGGCCAAGCCGGTCGAACCAGCCAAGCCTGCCATTTCCGTCGCCACCGCGACGCGCATCGGGCGCGAGACCCGTGCCAAGCACAAGGGGCAGGCCAAGTCGGCGTTCACGCTGCGGCTCGACGCCGATCGCCATCTCAAGCTGCGGCTGGCGAGCGCCCTACAACACCGGTCGGCGCAGCTGATCGTTACCGAGGCGCTCGACGCCTTTCTAGAAACCTTGCCCGAAGTCGACGCGCTGCTGAGCCAGCTGCCGACGCGGGCGGCACGTTGAAGGATAGGGATTTCACATGAAGACCCGAGCATTGTTCACCATGGGCCTGTCGGGCCTGGTTCTGGCCGGCGCGGTCGCCGGCGTGTCGAGCGGCGGCTTCACCGCCATTGCCGGCGTGCGCGACGCCGACAAGATGGGCGCCAAGAGCTTCGATGCCGCGCGCAAGAACCTGGCCAAGGGCAAGTTCGATGCCGCGATCAAGGCCGGCGAACAGGCAGTCGGCTATGCTCCGCAGGTCGCCGAATATCGCGTGCTGCTGGGCCAGGCCTATCTCAAGGCCGGCCGCTTCACCTCCGCGCATTCGGCCTTTGCCGATGCGGTCACGCTCGATCCCAGCAACGGCAAGGCAGCGCTGCATCTGGCGCTGGCCGAGATCGCCGAAGGGCAATGGGATGGCGCGCGGCGGACGCTGGACGCGCATGCCGGGACGATCCCGGTGAGCGACCGCGGGCTGGCGATGGCGCTAGCCGGCGATCCTGCCGCGGCGGTAGAGTTGCTGAGCGACGCGGCACGCGCGCCGGAGGCCGATGCCAAGACACGGCAGAATTACGCCTTGGCGCTGGCGCTGGCCGGCCGCTGGGCGGACGCGCGGACGGTGGTGGCGATGGACGTCGCGCCCGACCAGGTGGACGCGCGGATCACGCAATGGGCGAGCTTCGCCAAGCCGACCTCAGCGTCGGACCAGGTCGCCAGCCTGCTCGGCGTGACGCCGGTACAGGATCCCGGCCAGCCGATCGCGCTCGCGCTCAGCGCGACGGGCGGCGGCACTGCGCTTGCGGCGCAAGCACCGGTCGAGAGCTATATGCCGGGTGCACAGGTACAGCCCGAGGCAGTCGCTGCGGTGGCCGCCGACGTACCGGCGCCGGTGCCGGCGGAGCCGCAAATGGTGGCGGCATCCGTCTCCAACGTCAGCTTCGGCGCGCGCCAGGAAGTGGTGCAAGCGCGGCCCGTCACGCCGGTGCGCGCCGTCGGCACGAAGCGCGAGATCGCTTCCGGTGCCGCCACGCCAACGAAGAACAAGGCCGTCGCCGTTACAAAGGTGGCGAAAACCGCCGGGGCCGAGGGTGCCGGATCGCGTGCGCTCGCCAAGGGCAATTTCTTCGTGCAGCTCGGCGCCTATGACAATGCTGCGGTAGCGCGCGACGCCTGGGGCCGTGTATCGCGCGCGCATGCCGGCTTCGCCGGGCAGCGCCCATTGGGCGTGCCGGTAAGCACCAAGGCCGGCACCTTCTACCGCCTGTCAGTCGGCGGTTTCGCGCGCGGCGATGCCGTGCAATTGTGCCAGAACTACAAGGCCAAGGGTGGCAATTGCTTCGTCCGCGCCGGGGCCGGCGACAAGACGGCGGCCTGGGTGAAGCCAAGCGCGCAGCTGGCCTCGCGCTAGATCAATCTCCGTTCGGTCTGAGCTAAAGCTATCGCCTCACACTAACGCAGTGCCGCCCTTCCACAGGCGCAGCACCTTGCCCTGCACCGGCAGGCCGTCGAACGGGGTATTCCCCGCCTTCGCGACCATCCGGTCGGCATCGATCAACCACGGCGCACCGGCGTCGAACAGCACCAGATCCGCCGGCGCGCCGACCGTCAGCGTGCCGGTATCCAGCCCCAGGACCTTGGCCGGATTGACCGACAACAAGGCGATCATCCGCTCGATCGGGATCACCTCGTCCCGCACCATGCCGAGCGACAGCGCGAGCAACGTTTCAGCCCCCGCCATGCCGTGCGCCGAATCGGCATAAGGCAGGCGCTTCTCCTCGGGCCCGCGCGGATCGTGCGCGGAACACAGCACATCGATCGTCCCGTCCTGCAGCGCGGCGAGGCAGGCCTGGCGGTCGCTTTCGTCGCGCAAGGGGGGCGACAGGTGCGTGAAGGTGCGGAAATCGGTCATCGCGATATCCGAAAGCATCAGGTGCGCCGGCGTGATGCCGCAGGTCACGCGCACGCCGCGACGCTTGGCCGCGCGGATCAGCGCGAAGCCGGCAGCGGTCGACACGATGCGGAAGTGGATGCTCGCGCCCGTTTCCTCCGCCAGCAGCAAATCGCGTGCAATGGCGAGCGGCTCGGCAAGCGCAGGGGCGGACGGTAGCCCCATGCGGGTCGCCGTCTCGCCCGCGGTCGCCACTGCTTGCCCAACGATCCCGCCGTCTTGCGCCTCGGCGACCAGCGTCAGCCCGAGATCACCGGCATAGGCCAGCACTTTGCGCATCACGCCCGAATCGGCGATCCAGCGCTCGCCCGTGCCGACGGCCCTGGCGCCGGCATCGCGGTTGATCGCCATCTCCGCCAGATCCTTGCCGGCCAGACCCCGTGTCGCGGCGGCGATCGGGTGGATCCACAGGCCCGGGCGGCCGATCAGCGCCGCGCGTTGCACGATGCCGGGATCGTCCAGCACCGGCGTTTGATCGGGCATCAGCCCGACGCGGACGATGCCGCCGGCGTGGCACGCCGGCACGTCGATCGTGAACACGCCGAGATCGACGATCGCGGGGCTCAGCGTCCGGCCGCGGCAATCGATCACCTCGGCGCCTTCCGGAATGGCGAACGTGCCCGTGGCCACGATCTGCTTGTCGGCCATCAGCACGCCACCATTGCTGGTGCCCGCCACCGGGCAGACGAGCTGCGCATTGATCAGGGCGATCGTCATGCCCAACCCTCCACGCCGCGCGCGCGCCTGGTCAGCACGTCGAGGCACGCCATGCGGACGGCGACCCCCATCTCGACCTGTTCGGTGATGGCCGACTGATCCACATGGTCGGCAACCGCCGAATCGATCTCCACGCCGCGGTTCATCGGTCCGGGATGCATCACCAGCGCGCCCGGTGCGGCAAGCGCCAGGCGTTTGAGCGTCAGCCCGTAGCGCAAATGGAATTCGCGGTTGGAAGGGACAAAGCCGCCGGCCATGCGCTCGTTCTGCAGGCGCAGCATCATCACCACGTCGGCGCTCTGCAGCGCAGAATCGAAATCGGTGAACGGCGTCACGCCCATGCGCTCGATCCCGGCGGGCATCAGCGTGGACGGCGCGCACACGCGGACGTCGGCGGAAAGCGCGGTCAGCGCCAGGATGTTCGAGCGTGCGACTCGGCTGTGCAGCAGATCGCCGCAGATCACCACGCGCTGGTTGTGCACCGTGCCGCGGCGGCGGCGGATCGTCAGCGCATCGAGCAGTGCCTGGGTCGGATGCTCGTGCTGGCCGTCGCCCGCATTAAGCACCGGGCAATCGACCTTGTCGGCGATCAGCCGCACCGCGCCCGACGATCCGTGGCGGATGACGATCACGTCGGCGCGCATCGCGTTCAACGTCATCGCCGTGTCGATCAGCGTCTCGCCTTTCTTCACGCTCGATTGGGCGGCATGCATGTTGACGACGTCGGCGCGCAGGCGTTTCCCGGCAATCTCGAACGAGAGCAGGGTGCGCGTGCTGTTCTCGAAAAAAGCGTTGATCTGCGTGAGCCCGCGCAGCCGATCGTCATTGCCGGATCGGCTGCGGTTCGCCTCCACCCATTGTTCCGCCTCGTCGAGCAGGAACGTGATTTCGTGCGGGGCAAGGCCCGCAATGCCGGTGAGGTGCCGGTGCGGGAATACGGCGCGGCCTGGCAGGGAGGCAGCGGGGCTATGATCTGATGCTGGCATTAAAGGGGTTCGGTAATGGCGGGCGGGCAGGCGCGCAAGCAAGTGATGGGCTGCGCACCTACAATCATCCGCGACTCTCTCGACCAAGCAGTTCCCCGGCGAAGGCCGGGGCCCAGGAGCGAAGGTGGAAATGATCGAGCGCCGCGTCGGTCTTTCGACCGTGCCGCTACTGGACCCCGGCCTCCGCCGGGGAACACGCTCTCGCACCCCATTGGGGAGCGAGTGCTACCCCACCGCCACCAAGGCGTCGATCGCACCCTGCAGGATATAAGCCGCGGCCATCTTGTCGACCAGCTCGGCACGCTTGGCCCGGCTGGCATCCTGCTCGATCAGCGTCCGCGTCACGGCCTGCGTGGAGAAACGCTCGTCCCACAACAGGATCGGCAGGTTCAGATCCTCCATGTTGCGGGCGAACGCCCGGCTGGATTGGCTGCGCGGGCTTTCCTGCCCGTCGAGATGCAGCGGCAGGCCGATGACGATGCCTGCGACGCGTTGCTCCGCGATGAGTGCGGCCAGCGCGATCTTGTCCTTCTGGAACTTGGTGCGCCGGATCAGTAGCGCCGGCGAGGCGAAGCTCCACCCGGCGTCGCAGATTGCGGTGCCGATCGTCTTGGTGCCGACATCGAGGCCGATCAGCCGGCCGGCGGCGGGCAGGGCATCGCGATATTGGGTGCGGTCGGTCGTGATCATCGTGCGCCGAACGCCGCCAGCCGCCGCGCCGCATCGGCGCGCACGTTCGCCCAGAACAGGCCGTAATCGTAGACGTGGTAATTGTTGCCCGGCAGCACATAGGGGCCGATCTCCGGCGGCGTGCCGATCAGCAGGAACCCGCGCGGATCGCAGCGCGCCGGCACGCGGCCCGCGACGATCGTCGCACTGGCGAGATCGGCGGCAGGAACCAGCGTGCCGAGATTGGCGCTCGCGGGGGCCGCGGCGTTGCCGGTGCCGGTCAGCGGGTTGGTGCACACCATCGGCGTGCCGCGCCGCGGCTGGCCGTTGAAGCCGATCGTCTTGTCATATGCTTCGCTGACCATGGCCGTGTCGGCGGGTTCGGCGAAGCTCTCCCAGGACAGCAGGCATCGCGCCTGATCGGCGCGGGTGCATTCCGGCAGGCCCAACGCGGCAAGATCGGCGCTCCGCGACACCGGCCAGCCGACAACGTAAGCGGCGACGATCCGGCGGGCTACGGGCGTGCCGGCGATTTTCTCGCGCAGCAGTCGGGTGAGATGCAGCGAGCCCTGGCTGTGGCCGACCAGGATGATCGGGCGATCGCCCGCCTCGCGCAGGAACTGGTCGAACGCCGCCGACACGTCGCCATAGGCGAGCGCAAGCGCCTGGTTGGCGGCTGCGGCATCGGTCAGGAACGCGCCGAACGTCGCCTGGCGATAGCGCGGTGCCCAGATCGCGCCCACTTCGTTGAAGGCGCTCGCCTGGCCGCGCAGGAACAGCTCGGCCCGGGCGTTGGTCTCTTCGTCGTCGAGCGCGGCATTCCAGCGCTTCGTGCCGAGGAACGAGGTCGGGTGGATGAAGAACACGGCGGCGGCAGGGTGCGTGTTTGCGCCATAGCCGGTGGGTGTCCAGCGGGCGGGATCGGTCACCCGGCGCGGATGGGCGATCCACATCTTGGGATCGGCATAGGCATTGGGCGCCACCGGCGGCAGCGACTGGAATTGCGCCGTGGGCACGGCCCACCAGCGGATGATCTGCATGCCCCATAGGCGGTAGGCAAAGGCGGCGCCGACCGTCAGCATGATCAGCACGACGATGACGTAGAGGAACTTGCGGGCCACGCGGGACTCCAATGTGATCGGCACGTGTCGCCGATGCTGACGGCACCCGCCTGCACGATGATGCGTGCCCGTGCAATCTCATGGACGCCGCGACGCTTGCGCCGACAAGCCGCGCTCTGCTAGCCGCACTGCCATGTCAGTAGATATCCCCACCGTGAAGAAGATCGCGAGCCTAGCCCGCATCGCGATCACCGAGGACGAGGCCGCGCGCATCGCGCCCGAGCTCGACAATATCATGCATTGGATCGAGCAACTGGGCGAGGTCGATACGACCGGCGTCGCGCCGATGACCGCCGTGATCCCGAACCATCTGCGCTTGCGCGACGACGTCGTCACCGATGGCGGCGTGCGCGATGCGGTGCTAGCGAATGCGCCACAAGCCGAACATGGCTTCTTCACCGTGCCGAAGGTAATCGAATGACGTTCGTAGAGCGGCATTCGATCATCCCCGCACCAGCGGGGATCCAGAAACAAAGACTCCCCCGCGTGTGGCCCTGGACCCCCGCGTTCGCGGGGGAACTGAAGGGCAGGGTACGATGACCGACCTCACCAACCTCGGCGTCGCCGCGATCCGCGATGGCGTGCGCGACGGCAGCTTCTCTGCACGCGAAGTGGCCGGGGCGTTCGTCGCCAATGTCGCCGCGGCCAAGGTGCTCAACGCCTTCCTGGTCGAAACGCCCGATCACGCGCTGGCCGCCGCCGATGCCGCCGACGCTGCGCGCGCCGCGGGCGAGACGCCCAAGCCGCTGGCCGGCGTGCCGATCGGCATGAAGGACCTGTTCTGCACCAAGGGCGTGCCCGCGACCGCCGGCAGCCTGATGCTCGAAGGCTTCACCCCGCCATACGAATCCACCGTGTCGGGCAATCTCTGGAATGCCGGCGCCGGCATGCTCGGCAAGCTCAACATGGATCAGTTCGCGATGGGCTCGTCCAACGAGACCAGCGCCTTCGGCAACGTCATCTCGCCGTGGCGGCGCAGCGACGGCGGCAATGCCGCGCTTGCGCCGGGCGGCTCCTCGGGCGGTTCGTCGGCGGCAATCGCCGCGCGGCTGTGCCCGGCGGCGACCGGCACCGATACCGGCGGCTCGATCCGCCAGCCCGCCGCCTTTACCGGCATTGCGGGCATCAAGCCGACCTACGGCCGCTGCTCGCGCTGGGGCACGATCGCCTTTGCCTCGTCGCTCGATCAGGCCGGGCCGATGGCGCGCGACGTGCGCGATTGCGCGATCATGCTGGAGAACATGGCTGGCTTCGACGCTAAGGACGCGACCTCGCTGCAGCTCGACGTGCCGCAGTGGGAGGCGGGTTTGTCGGGCGATCTTAAGGGCAAGCGCGTCGGTATTCCCAAGGAATATCGCGTCGACAATATGCCGGCCGAAATTGATGCCTTGTGGCAGCAGGGCATTGCCTGGCTGAAGGATGCCGGCGCCGAGATCGTCGAGGTCTCGCTGCCGCACACCAAATATGCGCTCCCCGCTTATTACATCATTGCGCCCGCCGAAGCCTCGTCCAACCTCGCGCGCTACGACGGCGTGCGCTACGGTCTGCGCGATCTGCCCGAGGGGGCGGGGCTGCAGGACATGTACGCCGCAACCCGCGCCGCCGGCTTCGGGCCGGAGGTCAAGCGCCGCATCATGATCGGCACCTACGTGCTCTCGGCGGGCTATTATGACGCGTATTTCACGCAGGCGTCGAAGATCCGCACGCTGATCGCGCGCGATTTCGACCAGGCCTGGGAAAGCTGCGACCTGCTGCTCACCCCGACCGCACCGTCCGCCGCGTTTGCGCTGGGCGAGAAGTCGGCCGATCCGCTGGCGATGTACCTCAACGACGTGTTCACCGTGCCATCCTCGCTCGCCGGGCTGCCGGCGATGAGCGTGCCGGGCGGGCTCGACGCGCACGGTCTGCCGCTCGGGCTGCAGATCATCGGCAAGGCGCTGGACGAACAGGGTGTGCTCAACGCCGGGCTGGCGCTCGAACAGCGCGCCGGCTTCACCGCGCGCGCCGAGGCGTGGTGGTGACATGGACGGGTTTCGCGAAAGCAATGTCGAGGTGCTGCGCGAGGGGCAGAATGCGCTGAACGTCGCGTTCGGCGCGATCCTCAGCGCCTATATCGGCAATTCGCTGGCCGAGATCGACAATCGCCCGTTCGATCATGTTGCGCTCGCCTGGTTCTTCCTTTTCGTCGCCGTCTTCATCCTGGGTCTCTGCGTCGGCAACACCGTGATCCTGCGCGGCGAGTTCCGGCTCGGCGCGATGTTCTTGGGCGTCGGCGCGGTCGGCGCCGTGCTGGCGCATAGCCAGGGCCGGCAACTCGGCTTCGAAGTGATCATCCTGCGGCTGCTCGCCTTCTGCTGGGTCGCCGCTTTGCTCGGCAGCAATGCGCTGCTCACCACCGTCAATTACATCCATCATCGGAAATTCAAGCGATGACCGAAGCATCCAAATACACCCTCCGCGGCAATACCGGCGACTGGGAGGTCGTGGTCGGGCTCGAAGTCCATGCGCAGGTGACCTCGAACGCCAAGCTCTTCTCGGGCGCCGCCACCACCTTCGGTGCCGAGCCCAACACGCAGGTGAGCCTGGTCGATGCGGCGATGCCCGGCATGCTGCCGGTGCCGAACCGCGAATGCATCCGCCAGGCGGTGCGCACCGGCATGGCGATCGACGCGCAGATCAACAAATGGTCGCGCTTCGATCGCAAGAACTACTTCTATGCCGATCTGCCGCAGGGCTATCAGATCAGCCAGCTGTACCATCCCTTGGTCGGCGAGGGCGCGATTGACATCAGCCTGGACGACAAGAACCCCGACCAGAGCGGCAAGCGCATCGGCGTCGAGCGCATCCATGTCGAGCAGGATGCCGGCAAGCTGATGCACGATCAGCATCCGACGCGCTCCTACGTCGATCTCAATCGCTCCGGCGTCGCATTGATGGAGATCGTTTCGAAGCCCGATCTCGCGTCTCCCGCAGAAGCAGGCGCGTATCTGCGCAAGCTGCGCTCGATCCTGCGCTATGTCGGCTCCTGCGACGGCAATATGGAAGAGGGCTCGATGCGCGCCGACGTGAACGTCAGCGTGCGCAAGGTTGGCGATCCGGAACTCGGCACGCGCACCGAGACGAAGAACGTCAATTCGGTCCGCTTCGTGATGGCGGTGGTCGAGCAGGAGGCCAAGCGTCAAGTCGAGGTGATCGAGGATGGCGGCCGCATCGTGCAGGAAACGCGGCTCTACGATCCCGACCGCAACGAGACGCGCTCGATGCGCTCGAAGGAAGATGCGCACGATTACCGCTACTTCCCCGATCCCGATCTGTTGCCGCTGGAACTGGACGACGCATTCCTCGCCGAATGCCGCGCGAGCCTGCCCGAACTGCCCGATGCCAAGCGCAAGCGCTTCGAGGCGCTGGGCATCACGGCATATGGCGCGGCGGTGCTGACGGCCGAAGTCGAGAATGCCCGCTGGTTCGATGCGCTGCTAGAAACCGGCGCCAAGCCCGTCGCGGCGGCGAATTGGGTAACGTCGGAACTGTTCGGCGCCCTCAATCGCCTCGGCAAGGACATCGCGACCTCGCCGGTCACGCCGGCGGGTGCCGCCGAATTGCTCGGTCTGATTGCCGACGGCACGCTGTCGAATACGCTCGCCAAGCAAGTGTTCGAGATCATGCTCGAAACCGGGCAGGGTGCCGCCGACGTGGTCGAGGAACGCGGCCTCAAGCAGACCAGCGACACCGGCGAGATCGAGAAGATCATCGCCGAGGTCATGGCCGCCAACGCCGACAAGGTCGCCGATTATCGTGGCGGCAAGGACAAGTTGTTCGGCTTCTTCGTCGGCCAGACGATGAAGGCAATGGGCGGAAAGGCCAATCCGGGCGTGGTCAATGATCTGTTGAAGAAGGCATTGGGCTGACGCGACGTGCGCCGCTGTCGACAAAGCAGCTTGCGCAGCAATGGCGTATCTGGATAACCTGATTTTGCCGTGATCGGGGGCGATACGCGGCATTGGGGGGATCTGATGCCGCGCTTTGTGTTTGCGCCTGCTTTGGCAGTGTTGCTGTCGATACATGCAGTGCCGGTGGTGCATGGTAAAACCGTCGTTTCGTCGGCATCAGTCGATCCTTCGACCTCCGGCCAGGTCTCCTCCCCGGTGATCGTCAGCGACATCCGCGTGAACATCGACCCGACGATCAAGATCGGCAGCGTGCGCTCCGGCATGGTCTGTGCACCCAATGGCGACCTGAAGTGGCATCAGATTGCCATGCCGCGCGATGAACAGATTCGCGCGGCGATCGCGGCTCGTTTGTCCGCGGCCGGCCGCGCGGTGCAAGCTGGCGGCGATGTCGCGAACGCATCGGCCGCCGCCAAGACGGTCGTCCGCCTCAGCATCGATGGTGCCGCCATGTCGCTGTGTACGGCGTGGATGGGGCTGGGCAAGGCGCCCAAGGCCAAGGGTACGATCAGGTTGACCTGGCATGTAAAGCCGCCGTCGAGTGCAGAACGGTCGCAGACTTCGGAAGAAAAGCTGGTGTTCGATCATCGCGATCCGCGTGTCGATGCGACCGTAATTCTCGATGCGATCGCCGCCTCGACGGTCGAACACCTGTCAGCCGTTTGAAGATCAAGTGATGTGAAGGCGAATCCATCTCTCCTGCATGCTTTCGATCTGGTAGGCACCGTTCAAGGGGGACTTACGTCATGATTCGTCACACGATTACTGCCGCTCTTGTGCTGCTGCCGGTGCCGACTGCTGCGTCTGACAAGGAGGAGAAGAACAGCCTCACGCACGGCATGGTGCAGATGAACGTCAAGGTTGGCGTCACGACCGAGGCCGAGATCATCGAGGCGTTCGGTGCGCCCAACATCACCACGCTCGATGGCTCGGGCCAGGAAATGTGGGTCTATGATCGCCAGGCGACGGTCAGTTACGACAAATCGTCCGGTTTCTCGATCGGTCTGCTGCTAGGGGCGGCGGCGGTGGCGTAGGGGGCGGCGGCGGCCTGGGCTTCGGATCGAAGAAGTCGAATTCCAGCCAGTCTAGCCGGACGATGACGCTGATCATCAAGTTCGATGCGAACCGCGTCGTCAGCGATTTCAGAAGCCGTAGCAGCTCGTTCTAATTTAACAGGGGGAAAGTCGTGAACAAGTATCTGTTAGCGTCCGTTTGCCTTGGCCTGATGGCCGCGCCGCATGCGATTGCGAAGAAGGCCCCGGAATTGTCGCCATTGGCGTTGCAGCAGCTGCAGGCACGTGATCTGGAAACGACCAAGGAGCAGGCCTTTGGTGCCGTGATGTCGGTACTGCAGGATTCCGGTTACCGCATCCAGGCAGCGGACAAGGATACCGGCCTGATCACGGGCGTCGCCTCCACCAAGGGCAAGCTGACCTACAATCTGTTCACCGGCTTTGGTAAATCGAAGAAGTCGCCGATCGTGTCTGCCTTCATCGAACAGCGCACGCCCAAGCTGGCCCGCGTTCGCCTGAGCTTCGTGATGGGCAAGGTCAGCTCCAACGCCTATGGCGCAGGCGTACAGGACGAAGAGCCGATCCTTGATCCGGCGGTGTATCAAAAGGCGTTCGAACAGATCAATCAAACGCTGTTCATCCGCGCCGGCATGGATGCCCCGGCAGCAACTGCCGCCTCCGCCCAGGCGCCGATCGCCACCACCGCCGGTACGGTCAAACCCTGACTGAGTGGACGCGGCCGGCCACTTACACCGTAGGTGCGGCCAAGCTCTCTACCGTCACCCCGGACTTGTTCGGCGGTTGTACCCTTCGAACAAGTAACTCGCCGTCATCCCCGCGTAGGCGGGGATCCATATACTCGAACGTCTGCATTTCAGCCGCTAAGCCTGCCACTATGGATCCCCGCCTTCGCGGGGATGACGATCCATGTCTCAAAGGGATAGTTGCCGAATTGTTCCGCGGGCCGCCAGGCGGCTTGCGACTAGGATAGTGCCTTGAGCGTAAGGCTTGCGGTAGGGCGGACCCCGGAACAAGTCCGGGGTAACGGCAAGCGCTCCTTACTGGTCGTTGCCTTCCTGGTTCTTGACCACGCCACCGGCGCCGCCTTCGCCGCCTACGCCCTCCAGCTCGTCGGGTGGGCCGCCTTCGCCGCGCTCCACCGCGTCCTTGCGGGCTTCTACCATCTGCTCGAGATCGCTGCGGCCATCTTCATCGGCGCCGTTCGGGGTCGTCTGGTCGATCATGGGTCGTTCCTTGAATAGTCGGGTCAGGAAAAGGCAGTGCCGCCGACCGGCTGGCCGGGTGCGATATCGGGCGTGGTGGCCGGCGACGGATCGGGAATGTCGATGTCCGGCTGCGTCGGCGGCAGCTCGGATGGCGCGGGGTCCGGCTGGGCGGGCTGGCTCGGCTGCGGGGGAAGCTCGGTGGGCGTGCTGGCCATGATCATTCTCCTTGTCTGCCTGTTCCAACGCGCGAGGGCGGGGGCGGTTGCCGGGCTTGTGCCGGGGCCGTCCCGCTATGCCATGATGCGGCATGCGCAACTTGGCTTGCCCCGACCATGATGATTGGTATAGACGCCGCCGACCTGCGGTGTCCTAAGTGCGGGCGTGGCGGAACTGGTAGACGCGCTTGGTTTAGGTCCAAGTATCGCAAGATGTGGGGGTTCGAGTCCCTTCGCCCGCACCAGTCCTTCGCGCGATAGCGCGGAGGGAGCCGCAACAAGAAATTCCTGAAAAGGCGTGAGTTGAAATGCAGACTGTCGAGACGTTGAACGAAGGCCTGAAGCGCGCTTACACGCTGAAGATCACCGCCAAGGATATCGACTCGAAGGTCGATGCCGAGCTGAAGCGCGTCGCGCCGCAAGTGCGCATGCCCGGCTTCCGCCCCGGCAAGGTGCCGGCGAACCTGGTGCGCAAGATGCACGGCGAATCGCTGATGCAGGATGCTCTCAACAGCTCGATCCAGGAAGGCGTGCAGCAGCTCATCGCCGAGCAGCGCATCCGTCCTGCGATGCAGCCGTCGGTCAGCCTGGGCGATTATGCGCCGGGCGAGGACGCGGACGTCACGGTCGAGCTGGAAGTGCTCCCCGACGTGCCGACCCCGGCGATCGAAGGCCTGACGCTGGAGCGCCTGACGGTGCCGGCGGACGAGGCCGCGGTGAACGCGCAGCTGCAGAAGTTCGCCGAACAGCAGAAGCGCTTCGAGGATGCGCCTGAGGGCCATGCGGCGGCGGCCGGCGATCTGGTCGAGATGGATTTCGTCGGCAAGGTGAACGATGTCGCCTTCGATGGCGGCACTGGCGAGGACATGTCGGTCGAAATCGGCACGGGTCGTCTCATCCCGGGCTTCGAGGATCAGCTGGTTGGCGTGAAGGCCGGTGACGAGACGCAGATCGAAGTGACGTTCCCGGCCGATTACCAGGTCAAGGAACTGGCCGGCCAGCCCGCCACGTTCGACCTCAAGATCAAGGCCGTGAAGGTCGCCGGCGAGACGGCGATCGACGACACGCTTGCCACGTCGCTCGGGCTCGAGAGCCTGGAGCAGCTGTCGGGTCTTCTGAAGGGCCAGATCGAGCAGGAGCTGAACGGTCTCACGCGTACTTATATGAAGCGCAAGCTGCTCGATCAGCTGGCTGAGGGTCATGATTTCCCCGTGCCGCCGTCGATGGTCGAGGCCGAATTCAGCCAGATCTGGTCGCAGCTCGAGCATGAAGCCAGCCACGAGGAAGATCCCGCCGGCGCGCTCGCCGAGATGGAATCCGAGCGCGACGATTATCGCAAGATCGCCGAGCGTCGCGTGCGCCTGGGGCTGCTCCTGTCGGAAATCGGCCAGGCCAACGGCGTCGAGGTCTCCAACCAGGAAATGCAGCGCCTGATCGCGCAGGCCGCGCAGCAATATGGCCCGGAGGACCGCAAGCGCTTCATGGACTATGTCCAGCAGGAGCCAATGGCCGCCGCCCAGCTGCGTGCGCCGCTCTACGAGGACAAGGTCGTCGACTTCCTGTTCGGCAAGGCCGAGATCAGCGATCGAGAAGTGACTCGCGAAGAGCTGGAAGCGGCGATCGAGTCGGACGAGGGTTTCTCGACCGGTACGCACACGCACGATCACGACAACCACAAGCCAAAGGCGAAGAAGGCTAAGCAGGCCGATGTCGCCGAAGGTGACGCAGCCGCGGTCGACGCTGAAGCCAAGCCCAAGCCGGCCAAGAAGGCCGCTGCCAAGAAGCTGGAAGATGCCGATATCGAGCCGGCGGCACCGGGCGACGACCTCGTCCAGGCCGAGCCGGTGAAGAAGGCCGCGACCCGGAAGGCCAAGACGGCGGCACCTGTCGACGCGGCAACCGAGCTGACCACGTCGTCGCCGGTCGCAGCCGAGGCTGCCGAGGGCACGCAAGCGGCCGACGCACCGGTGAAGAAGCCACGCGCCAAGAAGCCGGCGGCGGATCAGGCCTGATCCCACATCCGTTCGTGCTGAGCTTGTCGAAGCACGTGCCCCGTGCACGCCCTTCGACGAGCTCAGGGGGAACGGATGATGGTGGCACGGCAGAAAAGGGCGGCGGATAGTGTCAAATCCCACCATCGCCGTCCTGCTCCCGTGCTATAACGAGGAAGCCGCCATCGCGCAGACGGTGGCGGCGTTCCGCGCCGCGCTGCCGGCCGCGCGCATCTACGTCTACGATAACAACTCCAGCGATCGCACGATCGAGGTCGCGCGCGGGGCGGGCGCCGCCGTCCGCATCGAGCGTATCCAGGGCAAGGGCGCGGTGGTGCGCCGCATGTTCGCCGATGTCGATGCCGACATCTACGTCATGGCCGATGGCGACGCGACCTACGATGCCTCGGCCGCGCCGGCGCTGATCGCGCGCATGCTGACAGAGCAGCTCGACATGGTCGTCGGCTCGCGCGTCACGCAGGCAAGCGACGCCTATCGCCGCGGCCACCAGATCGGCAACAAGGCAATGACCGGCCTGCTCGCACGGCTGTTCGGGCGCAGCTTCACCGATATCTTCTCGGGCTACCGTGTCTTCTCGCGCCGCTTCGTCAAGAGCTTCCCCGTGCTCTCCGCCGGGTTCGAGATCGAGACCGAGATCAGCGTCCACGCGCTCGAACTGAAGATGCCGGTCGGCGAGATTGAGACCGCCTATGTCGCGCGCCCCGAAGGATCGGTGTCCAAGCTCAGCACCTATTCCGACGGCTTCCGCATCCTGCGCACCATCGTCACGCTCTACCGCATCGAGCGGCCGCTGCTGTTCTTCGGTATCATCGCCGCGGTGCTCGCCGCGATCGCGGTGATCCTCGCTGTGCCGCTGGTCATGACGTATCTGCACACGCACCTCGTGCCGCGCTTCCCGACCGCGATCCTGGTCACGGGGCTCGGCATCCTTGCCGCGCTCAACCTGTTCGCCGGGCTGATCCTCGATACCGTGGTGCGTGGCCGGCGCGAGATGCGGCGGCTGGCCTATCTCGCCTATCCGGCGCCGGGCTCGGGCGACGGGGCTTGAACTCGTTTCGCGCAGCGCCGATGTATTGGCTTCGCCGACGCCGGTGCCGTTCCACCGGCGCTCGACCAGGCATCTGGGGCATAAGGACTGACGACTTTCATGTATAATCCGTTCGAAACCGGCAATTTCGCTCCTCCGGGGTTCCGCACCGATCCGATCACCGGCGGCCTCGTGCCGATCGTGATCGAGCAGTCGAACCGCGGCGAGCGCAGCTTCGACATCTATTCGCGGCTGCTGCGTGAGCGCATCATCTTCATCACCGGCGGCGTCGAGGACCATATGGCCTCGGTCATCACCGCGCAGCTGCTCTTCCTGGAGTCCGAGAACCCCAAGAAGGACATCTTCATGTACATCAACTCGCCGGGCGGCGTCGTCACGGCGGGCATGGCGATCCATGACACGATGCAATATATCCGCCCGCGCGTCGGCACGGTGTGCATCGGCCAGGCCGCCTCGATGGGCAGCTTCCTGCTCGCCGCCGGCGAACCCGGCATGCGCGTCGCGCTGACCAATTCGCGCATCATGATCCACCAGCCGTCGGGCGGGGCACAGGGCATGGCCAGCGACATCCAGATCCAGGCGCAGGAAATCCAGCGCATCAAGAACCGGATGAATGCGCTCTACGCCCAGTATACCGGCAAGCCGATCGAGGAGATCGAGCGCGCCATGGACCGCGACACCTTCCTCGAAGCGGAAGAGGCCAAGGCGTTCGGCCTGATCGACGAAGTGTTCGACAAGCGCCCCGCGGTGATCGACGAAACCGGTGGCACGCCGGTTCTGCCGGCTTCTTAAGGCGTTATTGCTATTGTAGGATCGAAGGCGGGCGGCCTATCATGGCCGCCCGCACTAGCGCGCGTATCGGCGCGAAGGATGGATTGAATGACGAAGTTGAGCGGCGGCGATTCGAAAAGCACCCTGTATTGCTCGTTCTGCGGCAAGTCGCAGCACGAGGTGCGCAAGCTGATCGCCGGCCCGACCGTGTTCATCTGCGATGAATGCGTCGAGCTGTGCAACGATATCATCCGCGAGGAAACCAAGTCCGCCTTGGTCTCCAAGAAGGATGGCGGCGTGCCCACCCCGCAGGAAATCTGCGACGTGCTCGACGATTACGTGATCGGCCAGAAGCGCGCCAAGCGCGTGCTGTCGGTGGCGGTGCACAACCATTACAAGCGCCTCAACCACGGCCAGAAGGGTGCCGATGTCGAGCTCGCCAAGAGCAACATCCTGCTCGTCGGCCCGACCGGTTGCGGCAAGACGTTGCTGGCGCAGACGCTGGCGCGCATCCTCGACGTGCCGTTCACCATGGCCGATGCGACGACGCTGACCGAAGCGGGCTATGTCGGCGAGGATGTTGAGAACATCATCCTCAAGCTGCTCCAGGCCTCCGACTACAACGTCGAACGGGCGCAGCGCGGCATCGTCTATATCGACGAGATCGACAAGATCAGCCGCAAGGCCGAGAACCCCTCGATCACGCGCGACGTGTCGGGCGAGGGCGTGCAGCAGGCGTTGCTCAAGCTGATGGAAGGCACCACCGCGAGCGTCCCGCCGCAGGGTGGGCGCAAGCATCCACAGCAGGAATTCCTGCAGGTCGACACGACGAACATCCTGTTCATCTGCGGCGGTGCCTTCTCGGGTCTCGAGAAGATCATCGGCGATCGTCTGCAGGGCAAGTCGATCGGCTTCGGCGCGTACGTTGCGTCGCCGGAAGAGCGTCGTACGGGTGAGACGCTCAAGTCGGTCGAGCCGGAGGATCTGCTCAAGTTCGGGCTGATCCCGGAATTCGTCGGCCGTCTGCCGGTCATCGCGACGCTGGAAGATCTCGACGTGCCGGCCTTGGTGACGATCCTGACCGAGCCGAAGAACGCGCTGGTCAAGCAGTATCAGAAGCTGTTCGATATGGAGGACGTGAAGCTCGGCTTTACCGACGACGCGCTGGTGACGGTGGCCAAGAAGGCGATCGATCGCAAGACCGGCGCCCGCGGCTTGCGCTCGATTCTGGAAAGCATCCTGCTCGACACGATGTTCGATCTGCCGGGCATGGATTCGGTCGACGAAGTGATGATCGACGGCGACGTGATCGAAGGCCGCAAGGAACCGATCCGCGTCTACGCCAAGAAGGAAAAGTCGGGCGCCGCCTGATACCCGCGGACCCCGGCGAATACCGGGGTCCAGTCGGACTTGCTCATGACAAGCTCTCGCTGTCGTTGTATCGGCCTACCGCGCTGGCAGCGTAAATTCGCCGATCGTTGGTTTGCATGAGCGCGAATATTTCTGCCGTTCTTACTGCCGGTTACAACGACCGCGACCACATCACTGCGATGCTTGCGCGCGCTTTCGCCGACGATCCGGCAATGTCTTTCATCTTTCCCGATGCAGCGTTACGGGCCAAGCGACTCCCGCGGTTGTTCCGGTTGATCTACGACGTCGACACTCTAGCCGGCATGCCATTGGTGACCGTCGGCGGCGAGGCCGCGACGTTGTGGCGCGGGCCGGGGCAGGCGCGCATCGGTGGATTGGCGATGCTACGTCAGGCGTTGCCGATGCTCGCTACCTTCGGCAGAGCGCTCCCCCGCGCGCTGGCGGTATCAAGCGCAATCGAGGCGCATTTCCCCTTGGGAATTACTGGTATCTGCACATCGCCGGTTGCGAACCCGCCGCGCAGGGCAGGGGCTATGGCGCAGCTGCGATCCGGTCCGGCCTCGATCGTATTGCTGGCAGCGGCTTGCCGGCCTATCTGGAGACCGCGACCGAAAGCAATCTGGGCCTATACCGCGCGCTCGGCTTCCAGGTGAGTGCCGAGTGGATAGTGCCCGGCGGCGGGCCACGCTTCTGGTCGATGCGCCGGGGCTAATCCGCTCGGTTTCCTCGGTCACGCGCTTCCAGCCCCCCGGGGCCTTCACCCTGCCGTCGCCAGCCGCTCAAGCCACGCCTTGGCCTGTTTCGGCTCCCCCACCGCGCTCGGGCTGGCCACGCCGCGCGATGCGATGAACTCATCGTGCAGCGTGAACGGCGCAAGATCGAGCTGGTCGCGCATCTTGTTGATCGCCGCGGCCAGATCGCCCAGGTCATCGATCAGCGGCGCGAACCTGGCGATACTCTGCTTGTCCGGCCGATGCCCGAACAACCCCCAGCGCCCGGCGGCACAGGTTTCGAGTGCAGCAGCGAGCGTGGCGAGATATTCCGCTTCGAGCTCCGCACGGCGCTGATCGGTTTGGGCAAGTCGGTCGGCTTTGGCCATGGCAATATCCTTCCCAGTCCCCCTGCCACGATCCACCCCCGCCGCCGCGCATAATCGTACCGGCTGCCACCCAGCCTCTTCCGTTCCCCTGCGAAAGCAAGGGGCCAGGGGCCATAGGCCAGGCCATGACGCCGTTCGTGTCGAGCGAAGTCGAGACACCATCCCAGGCGAAGGTGTCTCGATTTCGCCCGACACGAACGGATGAGACGGATCGCTCCAATATCAGCGCTCGCGATCCTAGAGCTTGATAACTTCCTCCCCGTTCGTGCTGAGTAGAGACCGAGTAGCGCAAAGCGCGTATCGAGGGCTCGTATCGAAGCACCTTGAAGCGCGTCACGCCTGTCCTTCGCTACGCCTTCCGACGCGAGAACTCCTTCGCCAACTGAAAACGTCACCCCGGACATGTTCCGGGGTCCACCGTCCCGCATCCTCAACGCTCTGCAGCCCCGCGGCACCGTGGACCCGGGAACACGTCGGCGGTTGTACCGCTCGACCAAGTAATTCGCCGTCATCCCCGCGTAGGCGGGGATCCATATACTCGAACGTCTGCATTTCAGCCGCTAAGCCCGCCACTATGGATCCCCGCCTTCGCGGGGATGACGAGCCTTGTCTGAAAGGGATAGTTGCCGAACAAGTCCGGGGTGACGGGTAGGGAAGCGATCTCATCGTCTCCGCTACGCCGCTCCCCACAAGCGATCACCTCACCCCAAACTAACGAACCAACCCCGCCGGCCAGCGCAGCGCAGCCACCACCCGAGCCACATCGGCATCCGCAGCGACCCCAGCCGGCGAGGTGATGCGGTAGGAAACGAGCCACTTTCCACCCGGCAGGCAGAACAGCCGCGCCTCTTCGCGCACGGGCTGCTCCTTGCCGGCAAACGGCGCCTTGCCGCCCTCATAGACGATCCGCCGCCCGCTCAACGGGCGCGCAGCGGCGGTCGCCTCGATCCGGTCCTCCACCCGCACGGTGACGGTCGGCTCGCGGGCAAGGATGTCGTGCTTCATGCCTTCGAAGGTCGCGGCGCAGCTTTGTTCGGCCATGGCGGCATCGCCCGCCGCCCCGGGCCTCGGCGCGCGCGCCGGATAGACGAAGACGGAAAGATAGGCGACCATGCCGCCATTGCCGGACTCGCCGGCGCGGGTGATCTGATAGCCGATGCCGCTATCCGCACCATCATCGCTGTACCGGACGACCTGATGCCGGATCGCCGATCCGACATGCGCCGGGAACGACATGCCGGTCTGCCGATGGACATAAGGGTCGGCCGGATCGGGCACGTCGCCGCGCTGCGCCGATACCGGGACTGCCGCCGCCATAGCCAGCGCGACCGCGAAAAGCCGGGTGCCCCGCATCACCGCTCGCCCCGCCGCTGCCGCGCGGCCAGCGCCAGCCCCGCGCCGATCTGCACCAGCGCATACAGCCGCCGCCGCCCCGGTCGCTCCCGAAACGGCGCCACCAGCCGCTCGGCGCCCAGCGCTTGCTGGTCCCACAGCTCAACATGGCGCCGCGGCTGGAGCAGCCCGAGCAGCCCGTCGCCGACCATGAAGATCGCCGCCATCTCCGCCGCCCGCGCCGGCCAGAGGTTCACTTCGCCTTTTCGCTTGCCTGCCATGCCTGATACTCCTCGATCGCCCGCGAACGCTTCAACACGCGAGCGAACGGATCGATCACGACTTGCGCACTGGGCACCACGGCCAAGGTGGCATGGCCGCCGCTCATCGCCAGCCGCCGGGTCGTGCCATCCACCTGCACCTCGATCGGCATCGGGAAGGGCAGCCCATCGGGTGCGCGCCATTCAAGCGACAAGGCGCCGCCCGCCCGCGTCTCGATCAGGTCGGGCAAGGCCGCCTTGCGCAGATAGGTATCGAAGAACCAGCCATAATCCTTGCGCGTCACGCGCGCGACCAGCGCCTCGAATTCCATCGTCGAGCCAAAGCGCGGGCGGAAGCCGCCTGGTTTGGGATCGGCGCTGCCGAACACGATCCGCCGTGTGACCTCCTGGAACGCCGCGTCGCCGATCAGCCCGCGCAGCGTGTGCAATATCCAGGAGCCCTTGTAATAGATGTCGGTGCCCGGGCCGCCGGCCTCGTACACCTCCTCCTCGGTGCGGATCCGGCCGGAGACGATCGGCTGTGCGCCGACGATCTTGCTCCGCTGCTGATCGAGCATCGCGGCATAGCGTGCCTCGCCCTCGCGCCAGCGGCCGTAGAGCGGCTGCATGTAACTGGCATAGCCTTCGTGCAGCCAATAATCGTCCCAGTTCGCGGCAGTCAGCTGATTGCCGAAATATTCGTGGGAAAATTCGTGGTGGAACAGCCAGTCGAACCCCTCGGGCGCCTTGGCATAGGCGTTGCCGTAAGCGTTGATCGTCTGGTGCTCCATGCCCTTATAGGGCGTCTCGACCACGCCGACTTTCTCGTCGCCGAACGGGTACGGGCCGACCACGCTCTCGAAGAAGTCGAGCGTCGGCGCGAACTCCGCGAACAATCGCCGCGCGTCCCGTTCCTCGCCGGGCAGGTACCAATAGTGAATCGGGATCGTATTGCCGAAACGGCTCTTGTAGCTCCCGCTTAGCTCCTCATACGGGCCGACGTTCAGCGCGATGCCATAGGTATTGGGCTGCCGTGCGCGCCAATGCCAGGTCGAGCGGCCATCGGGCAACGTCGCGACGCCGATTAGCTTGCCGTTCGATGGTGCCTTCATGCCCGGCGGCACGGTGATGTGCAGATCGACCATGGCCGGCTCGCCCGTCGGAAAATCCAGGCACGGCCAGAACAGGTCGCAGCCATAGCCCTCCGCCGTCGTGCCGAACCACAGCCGTCCGTCCTTCGTTGTCGACCAGACCACGCCATCGTCCCACGGCGCGTTGACCGCGACATGCGGCGTGCCGCCATAGGCGATCCTCGCCACCAGAGTGCCGCCCGCGGCGACCATGCGGGGCAGGGTGATCGTCAGCCGCCCCTCCGGGTTGCGCGAGGCCGATCGCGGCAGCTTGCGCCCGTTGATCGCGATGCTGTCCACCGGCAGGTTGCGGTCGAGATCGATCACCAACAGGCTGAGCGCCGCTTTGACGGTGAAGGTCAGCGTCGCGACGCCCTGCAGCCGTTGCTCGGCCGGCACTATCTCGAACGCCAGATCGGCCGAATCGAACCTCAGCTTGGCCTGATCGGCATCGATCGGCCCGCCCGAGCGCATTGTCTGCGCGGTGAGCGGCGGCTCGCCCTTCTTGACCGGCGCGGCGGCGATCAGCGTCAGCGCGCAGCTCGCCATGACGCTTCGTCCCAACACGTGCATCGCGCGATTGATGGATCGGCAACGATCACCATATAAGACGGGAACGGCGCCGCGTTCTGGCGCCTCCGGAGTATTCATGAGCCAGTCCTACCCCGTCCTGCCGCTGCGTGACATTGTTGTCTTCCCACATATGATCGTGCCGTTGTTCGTCGGCCGCGACAAGTCCGTCGCGGCGCTGGAAGCGGCGATGAACGCCGACAAGGAAATCTTCCTGGTCGCGCAGCTCGATCCTGCCGAAGACGATCCCGACCGTGAGGATCTGTACGATCTCGGCGTCACCGCCACCGTGTTGCAATTGCTGAAGCTGCCCGACGGCACCGTGCGCGTGCTGGTCGAGGGCAAGACGCGCGCCTCGCTCGACGTGCTGAGCGATGCCGAGGGTTATCTCACCGCCACCGTGCTGCCGGTCGAGGAGCTCGTCGCCGAGGGCAACGAGGTCCAGGCGCTGATGCGCTCGGTCGTCGATCAGTTCGAGAACTACGCCAAGCTCAACCGCAAGCTGCCGGCCGAGACCGCGGTACAGCTCAACGAGATCGAGGATGCCTCGCGCCTCGCCGATGCGGTCGCCGCCAACATCTCGGTCAAGGTCGCCGACAAGCAGACATTGCTGGTCGAAAACGATCCCGCCAAGCGCCTGGAGATGGCGTTCGCCTTCATGGAAGGCGAGCTCGGCGTCCTGCAGGTCGAGAAGAAGATCAAGAGCCGCGTCAAGCGCCAGATGGAAAAGACGCAGCGCGAATATTACCTCAACGAGCAGTTGAAGGCGATCCAGCGCGAACTCGGCAACGAGGGCGAGGAAGGCGAGGGCGACGAGATCGCCGAGCTGACCCAGAAGATCGCGCTGCTGAAGCTCAGCAAGGAAGCCCGCACCAAGGCGACCTCCGAGCTCAAGAAGCTCAAGACCATGGCGCCGATGAGCGCCGAGGCGACCGTGATCCGCAACTATCTCGACGTGCTGCTGGGCCTGCCCTGGGGCAAGAAGTCCAAGGTGAAGCGCGATATCGCCGCCGCGCAGACCACGCTCGACCAGGATCATTACGCCCTGGAGAAGGTCAAGGACCGCATCGTCGAATATCTCGCGGTACAGGCCCGCACCAACAAGCTGAAGGGCCCGATCCTGTGCCTCGTCGGCCCTCCGGGCGTCGGCAAGACCAGCCTCGGCAAGTCGATCGCCAAGGCCACCGGCCGCGAGTTCATCCGCCAATCCCTGGGCGGTGTGCGCGATGAAGCAGAAATTCGTGGCCACCGCCGCACCTATATCGGCTCACTGCCCGGCAAGATCGTGACGAACCTCAAGAAAGCCGGCACCAGCAATCCGCTGTTCCTGCTCGACGAGATCGACAAGCTCGGCCAGGATTTCCGCGGCGATCCCGCCTCGGCACTGCTGGAAGTGCTAGATCCGGAGCAGAACGCCAAGTTCCAGGATCACTATTTGGAGGTCGATTTCGACCTGTCTGACGTGATGTTCGTTTGCACGGCCAACTCGCTCAATCTGCCCCAGGCCTTGCTTGACCGCATGGAGATCATCCGGCTGGAGGGCTATACCGAGGACGAGAAGGTCGAGATCGCGCAGCGCCATCTGATCGAAAAGCAGATCGAGGCGCACGGATTGAAGCCGGGCGAATTCGAGCTGACCCCCGACGGGCTACGCGCCTTGATCCAGTTCTACACCCGCGAAGCCGGTGTGCGGACGCTGGAGCGTGAGATCGCGCGTCTAGCCCGCAAGGCGTTGCGCCAGATACTCGAGGGCAAGGCGACCAATGTCGTCGTCACGCCCAACAACCTCGCCGACTTCGCCGGGGTTAAGAAGTATCGCTACGGCATCGGCGAGGAGGAGAACCAGATCGGCGCGGTCACCGGGCTTGCGTGGACCGAGGTCGGCGGCGAATTGCTGACGATCGAGAGCGTTACCGTACCCGGCAAGGGCGCTGCCAAGGTGACCGGCACGCTCGGCGACGTGATGAAGGAATCGATCGATACCGCGCTCAGCTTCGTCAAGGCACGTTCCCCGAGCTATGGCATCAAGCCATCGCTGTTCAACCGCAAGGACATCCACATCCACTTGCCCGAGGGCGCGGTGCCAAAGGATGGCCCGTCGGCTGGTATCGGCATGGTCACCGCGATCGTCTCGACGCTCACCGGTATCGCGGTGCGCCGCGAGATTGCGATGACCGGCGAGGTCACGTTGCGCGGCCGCGTGCTGCCGATCGGCGGCTTGAAGGAAAAACTGTTGGCGGCGCTGCGTGGCGGCATCACCACCGTGCTGATCCCTGCGGAGAACGAAAAGGATTTGGCGGAAATCCCCGCCAATATCCTGAACGGTCTCAAGATCATTCCGGTCGGTCATGTCGATGAGGTGCTCAAATTGGCGCTGATCGAGCCACTTACCGCGATCGACTGGACCGATGCCGACGAACTGGCGGCGCTGCCACCAGCCGGCGTCACGCCTGCCGGCGGCGAACTGCACCATTGATCGCACTGCGGCACGCCAGCGAAGGTGTGCCGCAGATCGACAGTTTTCCGCGGCTGTGCGACGCAATTTGCTTTGACAGCCTCGGTGGAAGCCGCCTTACTGAGCAACCGGCTTCGCACCGGGAATCATTTCATTCGACGATAAACCGGGGGCTGTAGGCATGAACAAACAGGAACTGATCGGATCGGTGGCGGACACGTCCGGCCTGAGCAAGGGCGATGCGACCAAGGCGGTCGAGGCCGTGTTCGAGGCTATTTCGGCGTCGCTGAAAAGGGGTGACGAAGTGCGCCTGGTCGGTTTCGGTACCTTCTCGATCAGCAAGCGCAAGGCATCCACCGGCCGCAACCCCCGCACTGGCGAGCCGATGTCGATCAAGGCATCGACCCAGCCCAAGTTCAAGGCCGGCAAGGGCCTGAAGGATTCGGTCAACTAAGTCTGTGATCCCCGTCTCTGCCATCTGAGGTCGACATACCGGACGACACAAGGACGGGGATCATCGTTACGGGCTGGACAGGCGGCAGAGCGCCGCCTAAAGGCCCGCTTCCGGTTCGCTTGACGGCGGGCTTGGGCGCGTAGCTCAGCGGTAGAGCACACCCTTCACACGGGTGGGGTCACAGGTTCAATCCCTGTCGCGCCCACCAGAATTCCACGGACCCGCTTGTTGCAAGACAGGCGGGTTTTTGGCGTCTGGCAGGTATCCCCACGATATGGTGGTAAGCCGCACTAATGGACCGTTGGACGATTGCGGATTAGATCCATGGTAACCGACCTCCGGCGCGACTGACTGATCCTTACCGAGGTGAGGGCACCGCCACCGCACCTGTGAACGACGGTGTGTGAGTTGTGTCAGTATATGACGCTGCGGCAACCGGCTTTAATCATCACCATCTCAATCGACGCACTCGTCACCTGTAATGCATCCGTAACAACTGCCACAAATCCGTAACTAGTACGTCATGTTACAGTCTTCAAAACCGCGTCTGCTCGTCATGAGGCGCGCCTATCGGCAGGTCAGCGGGGCGGCAGGGGGATAATCCGAGTCGACCGCAGGGCATTCGCCCGCAGGATCAACCCGGCGACCAAGCCGGACTCGGAGAATTTCATGGCCAGCTACCAGCGCATTCGCACGATCATGTTGACCGCCTGCTCGAGCCTCGCGCTCGCTGGTTGCGGTGCCGACGATGTCGCCTCGCCGGGCGCTGGTACCGTCATCATCAACCCGCCGGCGCCGGCCCCCACGCCGACTCCTGGGCCGACGCCAACGCCGACGGCCGGCATCACTGCCGCGCAATTTGCGGCGCCGACGACCCAGAGCGGGACAACCATTACCGCTGAAGAGCAGTTCGCGATCGTCAATGCGGGCACCAACAACAATGTGAACGGCACCGGCGCGAGCCTGAACGGCGTGTACCCGGTCGCAGCGGCATCGCTGGCGACCGCTGCCGATCCCTCCACGATCAACCCCTTCTTCACCAGCACCAACTTCGTCGGCGCGCTGAATGGCCCGACGGATACCGCGTTCCAGGGCTGGACCTGCAATTCGACCAGCGCGAACTTTGGTGGCACCAGCACGGCCTGTGCGGCAGTACCTTCGGTCGGCGCGGGCGGCGCAACCGCTGCTTGCCCGACGGGCACTGCTGACGACGGACTTCTCACCATCGGCACCACTGCCACCGGCTTCCGCATCTGCCGCATCCTGCCGGTCACGACCGACGTGACGCTGCCGAAGATTGCGGGCGTGTTCTACCGGCTGCGTGGTCAGACCGAAGTCGGCACCGATCTCGGTGCAACCGGCGGCGCGGGCGTTACGCTGACGATCGCTGCCGGCGCTGTGATCGCGGCCGATGCCAGCGAAGCCACCAACGACCTGCTGCTCGTCAACCGCGGCTCGAAGATCCAGGCAATCGGCACGCGTGACGCGCCTATCGTCTTCACGTCGCAGCAGAACCTGGTCGCCAACGGCGTCAGCGATGTGACCCAGGGCCAGTGGGGCGGGATCATCCTGCTCGGTCGCTCGACCACCGCGGTCTGCGCGACGGGCACCGGCGGCACGAACCCGACGCCCTGCCAGCAGGCGATCGAAGGCGTGACCCAGCGCTTCTATGGCGGCACCAACGAAGCCGACAGCAGCGGCCAGATGTCCTATGTCCAGATCCGCTACAGCGGCATCGCGATTTCGGACGGCAACGAGCTTCAGGGGCTGACTCTGGGCGCGACCGGTTCGGGCACTGTGCTCGACCATATCCAGAGCCACAACTCGGCCGATGACGGCATCGAAATCTTCGGCGGCACCACCAACGTGAAGTACATTGCGGTGACCGGGGCGGACGATGACGGCTTCGACGTCGACAATGGCTGGCGTGGGTTCATGCAGTTCATGATCGCGGCACAGAAGGTGTCGGGCGCGACGGCAGACTCGTTCGCCACCGAGATCGACTCGAACGGCGCCGAAGACCTTCTCCCGCGCACCTGGGGCCGGTACGCCAACTTCACGTTCATCCAGACGGCAACCAACGTCCCAGCGGCGATCCGCCTGCGCGGCGGCGCCGACATGACCTTCGTCAACGGCGTGGTGAAGACGCCGGCTGGTAGCGCCTGCATCAACCTGGTCGCTCAGGAAACCGCGAATGGCGGCGTGCCGTCGACGATCCGTCCGGCCAATCCTGCGATCCAGGATCAGGGCCCGCCGGTGTTCAACTCGGTCTACTTCGGCTGCCAGGGCCGCTGAGGCGGGCGGCGCTACGATGAGCAATGATGCCGGGGCGGCCCTCAGGGCGCCGCCCCGGCATTTGTTTATGACAATCGACACGGGAATTCACGCCATGCTGCAGCGCCGCGCGTTCGCAACGCTTCTTCTTGTAACAACCACGCTGGTGGCACCTGCTGCCCTAGCGCAGAGCGCGCCCCCTCCGGCGCCGTCGACCCCCCCGCCTGCCGCGCAGCCTTCCATGCCCAACGCCGCGCCATCGGACGTCACGGGCGCAGCGCAGCAGGCCGGCGATCCGCAGCAGGAGGTCGAGGTTTCGAGCCCGGGCTATAATGCCGACGACGTGCAGGACATCGTCGTCGTCGGGCGTAATATCCCTAACGCGGTCCGCGCCACGCCGCAGGTCATCTCCGTCCTTTCCGGCGCCGATATTGCCCGCACCGGCGAAGGCGACATCGCCGGCGCGCTGTCTCGCGTCACTGGCCTCAGCGTCGTGGGCGGCGGGTTCGTCTACGTTCGCGGTCTTGGCGATCGTTACTCATCCTCGATGCTCAACGGCTCGCCCTTGCCAAGCCCGGAGCCGCTGCGCCGCTCGGTGCCGCTCGACATTTTCCCGACCAGCATCGTCGGGTCCGCATTGGTCCAGAAGACCTATTCGGTGAATTATCCGGGTGAATTCGGTGGCGGCGTGATCAATCTCACGACCAAGGCGATCCCGACCGAAAGCTTCATCTCGGTCGGTGGTTCGGTCGCCGCCGATACCCGGACGACGGGCGGTCTCGGCTACACCTATTACGGCGGCGACCATGACTGGCTCGGTTTCGATGACGGGACGCGCAAGGTGCCCGGCTTCATCAAGAACGCGGCGGACGGGAGCGGCATCATCCCGAGCGATCAGGTCGCGACGCTCAGCAACGCCAGCACCACGCTGCTGCAGCGTAACAAGAACCTGCCGGCCAATTTCTCGGGCGAAGCGAGCGGTGGCCTGGTGTTCGACATCGGTGGCGATCGTCTCGGCTTCATCGCCTCGGCCAGCGCGAGCAACACCTTCCGTACCCGCGCCACGACGCAGCAGGACTCGGTCTCGCCAGACGGCACGCTCCGCAACGATTTCCGCACGGTGCTGACTGACAACCGGATCGTCGCCAATGGCCTGCTCGGCATTGGCTATGAATTCGGCCCGAACACGATCCGTGCGACCGGCGTCTACATTCATGACACGCTCAAGCAGGGGCGCCTCTCGGGCGCGACCGTATACAACAATTCGAGCGGCCTGCGTCTCCAGCAGAACACCAACTGGTTCGAGCGCCAACTGGTCGAAGGTCAGGCCGTCGGCGAGTTCAAGCTGACCGATGATCTGCACCTCGACGTCCGCGGTGCTTATGCCAATTCGAAGCGCAATGCCCCGTACGAGCGCCAGTTCGATTATTTGTGCTCGCCTACCACCACGACCGGCCTGCCGATCACGGTGACGGAGCGTCCGGGCGTCGGCGGCTTCCAGTGCGGCGGCGCCTATCAGGTGACGCAGCGCTTCTCGCCCTTCGCGTCGATCATCTTCAGCAGGCTGAGCGAAAATCTGTACAGCGGGCAGGGCGATCTCAGCTACAAGCTGGATATCGGTCGTCCGGTGACGCTGTCGGCCGGCTATTATTATTCCGACACCGATCGCACCTCGACCCGCCTGCAATTCAATTACCAGACGGCGCGTGGCGGCGGTACGGCGCCCGGCTATCCCTACAATCTGTTACGCCCCGATTATCTGCTGTCGGTCGATTCAATCGCCGCCAACCAGATCCAGTTGCAGTTTAGCACGCCGCTGGGGGCCTATGCCTATGATGCAGGCCTCACGATCCATGCTGGTTACGGTCAAGCCGAAGCCGAGATCACCGACGGCGTCCGTGCGACAGCCGGCGTGCGATATGAAACGGCCAAGGAGGACGTGACCCCGATCGGTGCGACGACCACCCGTCTGAAGAACGATTACTTCCTGCCCGCGCTGACGGTGACGTGGAATTTTGCTTCGGACATGCAGCTGCGCGCGAGTGGATCGAAGACGATTTCGCGGCCCCAATTCCGCGAACTCGCACCGCAGCAGTTCCGTGACCCGGAATCGGATCGCCTGTTTTTCGGTAACCCGAACTTGAGCGACTCGGAATTGTACAATTTCGAAGCCCGTTACGAGTATTTCTTTGGGCGTGACCAGCGCTTCACCCTGGGCGGCTTCTACAAGCACATCAAGAATCCGGTCGAGCAGGTCGGCTTCTACACCGGTGCCGACGATCGCTTGCAGACCGGCTTCACCAACCTGCCCAAGGCCAAGCTCTACGGCGGCGAAATCGAACTGCAGAAATACTTCCCGCTCGATACGCTCGGCGGTGATTTTTTTGCGACACGCCGCGCTTTGTTCATCGCCAACTACACCTACTCGAAATCGTCGATCACCGCCGATGATTCCTGCGCGCCGAACGTGCTCAGTCAGACCTTGGGTAGCTGTCAGGCTGGCTTTGGCCCAGCGTCGCTGCAGTTCCGCGATGGCGCGTCGCTCACCGGGCAGTCTGATCACCTAGTCAACGTGCAGGTTGGCCTCGAAGATACGGCCTCGCTGTCGCAGATCACGATGCTGTTCAATTATGCCAGCGACCGCGTGACCAATCGCGGACCGTCCAACCTGAGCGGCGTCGGCTTCCAGCCCGATATCGTCGAGAAGCCCGGCATCCGTCTGGATCTCGTGGCGCGTCAGGGCTTCAAGCTGGGCGGCGGTCAGTGGGAGCTGAAGCTGGAGGCGCGCAACCTCACCGGTACGCGCTTCGAGGAAGGTCAGACCTTCGGCGACGGTCAGCGCGTGCTGGCCAACAGCTACCGTCTCGGCCGGATCTTTTCGGCCGGCATCAGCACCACGTTCTGATGCAACTGTCCCTCCCCCCGGACGGGGGAGGGACAGCTTCAACGCTTCAACCCCATTCGCGCTCGCGAAACCATTTCGTGATCACGTATTTCACACCGGCGCGCACCTTCATCCCCTGATGGATCGTCGCGGGGTTCGGCGTGCCATCCGGGCGCAGGTTGTTCCAGGCGAGCAGCTTGCCGACCTCGGGCTGCACGATCTTGTCGATCGTCTTAAAGCGCGTCGCGCCGCCCGCCTCGGGTTCGTTCAAATAGATCATCACTGTCCAGGTGCGCTGCCCGGCGACGCTGCAATAGCGCGCATAGTCGACACCGGCGGGCTCGAAATAATCGGTATGCCCCTTGAACTCCTGCCCCACGGCATAACGCTGCCCCTGCATCGGCTCGCCATGCGCGGGGTTCAGCCCGGTAAAGGCGCGGATCCGTGCGTCCACCTCGATCACCGCAGGGTTGGCGGGGTCGAGGTCGCACGTCTCGCTGGTGCGGAACGCAGCATCGCCATTAGGGTCGGATAGCGTGGATGGCCGCCGCTGCGCCTCTACCTGCGCCACGATCGCGGCGCACAGGTCGGGTTCCAGAAAGCCCTTGCGCAGGAACAGGGTCAGCTTGGGGCTGGGCACGCGCTGCACGCCGGCTTGCGCCCGCAAATGCGCCACCAGCGCGTCGGATGGATGGCCGGAGCCGAAATCGGGCATGTCGCTCACCGGCACAGCTTTGCCGGATCGCCGCGAGATTCGCCAGCCTGCACGATCACCTGTACTGCTGGCGCAAAAGGTTCACACCAGTGCCGCGCAACTGTAACAATGGCAGCCTAGCAGGATCGTCACCCCGGGGGATACTCACGTAATGCGGCTCGAACTCGATGCTCGCGCGCGCCGTTTGCTCCGGCGGCTGCCACGCACCAACCTGTATTCGGCACTCGAGCTGCTGTTGCTCGCCGGCCTTGCGGTGCAGTGCGCCCGGCTCTTGTGGGTCATCGTCACGCCGGTCGGCCCGCTGGGTGCCTGGCGCCCGGTCGAGCCCGGCGTCGCCGGCTCGCCGTCCGCGATCCTGCACGGGTTCGATCCCTTCTTCCGCGTGACCGGCACACCTGCCGGCCCGGCCGTGGTCACCGCGTTGCAGCTGACCCTGTTTGGCACGCGCATCGACGAGGCCGTCGGCGGCGGCTCGGCAATCATTGCCGGTCCCGACGGTATACAGCAAAGCGTGGCGGTCGGCGCTGAGATCATCCCCGGTGTCCGGCTGAAATCGGTGGCGTTCGATCACGTCACGATTGATCGTGGCGGCACCAGCGAGGATCTGTTCATCGATCAGTCGGGCGGCGTGCCGCCTGCCGCGCCCACGTCCGGCGCCCCCGCGGCGCCCGGCACGCCGCCGGCATCTCCGGGCGCAGGCGTCACGCTGGCGCAGTTGCAGAGCGATATCGGGTTCATCCCGCGCGTCGATGGCGGCCGCGTCAGCGGGCTCGTCGTGCGTGCGCAAGGATCGGGCGCCGCCTTCCGCCAGGCGGGGCTGCAGGATGGTGACGTGGTCACCGTCATCGGCGGTCGCCCGGTCTCCGGCCCCGGCGACCTCGAACGGCTGGCGCCGCAATTCGGCAATGGCGGCACCTTGTCGCTGACGGTCGAACGCGGCACGAACACGCTTCCTCTTTCCCTTACGATAGCGGGCAAATGAAAAAACTGATTCTCGCGCCGGTGCTGGCCGCATGCCTGGCCGGCCCGCTGGTGGCGCAGACCACGCTCAACGTCCGCGATGCCGATATCCGGGCGTTCATCGCCGATGCCGCCAAGGTGACCGGGCGCACTTTCGTCATCGACAATCGCGTGCAGGGCAAGGTGACGGTGGTCACCGATCGGCCGCTCAGCCGCTCGGAATATTTCGAAGTGTTCCTCTCCACCTTGCGCGCCAATGGCCTGGTCGCGGTGCCGAGCGCAGGCGGCGTGTTCCGTGTCCAGCCGACCGACAATGCCGCCTCGCAGCCGAGCCGGATCGGCTCGCGCGGCGCGGCACGCAACAGCTTCGTCACCGAGATCATCCGCCTGCGCTCGATCGACGCCACCTCCGCGGTCGAGACGGTGCGCCCGCTGGTTAGCGCGCAAGGCTCGGTCACCGCCAATCGCGGCGGCAACAGCCTGGTCGTGGTCGATTTCGCCGACAATGTCCGCCGCGTGCGCGAAGTGGTGCGCCGCATCGACACCGACAACGCCTCGACGCGCGTGATCGCGCTCAAGAATGCCGGGGCGCGCGAGATCGCCACCGCGCTCACCGCGCTCGCCACCGGCGGTGGCCAGCCGGGCGGGCAGGGTGGCGGCACCGGCACGGTCAGCGTCGTTGCCGTGCCCAGCTCCAATGCGGTCGCGCTGCGGGGCGACGCCGCCTCGGTCTCGCGCCTCGCCGCCGTCGCGCTGGATCTCGATGCCCGCGCGAAGAACGGTACCGAGATCAAGGTCCAGTTCCTCGAAAACGCCGATGCCGAGCAATTGCTCCCGGTGCTGCAACAGCTCGTGGGGCAGCAACCGAGCCAGCCGACGCAATCCAACCAGCTGTCGCGGTCCAACTTCGGCGGCACCGGCAACAGCGCGGCCAACCAGCCGAGCAACATCCAGCAGCAGGCGCAACCCCAGCAGCAGCAGTCCAGCGCTGCAACGGGCGGTACGGGCCAGGCGGCGATCGTCGCCGATGGTGGCCGCACCGCTTCGGTGGTCACGCGCTTTGCCGGCGCCAATGCGATCGTCATCGCTGCCCCGGCAGAGGTGCAGCGGCAATTGTCCGACGTCATCCGCCAGCTCGACACGCGCCGCGAACAGGTGCTGGTCGAGGCGATCGTCGCCGAAGTATCGGATGCCACCGCCAGCCGCCTGGGCGTGCAGTTCCTGCTCGCCGGCCTGCCCGGCAGCGGCATTCCGAGCTTCGCCAGCACGTACAGCAATGCCGCGCCCAACCTGCTGCAGATCGCCGGCGCGATCGGCGCGCGGCAGCTGAACACGACGACCACGACCGTCAACGGCGGCACCGTGACGACGACCACCAACAGCGCGGTCAGCGATTCGCTCGCCCAGTCGGCGATCCAGTCGATCCTCGGCGCGACCGGCGGCTTCGGCGGCGGCGCGTTCAACATCGGCAAGGATGCGATCTTCGGCGCGATCATCAACGCGGTGAAGAGCGACACGACGTCGAACCTGCTGCAGGCGCCGTCGCTCACCACGCTCGACAATCAGGAAGCGCGCATCCTGGTGGGTCAGGAAATCCCGATCACCACCGGCCAGGCGCTGAGCGACAATTTCGACAATGCCTTCCGCACCGTGCAGCGTGAGAATGTCGGCATCCAGCTGGAGGTCAAGCCGCAGGTCAATTCCTCCGGCACGATCAAGCTGTTCCTGCACCAGCAGGTCAGCAGCATCGCCGGCCCGGTCAGCGGCGACAATAGCGACCTGATCCTCAACAAGCGCGAAGTCGAGACGACGCTGACCGTGGATGACGGCCAGATCGCGGTGATCGGCGGACTGCTGAGCGACGACGAACGTCGTACGATCGAGAAGATCCCGCTGCTGGGCGATCTGCCCGGCGTCGGCGCATTGTTCCGCTCCAAGGCCAAGCAGCGCACCAAGACCAACCTGATGATCTTCATTCGCCCGACCATCCTGCGCTCGGCCGAGGATCAGCGCCGCGTGACCGAGCAGCGCTACGGCTATCTGCGCCTGCAACAGGCCGGGCAGCAGCCGGACGTCGAGCCGAGCATCGACCAGTTGGTGCGCGACTATCTCGGCGCCCCCGCACCGCTCCCGCCCGCCGGGCAGGACGGCAGCATCGAGGATCCGCGTATCGCCGTGCCGGTGCAGCGCAGCTCGTCGGTCATCATCCGGCGCAAGCGCCCGTGATGTACGTGGCCGCCCAGCACGGGATTGAGTTCCCCGGCGAATGCCGGGGGCCAGTCGTGGCACGGCAGTTGGCCGACGCGACGCCTGCCAACGATCACCTTCGCACCTGGACCCCGGCCTACGCCGGGGAACAAGGATCAGGAGCGTCAGCATGACGGTCACCGACGTCGAGTTCAGCCCGAGCGACGATCACGCGCAACCCTTGAGCATGGGCGCCGCCGCCATTGCCCTGCAGGACCCCCTGATCCTGGCCGCCGAAGCGCCAATCCTTCCGCTCGAGATGCTCGCCATCCCCTACGCCTTCGCGCGCCGCTTCGGGGTCGTGCTGCAGGCGGGGGAGGGCACCCACGCCGCCATCGCCATGCGCGAAGGCTCCGATCCCAAGGTGCTGCTGGAGTTGCGCCGCCACCTCGCGCGCCCGTTCGATGTCGAATTCGTCGCGCCCGAGGCGTTCGACCGCCTGCTTTCCGATCGCTACGCCATGGATGGCCAGGCGGCTGCCGTCGCCGCGGGCACGTTGGGATTGGGCGACGAACTCGATCTGCTCGCCGGTGACCTGCCCAGCGCCGACGATCTGCTCGACACTGCTGATGACGCGCCCGCGATCCGCCTGATCAACGGCATCATCGCCGACGCCGCCCGCAATGGCGTGTCCGACATCCATGTCGAGCCATACGAGAGCGGTCTCGTCGTGCGCATGCGCATCGATGGGGTGCTGCGTGAGACATTGCGCATGCCGCCGCACGTTGCGCCGGTTGTGGTCAGCCGCATCAAGGTCATGGCGCGCCTCGACATCGCCGAGCGCCGCGTGCCGCAGGATGGCCGTATCGGCCTCACGCTCGGCGGCAAGCTGCTCGACGTTCGCGTGTCGACGTTGCCCAGCCGGGCTGGCGAACGCGTCGTGCTGCGTATCCTTGACAAGGACAATGCCGGCATCGACATGGACGTGCTCGGCCTGTCGCCGGCGATCAACAAGATCCTGAAGGAAGCGCTGAGCGAGCCGAACGGCATCGTGCTCGTCACGGGGCCGACGGGCTCAGGCAAGACGACCACGCTCTACGCGGCGCTCCGCACGCTCAACGACGGCAGCAGCAACATCCTGACGGTGGAGGATCCGGTCGAATATGCCATGGACGGCATCGGACAGACGCAGGTCAATCCCAAGGTCGGCCTGACCTTCGCCGCCGGCTTGCGCGCGATCCTGCGCCAGGATCCGGATGTCGTGATGGTCGGCGAAATCCGCGATCGCGAGACGGCCGAGATCGCCGTCCAGGCCTCGCTGACGGGCCATCTCGTGCTGTCGACCGTCCACACCAATGACGCGGTCGGCGCGATCACGCGTATGCGCGACATGAAGATCGAGCCGTTCCTGCTCGCCTCCACACTCCGCGCCGTGATCGCGCAGCGCCTGGTGCGCAAATTATGCGAACATTGCCGCCGCCCGGTCCAGGCAAGCGGCTCCGTCTCGGCGCTGCTCGGCTTCGATCCCGGCGCGGTCGTCTACCAGCCGGTCGGCTGCCAACATTGCGCGCAGACCGGCTTCAAGGGCCGCATCGGCGTGTTCGAGGCGATCCGCATCGACGACACGATCCGCCGCCTGATCAACGATGGCGGCGACGAATCGATCATCGCCCGCCACGCCTTCCTGCATTCGCCCAATCTCGGCTCGGCGGCGCGGCAATTGGTCCGCGACGGCCTGACCACGCCCGAGGAAGCGGTGCGCGTCTCGCGGCGCGACATGGCCGATGTCGAAGCACCGTTGGTGGTGGAGCCTGAGGCAGGTGCATAGCGCGCTTCCTTGTTCCCCCGCGGAGGCGGGGGCCCAGCCTGGGCTCCCGCCTTCGCGGGAGCACATGGGGGTGGGGCATGCCTAATTTCGACTATCTGGTCATCGACACCGCCGGTGCCGAGAAGCGCGGCCATATCGCCGCCGATTCGATCGAGGCCGCCCGCATCGCGCTCGACCGGCGCAAGATGTACGTGGTCCGGATCGAGCCCGGCTCCGGCGAGCCGCCACGCGGCAAGCCCCTGGTCACCGGCCTTTCGTTCCGCCGCAACAAGATGGGCGTCAAGCAACTCACCTTGTTCACCCGCCAGCTCGCCACCCTCAACCAGGTCTCGCCGCTCGAGGAATCGCTGCGCACGATCACCCGCCAGACCGAGCAGGAACAGGTCCGCGCGATCGTCGCCAACGTCCATGCCGGGGTGATGGAGGGCCGACGTTTGGCCGAATCGATGGGCCGCGAACCCAAGAGCTTTCCGCCGCTGTACCGCGCGATGGTCTCGGCCGGCGAACGCTCGGGCTCGCTGCCGATCATCCTCGAACGCCTGTCGATACTCCTCGAGCGTCAGGCCGAGATCAACGGCAAGATCATCACCACGCTCGCGTATCCGGCGATCCTGTCGATCGTCGCGATCGGCGTGGTCACCGCGCTGATGGTATTCGTCGTGCCGCAGGTCGTCGAGCAATTCGACACGGTCGGCCAGCAACTTCCCTTGCTCACCCGCCTGGTCATCGCATTGTCCGACTTCCTGGTCGCCTATTGGTGGGTGTTGCTGCTCGGCATGGTCGGTGCCGCCCTGCTTGCCTGGCAGGCGCTGAAACAACCCTCGATCCGCCTGGCATTCGACGCCTGGATCCTGCGCGTGCCGCTGCTCGGCCGCCTGATCCGCGATCTCCACGCCGCGCGCATGGCGCGCACGCTGGCGACGATGGTCGCCAGCCGCCTGCCGCTGCTGGAAGGCCTGACGCTCACCGCCGGCACGATCCACAACCGCCGTCTGCGCGCCGCCTCGGACGAGATCGTCGATTCGATTCGCGGCGGCGGCAGCCTGTCCGCCGCCATGCGCCGCGCCGGCGTCTTCCCGCCGCTGCTCACCTATCTCACCGCCAGCGGGGAGGCGGCCGGGCGGCTCGACGAGATGCTGGAGAAAGCGGCCGACTATCTCGAACGCGAATTCGATCGCTTCACCACCACCGCTCTGTCGCTGCTCGAACCGGCGATCATCGTGTTGATGGGCGGTATCGTCGCCACGATTGTGCTATCGATCCTGCTGCCGATCCTGCAGCTCAACACCCTTGCCGGCCAATGAGGTTTGTCATGCGTTTTCGTCCAGTATCTGCCGTCATCCTGAACTCGTTTCAGGATCCAGGCGCGGCCAGTGGCCAAAGTGACGGTGTTCGTGAGGCGAATGACCGCGCCTGGATGCCGGATCAAGTCCGGGATGACGGTGAAAAGGGCTTCACCCTCGTCGAACTCATGGTCGTGATCGTCATCCTAGGGCTGCTCGCCACGATCGTTGCGATCAACGTGCTGCCGAGCGGCGACCGCGCGCGGGTCGAAAAGGCCAAGAGCGATATCGCCACGATCGAGAGCGGGCTCGAAATGTACAAGCTGCAGAACTTCAACTACCCGAGCACCGCCGACGGCCTGAACGCGCTCATCACGCCCCCGTCCGGCATGTCCGATCCGGCGCGCTACCAGAAGGGCGGTTATCTCAAGAAGCTGCCCAACGATCCCTGGGATCGGCCGTACCAATATGCCTCGCCGGGCACGCATGGCTCGGTCGACATCTGGACGTTCGGTGCGGACGGCAAGGAAGGCGGCGAGGGCACCGACGCCGACATCACCAGCTGGGAATGACGTGGAGGATCGCCGCGCCATCCTCCTGAAGCGTCATGCCGACGGTTTCACGACCGTGCAGCGCTGCTTGCAGAACGGCTTCACGCTGGTCGAACTCATGGTCGTGATCACGATCATCGGCCTGGCCTCGGCGATCGCCGTGCTGTCGATGCCCGATCCGCGCGGGCGATTGCTCGACGAAGCGACCAGGTTCGCCGCGCGAACGCGTGCGGCCCATGATTCCGCGATCGTCGATGCACGTCCGGTCAGCGTCTGGGTGTCGACCGGCGGCTATGGCTTCGACGAACGCGCCGGCGGGCAGTGGCGCGCAATCGCCGAAAAACCACTCCGTGTTTCCCCTTGGGGCCAGGACGTGCGCCCGACGCTCACCGCCGAGCGCGACCGCGTCGTGTTCGATTCCACTGGCCTGGCCGATCGCTCGCTCGAACTGCGCCTGACGCGCGGCGACGAAAGCGAGATCGTCCGCATCGGCATCGACGGATCGGTCAGCGTCGGTGCTTGAAAGCCACAACTGCCGTGCTCCTGCGAACGCAGCAGCTTCGCATCGTTACCCGCCACCCCGGACTTGTTCCGGGGTCCACCATGCCGCATTCTCGCCGACCGTTGATTTTGCGGATCGGCGGACCCCGGAACAAGTCCGGGGTGACGGCGAAGCGGATGGTCTCGCACATCACCACAACGATCCCGAGAACGTTGGAACCCGCGGTAACACAACCCTGCGCCCGCGCCGCTGGGCTCCTGCCTCTGCAGAAGCACCGCAGCGCGCCAAACAGCACGGCTTCACCCTGATCGAGATGATGGTCGCCCTGGCCGTCTTCAGCCTCGCCGCCATGGCCCTGATCCGCCTCGAAGGCGCGACGATCCGTGGCGCCGGCATCCTCGATTCCACGCTCGTCGCGCAGATGGTTGCGCGCAATGTTGCGATCGAGGCGATCACCGATCCGCAGCCGCCAGCGATCGGCAAGACGCAGGGCGTCGAGCAGAATGGCGGCCGCGCCTGGACCTGGACGCGCGTGACGCAGCCGACTGGCGACGTCCGCATCCTGCGCATCGAGGTCGCGGTGGCCGATGCCAACGGCACGGTACATGGCCGGCTGTCGGTCGTCCGGCCGCCCAATCCACCCCCGGTCACCGTATCATGAAGCGCAGCGAATCCGGCTTCACGCTGATCGAGGTGATGATCTCGTTCCTGATCTTCGGCATGCTGTCGGCCGCCGGTGTCGCCTTGCTCGCGTTCAGCGTGAACGCGCAGGGCGCCACCGGCGCGCGGCTTGACGACATCTCCGCGCTCAACCGCGTCGCCGCCGCGCTGTCCGCCGATCTCGCCCAGGCGACGCTGCGCGCGACGCGCAATGAAGCGGGCGATCTCGTACCCGCCTTTACCGGCGAGGCTGGATCGAACGCCGCACCGATGCTGCGGCTCGTGCGCGGCGGCTGGAGCAATTTCGACGAGGCCCGCCGCGCCGGCGAGCAGAAGGTGGAATATCGCGTTTCGAACGACACGCTGGAGCGCATCGCCTATCCGATGCTCGATGGTGCCGAGCCGCTGCCGCCTGCGGCATTGCTCGGCAACGTGCGCGCCGTGGGGCTACGCTACCGGCTGGACGGCGCCTGGAGCGATCGCTGGCAGGGCACGCCACGCGCGCCCTTGCCGCAGGCGCTGGAGCTTCGCATCATCCGCACCGACGGCACCGAATTCCGCCAGTTGTTCCTCGTCGGTACCGGATACCGCCCGACAATCGGGGGCAATGATGCGGGAAAGTGAACGCGGCGCGGCACTGCTGACGGTGTTGTTGCTGGTCGCCGTCATCTCGGTGCTTGCCGCCACGGCGCTCGAAAAGCTCCGTCTGTCGACCAGGCTCGCGGGTAACGCCGCGGCGGGCGAGCAGGCGCGCGCTTACGGCTATGCCGCCGAGACACTGGCGCTGTCCCGCATCAATTCGATGCTTGGCAAGGCGGGCAAGCGCGTGACCTTGGCGGGCAATTGGAGCGGTACGCCGTTTCGCCTGCCGGTGCCCGGCGGCCTCGCCACGGCGCGCGTGCGCGATGGCGGCAATTGCTTCAATCTGAACGGCCTGGTGGTCCAGAACGAACCCGCCATCTATACCGCCTACGCGCCTGCGACCGTGCAGTTCACCCGGCTGATGCGGCTGGTCGGCGTGCCCGCCGCGCTCGCCGGCGGCATCGCCGATGCCACGACCGACTGGATCGACAGCGACGGCGCGGCCTTGCCGTCGGGCGCGGAGGACGGCGCCTATACCGGCGCCGCCACGCCATACCGCACCGCCAACACGCTGATGACCGACGTCAGCGAGCTGCGCGCCGTCTCGGGCGTTACCCCGCAAGTTTACGCCAAGGTTCGCCCTTGGTTATGCACGCTGCCGGTGGCAAAGCCATCGACGATCAACGTCAATACGCTTTTGCCGGAGCAGGCCCCCTTGTTTGCAATGCTGCTGCCCGACACGCTGGGCGTCGAGAGTGCGCGTCAGATGCTTCTGAAGCGTCCGCCCGCCGGCTTCGAGACCACTGAGGCTTTTTGGAAATTGCCGGCGCTCACCTCGGTCACTGCCGACGAGAATGCCAAGGCACAGACCGGCGTCACGACCCGCTGGTTCGCGCTGCAGGTCGATGTCGCGCTCGGCGCCGCCGATCTCGAACAGCAATCGACCATCGATGCCACCACCTTGCCCGCGCGGTTGGTGTCGCGCTCCTGGGGTGAACCGTCGTGAGCGACACGCTCGTCCTCTTCCTGCCGGCAGCGGATCTGCCGTGGCGCTGGCTGCGTATTGCCGACGACGTGGTGAAAGGGCGCGGCGACGGCTTTCCCGACATGCTCGATCCCGATGCGCCGCCACCGGTCGCGGTGGTGCCCGCAGACGCGGTGACCCTGCACTGGGCGGAATTGCCCGATCGGTCTCCTGCCCAGTCCGTTACGGCCGCGCGCATCCTCGCCGCCGATGCCAGCGCGTCGCCGATCGCCGATCTGCATGTCGCGGTGGGGCGCGAAGGCGGCATCGTGGAGCGGCCGATCGGCGTCGTCTCCGCGCTGCAGATGCATCATTGGCTGGCGACGCTCGCTGCCAACGGTGTTGATCCCGCCGCCCTGCTGCCCGCGCCGATGCTGCTCCCGCGGCCCGAAGAAGGCTATGTCCGTGCCGATCTCGGCGGCGAGGGCGTCGTGCGTGGCGCCACCAGCGGCTTTGCCGACGAGGCGCGGCTGACGGAATTGGTGACCGGCGGAGTCGCCCCCGCCACGCTCGCCCGCGACGAACTGGAGGCAGCGATCGTCGCGGCCATCGCAAGCCCGGCACTGGACCTGCGCCAGGGCGCGTTCGCCCGGCGCCGGCGCTTTGCCATCGATTGGTCGCTGATACGCCGGCTGGCCTGGCTGTCGCTGGCGATCCTCACCGTCACGCTGATCATCAGCCTGGTGTCCATCCTGAAGTACAATCTCGCCGCCGACGCGCTCGATCAGCGGGCGGAGCAGCTTGCTCGCCAGGGCCTGCCGCGTGGCGAGACGGTCAACGATGCCGACCGCCAGCTCAACGAGCGGCTGTCGCGGCTGCGTGGTGGCGGGTTCGGCTTCAGCCGCACCAGCGCGGCCTTGCTCTCCGCCGTCCGCGCCGTACCCGGCACCGAAGTCACGGCGCTCGCCTTCGATCCCAATGGCGAGTTGCGCGCCACCGTGTCCATGGCGGGTGAGGGGCCGGCGGTCGATCTGCGCAGCCGCGTCGAGGCACAGGGCTTCACCGCGCGGCTCAGCACGCTGGAATCGGTCAACGGCCGCGTCTCCGGCCAGATCACGGTAAGCCCAAGATGATCGCCAGTCTCAAGACGCTGTTCGAACAACGCTCGCTGCGCGAAAAGCGCATGCTGATCGTCATGGCGGCGCTCGCTATGTTGACGATCGTGTGGGGCGGGATCATCCGGCCGGTCAGCGACGCACTGTCGTCCGCGCGCGAGCGGCATGCCGGCGCGGTCGTCAGGATGGGCGAGACGCAGGCACGCCTCGCCGTGCTGCAGGCGCTGCAACGCAACCGCCCGGCGGCGCTCGGCGGGCCGCTCGACGCGATCGTCCGCGCCCGCGCCAACGACGCCGGGTTCCCGCTGTCGCTCGCCAATCCTGTCGGCAATGATCGGGTGCAGATCGCCATAGCCTCGGCCCGTCCCGGTGCGCTGCTCGGCTGGATCGGCGATCTGGAGGGCTCGGGCATCCTGGTCGATCAGCTGAACGTCACCAACAATGGCGACCAGACAGTGGCGGTGCAGATGACATTGAAGGCGCGCGGGATATGAGACGTATTCGCCTCGCCACCGGGCCTGGTCTGCTGTTCACCGCCGCCTTCGTGGTCGCGCTGATCGCGTTCCTGCCGATGCGGCTGGTGCTGGGCTGGATCGGCCTCGACGATACCGGCTTTACAGCGCGGGCGGTCGGCGGCAGCGTCTGGTCCGGCTCCTTGACCGAGGCGCGGTTCGGGGAGCTCGCCGTCGGCGATCTCAACGCCAGCCTCTCCCCGCTACAATTGCTCATCGGGCGGGCGAAAGTCTCGCTCGACAGCCGCGGCAGCACCAAGGCGCTGCGCGGCGCGGTCGGCATCAGCCGCCACAGCTTCGGCCTCGACGACATGACCGCCGCCCTCTCCGCCGGCACCGTCTTCGCCCCGGTACCGGTGACTGCGATCGACATGGACGATGTCACCGTGCGCTTCCAGGACGGCATCTGCCAGCGCGCGGAGGGCAGGGTGCGGGCAACCCTGTCGGGCGATATCGGCGGCGTCGCGCTCAGCCAGGGCCTCAGCGGCATCGCCAAGTGCGAGTCCGGCGCGCTGTTGCTGCCGCTCGCCAGCCAATCGGGCAGCGAAGCGGCGGCGATCCGCCTGTGGCCCACCGGCCGCTTCCGCGCCGAGATGAGCGTGCGCCCGAGCGATCCCGCCGCCGCCGCACAACTCCTGCAAAGCGGCTTCCAGCAGAGCGCGGCCGGCTACACGCTGGCCGTCGAAGGAACGCTATAGCCTCGGATTTCTGGAACAAGATAAGAACAGATGTGTTGAACCCGGTGAAGGAGCAACACATGACCGACCAGACGAACCCCAAGGATCATCCCACCGGCAATGCCGAGAAGGACCCGGACGATTGGACCACGGGCGGCGAGCCGATGACCGGCGCGCAGGCAAGCTACCTCAAGACGCTGAGCGAAGAGGCGCATGAGGAATTCGACGACACGCTGAACAAGGCGGACGCCTCGAAGCGCATCGACGAACTGCAAGGCAAGACCGGGCGCGGCACCGATAGCTAATCGCCACGTTTCAACACTGTTCCCCGGCGACGGCCGGGGCCCAGTAGCGAAACGCAAGCGACAGGCGCTGCGCTCAGTTACAGCGACCTATCCGCCTGGACCCCGGCCTCCGCCGGGGAACAGTGCAGCGCTACTGCGCCGCCTCGACCGCCAGGAACCGATCCAGCAACGCCACCCGCTCGGCGATTGCGCCATGATAAGAAACCCCCGCCGGCGTTACCGCCAGGGCCCGCGCCCAATACCGCCGCGCCTTGGCGAACTCCCCGGCGCGCACATAAGCCAGCCCGGCAAAGAAGAACGGCGCCGGGTGCTCCGGCGCCAGCCGCATCGCCCGCGAAAAGGCGAACAGCGCCGCCGGCGACACCCGTCCGCCATCATGCGTCGCCAGCACCGTGCCCAGCCCGGTCCACAGCGCCATCGAGCTTGGATAATGGTGCAGCCCGCCGATCACTGCTTTCACCGCATTGCCGCTATCGCCCGAGCGCAGCATCGCGTCGGAGGCGATCAGATACGCCGTATCGGCGCGGAACCGCCCGACCATGTCGTCGCGCAGCGCCAGCATGGCGGGATCGACCTGGATCGGATCGGCATCGGCCTTGACGGCATGGCCCGGCAGCAACGGCTCGCCCTGCAAGGCATATGCCGCCGCGCCCAGCATCAGTGCCGCCCCGACAAACGCCCACAAGCCGCGCGGCAGACCGATCAGCCGCAGCAACCCCGCAGCTACCGCCCCGACCAGGGCAAGCGCCACCCAGCCCATCAGCCGCGCCGCCGACGGAACAAGCCGCGCGCCAGCCATCCGCCCAGCCCTAGCAGCACCAGCGGCATCAGCCACAGCGGCGCCGTCACCGCGCTGAACGGCGGATCGTACGTCACATAATCACCGTAGCTCGCGATCAGCGACGCCCGCACCGTCTCGGCGCTTTCGCCCGCGGCAATCCGCCGCCGCACCAGCGCGCGCATGTCGCCCGCCATCTCGGCATCGCTATCGGCGATCGACTGACCCTGGCACACCAGGCAGCGGAGCGTCGCCATCAGCCCGCGCGCCTCTGCCTCCTTGGCCGGATCGCGCAGCTGCGTATCGGCATAGGCCGCCGCCGGCTGGCTGCTGTCGGCCAGCGCGGGCGCCGAGAGGCACGCCAGCAAGAGCGCCGCGCGCCATCTCACCGCGCCTTCTCCAGCGCGGCGAGCAGTTCCGGTATGTCCTCTTCGCGCACGTCGCCGACATGCTGCAGCACGATCCGCCCGCGCCCGTCGATCACGAACGTCTCCGGTACGCCCGACGATCCCAGCGCCAGCTGCACCGAACTCTCGCGGTCATTGCCGATGCGACTGTACGGGTCGCCATTGCGCCTCAGGAACGCCTGCACCGCGGCCGGCGCATCACGAATGGCAATCGCGTCGATCGGCACGCCCATCCGCCGCAGCCGCATCAGCATCGGCGCTTCGGCGATACACGGCAGGCACCAGCTGGCAAAGACGTTGAGCAGCCGCGGCTGCCCCTGCGCGAACACCGCGCTGCCAAGACCCGGCTTGCCCGGCACCATCGCGCCCAGCGAGAAAGTCGGCACGCTCTTGCCCACCATCGCCGATCGCACGGTGCGGTCGGCCGGGCGGATCAGCCCGCTCGCCACCACCGCGAAGACCAAGGCAAAGGCGCCGAGCGGCAACCAGATCATCCAGCGCTTCATGCAAATGCCTCCCGTTCGGCAACCCTGCGCTCGCGCCGCACGCGCCCGATCAGCGACAGCATGCCGCCGATCGCGATCAGCGCGCCGCCGGCCCAGATCAACGTCACGAACGGCTTCCACCACAGCCGCAACTGCCACCGGCCTTCGCCATCCGACTGGCCGAGCACGGTATACAGCTGCCCGTTCCACCGCGTCGCGATCGCCGATTCGCTGGTCACCGTGACGGGGGAGGAGAAATAGCGCGACTGCGGATACAGATAGAACCAGGCGCCGTCGTCACCACGCCGGATGCTCAACCGCGCCTGCAATGCCGACCAGTTCGGCCCGATCGCGGGTGAGATACCGTCCAGCCGCACCAGGAACGGCCCCACGCGGTTCGGCTCGCCCACTCGCACGGCAACCAAGGTCTCCTTGGTGAAGGCGCTGTCCGATGCCATCCCCGCCAGGCTCACCGCGATCCCCAGATGCGCGATCACCATGCCCCAGGTGAACAGCGGCGTCCGGCGCAAATTGCGCTTCCACAACGGCGCGACGCTGGCGGCGGCAAGACCGGCGGCAAGCCCCAGTCCCAGGAACGGCAGGATGCCGATCCCGCCGGTGGCGATAAAGATCGCCGCCATCGCCAATGCCGCCACGGCGATCGGCAGCATCATGCGCTCGAGTGCCACGTGGCCATCGTCACGGCGCCAGCGCAGCAGCGGCCCGACCGCCATCACCGTCACCAGGATCAATGCCACCGGGCCCGCCGCCTTGTCGAAGAAGGGCGGCCCGACCGACAATTGCACGCCCATTGCCGCCGCGACGATCGGGTACAGCGTCCCGATCAGCACGATGCCCAGGATCACCGACAGCAACAGGTTGTTGGCCACCAGTGCGCCTTCGCGGCTGACCAGATCGAACGTCGTGCCCTGCCGTACCGTGCCGATGCGCAAGGCGAACAGCACCAGCGCCCCACCGATATAGATCGCCAGCAGGGCGAGGATGAAACTGCCGCGCGAGGGATCGACGGCAAAGGCGTGCACGCTGGTCAGGATGCCCGATCGCACCAGGAAGGTGCCGACCATCGACATCGAAAACGCGACCACCGCCAGCATGACCGTCCAGGCGCGCAGGCCATCGCGCGTCGCCAGCACGCTGACCGAATGGAGCAGGGCAGTCGCCGCCAGCCATGGCATGAGAGAGGCATTCTCGACCGGGTCCCAGAACCACCAGCCGCCCCAGCCGAGCTCGTAATAGGCCCAATAGGATCCCGCCGTGATACCCAGCGTCAGGAAGATCCACGCTCCCAAGACCCAGGGCCGCATCGCCCGTGCGAATGCCGGCCCCACGTCGCGCGTGACCAGCGCGCCGACCGCAAACGAGAACGCTACCGAAATGCCGACATAGCCGATGTACAGGGTAGGGGGGTGGAACGCCAAACCCGGGTCCTGCAGCAGCGGGTTCAATCCCCGCCCATCCGGCGCCGCCGGGTTCAGCCGCGCGAACGGATTGGAGGAAAAGAGCAGGAAGGCATAGAAGCCGAGCGCGATCGCCGCCTGCGCGCCCAGCGTGGCAATCAGCGTGCGTGCCTGCAGCCGCCGCTCGATCGTCGCCACCGTCGCCCCGGCCAGCCCCAGGATCGTTACCCACAGCAGCATCGATCCCTCGTGGTTGCCCCACGCGCCGGCGATCTTGTACAGCATCGGCTTGTCCGAATGGCTGTTCTCGGCAACCAGCAGCACCGACATGTCCGATCGCACGAACACCGCGATCAGCAGGATCATCGCCAGGCCGGTCAGCACCCCTTGCACGACCGCGACGGGGCGCACCGCCGCCATGATCTCTTTAGCGACTTCACCCATTCGTGCTGAGCCTGTCAAAGCACCTGTATCCAGGTGAGCGGCCGGCTTCTCGGGTGCACGCCCTTCGACAAGCTCAGGACGAACGTGTTTGTTCAATCGCAAGCCGATGACCGCCAGCGCCAGCTGCAGCGCCGCCAGCGCTGCCGCCAGCCACAAGGCGGCAAGGCCCGCTTCGGCGATCATGGCTGCAGCGTCTTCGTCTCGTGCATCACGCCCTTGTCGGTCCGTGCGGCCTGCGGCGGCATGTAGCGCTCGTCATGCTTGGCGAGCAGGTTGCTGGCGACGAACGCGCCACCAGCCTCGAACATGCCCTCCGCCACCACGCCCGATCCTTCGCGGAACAGATCGGGCGTCACGCCGCGGAAACGTACCGGCACTGTCGCCACGCCATCGGTGACGACGAAGCGGATCGACACGCCGTCCGCCTGCTTGCGGATCGATCCGCGCTGCACCATCCCGCCCAGCCGCACCGCGCGGCCGACCGGTGGCCCCGCTTTGGCGACGTCGCCCGGCGCATAGAAAAAGGCGGCCTGATCCTTCAGCGCCGATAGCGCCAGGCCACTTGCCCCCGCCACCGCGGCGATCGCCAGCAGGACGAGCATCAATCTTTGCTGCTTGGGCTTCACCGCCGCTCCGCCCGCCGCATCGCGAGGTAACTGACCAGCGCCAGCGCCCCGCCGACCACGCCGACCAGGCCGTAGGCAGCATAGACGAACAGCCAGTGGTTCATCGCGCCATCCGCCGCTGCCGCGCTTCGGTCTTGGCCAGCGCCAGCATCGTGCGCATCCGCATCACGACGATGCCGGCAAAGAACAGGCTGAACCCGATCAGCGTCAGCCATAACGGCCACAGGATCGACGGCGCGATGCTGGAGCCGGTGAGCCCGATGCTCTGCCCCTGGTGGAGCGTGTTCCACCACACCACCGAATAGCGGATGATCGGCAGCAGCACCGATCCGGCGACACCGTACGTCGCCGGGATACGGCCATCGCCGCCCTGGTCGGCATCCGCCCGCGCCAGCGCCATATAGCCGAGATAGACGAAGAACAGCAGCAGCATGCTGGTCAGCCGGCCATCCCATTGCCACCACGTCCCCCAGGTCGGCCGCCCCCAGATCGATCCGCTGATCAGGCACAGTGCGGCGAACACCGCACCCGGTAAGGCGATCGCGCGCGCCGCGATCGATGCCAGCGGGTGGCGCCACACCAGGAAAACGATGCTCGACACCGCGATGCCGCTCCAGCCGCCCATGCCGAGCCAGGCGGTTGGCACGTGCACGTACATGATCCGGACCGTCTCGCCCTGCAGATAGTCGGGCGGCGTCAGCGTCAGCCCGGCCCAGGATCCGACCACGATCAGTGCCAAGCCGGTCCAGAACAGGATCGGCGTCATCGGCCGCGCGATCCTCAGGAACCGGGCGGGATTGGCAAGGGCGTGAATGCTGGGCACAGACGCCACGCTGTACTGCGACTTGAGGCGCTACTCAACCGCGGACCGCCAGGGCATATTTCGCACAGGCGGCGGTCGCCGCGCCGCGCCTTATGGGAGTTCGACATGAAACGACTGGTCGCCTTCGATCTCGATGGCACGCTTGCCGACAGCAAGCAGGCACTCGATCCCGCCATGGCCAAGCTGTTGGCCGATCTCGCCGCAAACGTGGCGGTCGCGGTCATCTCCGGCGGCGATTGGCCGCAATTCGACAAGCAGATCGTCGCGCGGCTTCCCGCGCACGCCGATCTCGCCAACCTGTTCATCATGCCGACCACCGGCACCAAGCTGTATCGCTGCCGAGACGGCCAGTGGCAGCAGGTCTATGCCGATATCTTCAGCCCCGAGGAGCGCGACCGCATCGTGCACGCGCTGGACGATGCCGTGCAGCAAGCGGGCTTCGCCGACGAACAGGTCTGGGGCGACAAGATCGAGGATCGCGGCAGCCAGATCACCTTTTCGGGGCTGGGGCAGGAGGCACCGATCGACGCCAAGAAGGCGTGGGATCCCGATTTTGCCAAGCGCAAGCAGATGCAGAAGATCGTCCAGGCGCAACTGCCCGGCTTCGCCGTCAATGTCGGCGGCTCGACCTCGATCGACATCACGCGCGAAGGTACCGACAAGGCCAGCGCCATGCGCGCGCTCGCCGAACATTCCGGCATCGCCACCGCGGACATGATCTTCCTGGGCGACGCGATCTACCCGGGCGGCAACGATTATGCGGTGAAGGCGGCCGGCATCGACACGATCACCGTCCGCGACCCCGCCGAGACCATGACCGCGATCACCGCCATGCTGGCGTTCCTGCGCGACTGAGTTGAACTATTAAACGTCACCCCGGCCTTGAGCCGGGGTCCAGCTTCTTCTGGCCAAGTAGCGGAAGCCTGCGTCAAGACGTAGCGGCCGCGACGTCAGCCCCAAACCCCCGTTCGTCCTGAGCCTGTCGAAGGACCTGTCCAAAACACGCGCTTCGACAAGCTCAGGGCTGACCGGCCGAGCCTCAGACCCGCCCGATCAACCGCCGCGCAATCTGATCCGCCACGTCCGAACTCGGCGCGCCGCTGCGGTCGGCCTCGTCCCACACCTCGGCCAGCCGCGCCGGGATGCGCTCGATCCGCGCCATCACTTCGTTCTCGTCGCCTTGCCCGAGATATTCGAGCCCGACATTGATGATCCCGCCGGCGTTGATCACATAATCCGGCGCATACAGGATGCCGCGTTCGGCCAGCCGGGCGCCATCCTCGCGCGTGGCGAGCTGGTTGTTCGCGCCGCCGGCGATCACCTTGGTCCTCAGCGCCGCGATCGACTCTTCGGTCAAGATCGCGCCCAGCGCATTGGGGCTGACGACATCCGCCGCGACGCCCAGGATCGCGTCTGCCGACACCGTCTCGCCGCCAAGCTCCGCCGCCAGTGCGGCCGCGCGGTCGGCATTGACGTCCGCCAGCGTCAGGCGAGCGCCGTCGCGCGCCAGCAACCGGGCCAGCCCGCTGCCGACGCTGCCCACGCCCTGGATCGCGACATGCACGCCGTGCATCGAATCGACACCCAGTCCACGCTGCGCCGCCGCCTTCACGCCAAGATACACGCCGTGTGCCGTATACGGCCCGGGATCGCCGCCCGCGCTGCCCGCCGCCACCGGCAGGCCGGAGACGTGGCGCGTCTGCGTAGCGATCACCTTCATGCTCGCTTCGGACATGCCGACATCCTCGGCCGTCACATATTTGCCGCCCAGCGACTCGACCGCGCGCCCGAACGCCTCGAGCCGCGCCGGCGTGATCGCGTCGCCGGCCTTGTCGGCCAGCACCACGCCCTTGCCGCCGCCCATCGGCAGCCCGGCCATGGCATTCTTGAAGCTCATGCCGCGCGACAGGCGCAGCGCGTCGGTGATCGCCCGGTCGCTGTCGGCATAATGCCAGAAGCGCACGCCGCCGGCCGCAGGGCCCAGATGCGTCGAATGCACCGCAATCACCGCCTGCAGGCCGCTTGCGGGATCGGAAAAGAGGTGCACGCCCTCATGGTCGTCGAAGTCGGGGAAGCCCCAGCCGCTGGTCATGATAGCTCTCGCAAGGAAGGAGGGTGCTCGGGGAAAGGGAGTGGGGCGACCGACGGGACTTGAACCCGCAACATCCGGCATCACAAGCCGACGCTCTAACCAATTGAACTACGATCGCCGCAGAGCCAGCGCCCCTAGCCGCAGGCGGGCGGCCGCGTCAAGATTACACCGCGGCCCGCCCGCCGATTAGGCCGCCTGCCAGGCGTCGAACGGCAGGTCGAGCGCGTCCGCCACCGCCCGGTGCCGGATCTTGCCGCCCGAAACGTTCAGCCCGTTGGCGAGATGCGCATCCGCCGCCATCGCTGCCTCGGCACCCAGATTGGCGAGCTTCAGCACGAAGGGCAGGGTCGCATTGTTGAGCGCAAAGGTGCTGGTTCGCGCCACCGCGCCCGGCATGTTGGCGACACAATAATGGATTACGCCGTCGACTTCGAACACCGGATCCTCGTGCGTCGTCGCATGGCTGGTCTCGAAGCACCCGCCCTGATCGATCGCGATATCCACCAGCACGCTGCCGCGCTTCATCGTCTTCAGCATCTCGCGCGTGACGAGCTTGGGCGCTGCGGCGCCGGGGATCAGCACCGCGCCGATCACCAGATGCGCGTTCTTCACCGCCGCGGCGATCGCCGCCCGGCTGGCATAAGCGGTCTTGATCTGGCTGGAGAAGAACATGTCGAGCTCGGCCAGCCGGGCGTTCGAAATGTCGTAGATCGTCACGTCGGCGCGCATGCCGACCGCCATCTGCGCCGCATTGACGCCGGAAACGCCGCCGCCCAGGATCGCCACCCGTGCCGGTGCCACGCCCGGCACCCCGCCGAGCAGCACGCCGCGCCCGCCTTGTTCCTTCTCCAGATAATGCGCGCCGACCTGGATCGACATGCGCCCGGCGACTTCGCTCATCGGCTTGAGCAGCGGCAGCGAACGATCGTTCGCGGTCACCGTCTCATACGCGATGCAGGTCGCGCCCGACTTGATCAGCCCCTCGGCCTGCGGCTTGTCCGCGGCCAGATGGAGATAGGTGAACAGCAGGTGCCGCGGCTCGAGCAAGGCGATCTCGCTCGCCTGCGGCTCCTTCACCTTCACGATCATGTCCGACTGGCGGAACACCGACGCCGCATCGGGCAGGATCGTCGCGCCGGCATTGATATAATGCTGGTCCTCGAAATCGATCCCCAGCCCGGCGCCGGTCTGCACCACCACCTCATGGCCCTGTGCCACCAGCTCGACCACGGCAGGCGGGGTCAGGCCGACACGATATTCGTGATTCTTGATTTCCTTGGGAACACCGACGCGCATCGCTCAAGACTCCGGTTTCATTTGCAACTATCGTAACATTACCCCTGCCACTTGTCCCGTTGCGGGTGCAAGCGGGGAGGTGTAAGGCGCGCAACCTTGGGGTAAATCTTTGTTCCCACAGGGGCGTGGTGCCGTTCGATGATAGATGATGACGTAACCCGGATGCGATCGTCGGGCCTGTGAGCGCGCCCGCCAGCACTGATGTCATCCCCGCGCAGGACGTCGGTTCCGCCGGCGCGCAACTCGGCGCCTCGGGCGGCCACCACAAGGACGGCCTGATCAAATTGTCGCTCGGCGCGATCGGCGTGGTGTTCGGCGATATCGGCACCAGCCCGCTATATGCGTTCCGCGAAACCTTTGCCGGCCATCATCCGCTGGCGCTCGATCCGCTGCATATCTGGGGCGTCGTCAGCCTGATGTTCTGGTCGATGATGATCGTCGTCTCGCTGAAATACGTCTCGATCATCATGCGCGCCGACAATAAGGGCGAGGGCGGCAGCCTGGCGCTGCTCGCGCTGATCTCCGGCCGTACCAAGATCAAGCGCTGGTCCAAGGGCATCATCCTGCTCGGCGTGTTCGCCACTGCCTTGTTCTACGGCGACAGCATGATCACCCCCGCAGTGTCGGTCCTGTCCGCGGTCGAGGGGCTCGCGGTCGCGGCGCCGGCCTTTGCCGGCCTCGTGCTGCCGATCGCGGTCGTGATCATCATCGGCCTGTTCTCGATCCAGCGCAGCGGCACGTCCAAGGTCGGGCTGTTTTTCGGGCCGATCATGCTCGTCTATTTCGCCGTCATCGCCACGCTCGGCATCATCAGCGTCGTGAAGACGCCCGAGATCCTGACCGCCTTCTCGCCGCATTATGCCGTGCAATTCTTCTACAGCGATCCGCTGCGCGCGTTCCTGGCGCTGGGTTCGGTCGTGCTGGCCGTCACCGGGGCCGAGGCGCTGTACGCGGACATGGGCCATTTCGGGCGCAATCCGATCCGCGTGTCCTGGCTGTTCTTCGTGCTGCCGGCATTGATGGCCAATTACATGGGGCAGGGGGCGTTGCTGTCGCGTGAGGGTGCCGGCGCATTGGCCAGCCCGTTCTACAATCTGGCACCGCAAGCGCTGCAGCTGCCGCTCGTCGTGCTCGCCACCTGCGCGGCGGTGATCGCCTCGCAGGCGGTCATATCGGGCGCCTTCTCGGTCACGCAGCAGGCGATCCAATTGGGCTTCATGCCGCGCCTGCGCATCGAACATACCAGTGCCGCAACCGCCGGGCAGATCTACATCCCGCTCGTCAACTGGATGCTGCTGGTCATGGTGCTGCTGCTGGTGATGTTCTTCCGCACCTCGTCCAACCTCACCTCCGCCTATGGCATCGCCGTTACCGGCGCGATGCTGATCGACACATGCCTGCTCGCCGTCGTGCTGTTCAAGCTGTGGAATTGGCCGAGGATCTACGCCATCCCGCTGCTCGCCATCTTCTTCATCGTCGATGGCGCCTATTTCGCCGCCAACCTGACCAAGGTGCCGGCCGGCGGTTGGTTCCCGCTGCTCGCCGGCCTGATCATCTTCACCTTCCTGACCACCTGGTCGAAGGGCCGGCAGCTGATGATCGATCGCCTGCGCGAGGGCGCGATGCCGATCAAGGTGTTCATCCAGTCCGCCGCCACCGCCGCCACCCGCGTGCCGGGCACCGCGGTGTTCATGACCTCGTCGGCCGAAGGCGTGCCGCATGCGCTGCTGCACAATCTCAAGCACAACAAGGTGCTGCACGAGCGCATCATCCTGCTGACCGTGAAGATCATGGACGAGCCTTATTATCCCGATGACGGCCGCTGCCATCTCGAGGATCTCACCCACGGATTCCACCGCATGGTGCTGAAATACGGCTTCATGCAGGAGCCGGACGTGCCCGCCGCACTCTCGCGCATCCACCAATGCGGCCCCGATTTCCGCATGATGGATACCAGCTTCTTCCTGTCGCGGCAGACGCTGCTTGCCTCCGATCGGCCCGGCATGATGATCTGGCGCGAAAAGCTGTTCGCCTGGATGCTGCGCAACGCGGAAAGCGCGATGGAATTCTTCCGCCTGCCGACCAACCGCGTGGTCGAGCTGGGCAGCCAGGTCGAGATTTGACCGAGCCCGCACCGATTATCGTCACGGCCTTGTTCGGCAAGGCGGACACTGCCTATTTCGACGGCTTGCGGCGGGCGCACTTCCCGCCCGAGCGCAACCAGCTCGCCGCGCATCTGACGATGTTCCACCATCTGGCGCCATCGCTGGAGGCCGAGCTGAAACAGCGGCTCGCGGCCGAAACCCGCGGTATCGCTGCGCCCGTCGCGCGCATCGCCGGCTTGATGTCGCTCGGGCGCGGCGTGGCGTTCCGCATCGAATCGCCCGAACTCGCCGCTATCCGCGATTCCCTCGCCGACGCTTTCTCCTCGATGCTCACGCCGCAGGATGCGGCAGGCTGGCGGCCACACGTCACGATCCAGAACAAGGTGGAGCCGGCGCAGGCCAAATTGCTCCAGGCGCAACTCGAAACGGACTTCCGCCCCCGCGCCGCGCCGATCGTCGGGCTGGCGACCTGGTGGTATCGCGGCGGACCCTGGGAAAAGCTGTCGCGTCACATGTTCGCTTGACCGGCCCGGACACCCTTCCTATAGCCCGCGCCTCGCGAGTGCGTAGCCCGTATGGGGCGGAGTAGCTCAGCTGGTTAGAGCACGGGAATCATAATCCTGGGGTCGGGGGTTCAAGTCCCTCCTTCGCTACCACTCGCGACCGTTTTCCAGTACCATCCCGCAGTTGCGCGGCGACATCACTGCTCCGCGGCGAAGGCCGGGGTCCAGTAGCGACACGACCATTGGCGCATGCTGCGCGCAGTTACGCCCCGCTTACACCCAAAGACCCACAGCTTGAGGCATGCTCAACCCCAACGGGTCCTGTAAGGTCCGCTAAGGCACCCGCCTTGCCGACCGGATCAGCACCGGCGGCACGATCATCTGCCCCTTCATCATGCCGTCGCCCGCCGTGGCCGATGTCGGCGCATCCAGGATGTGCTGCACCACCTCCATGCCCTCCACGACGTGCCCGAAGGCGGCATAGCCCAGGTTGTCGCCCGGCTGGCTCGGATCGGCATCCAGCCCCGGCTGATCCCCCACCATGATCGTGAAGTCGCCGCTCGCCGTGCCCGGTGCATAGCGCGCGATCGAGATCGTGCCGCTCAGATGCTTGATGCCGGTCTGCGTGGTCGGCTCGTGCTTGATCGGCGGCAACACCCGCTTGGGCGCGTTCTGCACTCCGAACTGCACGAAGCCGAACCCCGGCCCCCCCTTGGCGGTACGATAGAAGCCGATCCCGTCGAGCCGCTTCTGATCGACATATCTCAGGAAGTTCGCGGTGGTGATCGGCGCGCGTTCCTTCTTCAACGCCAGCACGATTCGGCCGTCCGCGGTATCGAGCACCACGCGAACCGTAGCCGGGGCAGGGGGCACCGCCGGTGGCGGCAGCGGCGTCGGTGCCGGTACAGCCTGGGCGGCCAGCGCCAGGAACAAGTAAACCATCATCATCTCCACACCTCAGCCTCACCCATTGCGCGTCATCCAGCCCAACTTGGCAACCCCCAACTTCTGCCCAACGTACTTCTAAAGCTCCCCGGCGAGGGCCGGGGCCCAGGTGCGATGGCGGTAGTTACCCGGCACACCGCATCACCAATCCAATCACAAGCGACACAGCTTTTCCGCTGTCCTACAACGACCCACCATCGTACCTTCAAACCATGAGCCCGCAGCCCCTCCTCCAGCCCGCCAATCGCAACGATCGAGTCGACCCAAGACAACCCCGCCCGGCGTTCAACCTTCTCAACATTCGCGCGGCGATCCGTAACGAAATCAACGAGATGCACACTCAACCGCGGGGTTGAACAACACCAGCGCCAAACGTCGCTCAACCACATGGTTGAACAAGCCGCTTGCCCTTTAACCCGCCCCACGCCGCTCCCATGTTGATGGTCGGCCACGCGCCCCCTAGAAGCGCCGCTTCGCCACGACGGACACCTTCATGACCACGCACACCACCAAGATGCTCATCCTCGGCTCCGGGCCGGCCGGCCTCAGCGCTGCCATCTACGGCGCGCGTGCCGGCATGGCGCCGATCGTCGTGCAGGGCATCCAGCCGGGCGGGCAGCTCACCACCACCACCGATGTCGAGAATTATCCTGGCTTCCGTGATGTGGTCCAGGGCCCCTGGCTGATGCAGGAGATGCAGGCCCAGGCTGAACATGTCGGCACGCGGCTGATGTGGGACACGATCGTCGAGGTCGATCTCACCCGCCGGCCGTTCCGCCTGATCGGCGACGGCGGCGACATCTATGAAGGCGACACGTTGGTCGTCGCCACCGGCGCGCAGGCCAAATGGCTCGGGCTCGACAGCGAGGATGCGCTGAAGGGCAAGGGCGTCAGCGCCTGCGCCACCTGCGACGGCTTCTTCTATCGCGGCAAGAAGGTCGCGGTGATCGGCGGCGGCAACACCGCGGTCGAGGAGGCGCTGTACCTTACCAATCACTCGCCCGACGTCGTGCTGATCCATCGCCGCGACAGCTTCCGCGCCGAGAAGATCCTCCAGGAGCGTTTGTTCGCGCACAAGGGCGTGACCGTGATGTGGAACAAGGAAGTCGCCGAGTTCGTCGATGGCGGCGGCACGTCCGGGCTCGTCGCGCTCGACCTGCGCGACACCGTCACCGGCGAGATGTCGCGCATCGATGTCGAGGGCGGGTTCGTCGCGATCGGTCATCACCCCGCGACCGAGCTGTTCCGCGGCCATCTCGATCTCGACGAGGATCATTATATCGCGGTCGAGACCGGCAGCACGCGCACCTCGGTGCCGGGCGTGTTCGCCTGTGGCGACGTGATGGACAAGGTCTACCGCCAAGCGGTCACCGCCGCCGGCACCGGCTGCATGGCCGCGCTGGATGCCGAACGCTTCCTGGGCGAAGTGGAGTTCGAGCTGGCCGAAGCCGCCGAGTAACTCAGCCGAGCACGCCGCGCAGGATCGCCTCCAGCGCGGCCTGGTCCTCGCCTCGGGCGAAGCTGTGCGACGCGGTATCGATGATGTGGGTGGTGACCGGGAGGTCGGTGGCATGCATGACGTCCGCATAGGCGATCGCCGTCGCATCCTTTTCCGCGAGCACGATGGTGACCGGCGTGGTGCCGGCAAGAGCGGCTGCAAGGCGGACGGCAAGCGCGTCGCCCTCTTGCGACCGGCGCTCCGATATCCGCCGCAAGCCTCTGAAAAGCTTGCGAACGTCTACCCCACCACGCAGCAGCCGGAGATAGGTCGCCGGATCCTTGAACCGCTCGACATACCGCGCCCGGATCGCCGCCGGCGGCGGCAAGTCGTCGGCCCGGTCGATCGTCCAAGGATTGGCGAGCACCAGCGCATCGATCCCCGCCTGCCGGTGAAACAGGGCAAGTGCCGTCGCCGCATCGCAATTGCCGAACCCGACGATGCGGGCCACCGTCGGTACCGCGGCACGGAATGCAGCGAGGGCCGCCGCCATGTCCTCGGCGGAACGTTCGAACCCTTCATTCTCGCCGGATGAATCACCGATGCCGCGGCGATCGTACCGGAACACTGGCGTGCCCGACCTCGCCAGGTTGGCCGCGAGTGCGGCCATGCCACGATGCGCACCGATGCGGATCTCGTTGCCGCCGGACACGATCAACAGGCCGGTGGTACCCGCCGCTTCATCCAGCGTGCCGACCAGCATCTCGCCGCCACAGGGAAAGGTGATCACCCGCCGCATGCGACCACCCATGCGGCGATATCCTCGGCCAGCAGCGCGGCGAGCGCAGCGTCGTTGCCGGGCTCCGCACGACGCCACAACGGCGCACCGGCCAGCTTGAGGTCGGCCGACTGGGCATCGGTTTCCAGCCGAACTGTGCGAATGGTGCCGGCTGCGGCCGGCACCGCCGCGGCCAGATCGGCAAGCAGTGTCCGGCTCAGCCGATTGCCGGCGAGCTCGATTGGCGCACCGGGCGGCTCGATCGCTCCGGCATCGAAATGCTCGCCCGCTTCCTTGGCCGCAGCAAGCCGGGTGCGGAGCATCTCACGCACCAGCTTTGCGCCTGTCATCGGCGCAAAATGGTAGCGGCCGGCCAGATCCGCCTGCGTGTCGAGCAGCGCACCGCCCCGAATGGCAAAGCTGTAGACCGATCCGTGGTCGGCACGCAGCGCCTGCGCTGCGTCGCGAAAGGCAGCGCGCCAGTCGCCCAACGCCGCCTGTTCTATTGGAACGAGCGAGTCGCCAGACCCCGGAAGATCGGGCAGCGCGTTGGAAATGCCACGCTCTGCCAACGCCCGCAATACCGTCACCATGAAGGCGCGGGTGCGATTGGCCTCCTCGAACGGCGGCATGGCCGCAAGGACCAGCGGTCCACTCTTCGGCCCGAAGCGCAACAGCGTCTCGCTGCCGCCTTGCCAGGCATAGGTCATCGGACTCATGACCCGGTCATGTCCGCTTACTGTCAGATGAGCGCCTTGGCGTCGGCAAAGCGAACCAAGGCGCCGAACGTCTCGAGCATTTCGCCATCGACCTCGTCATCCTCGATCAGGACGCCAAGCCGCTCCTCGAGCTCGGTCAATAACCCGGCCACTGCCATCGAATCGAGCTCCGGCAACGCGCCGAACAACGGCGTCTCGCTGCGGAAAGCGTCGACCCGCTCCTGCGACAGTCCAAGCACGTCCTTTAGAACGGCGCGCACCGTCGCATCGACTTCGTTGTGATCGTCTGGCAGCACGTCGCCCTCGCTTGGCCGTTTTCTGCCGCGGCCGTAGAGAAAGGCAGCGGCGATGCCAAGGGGAACGGGTGCAGTGCACCATCCGGGGACAGGCGCTCGCCGACTGAGGCGATCCGCGGTAAGGGCATGGCATGATCCCGCTCGATCCCCATCCCCGTCCGATCGACACCTTGGCCGGTCGCGGCGCCTCGCACGACGTTGCGCTGTTGGACAAGGCGGGCGCGCTCGATTTCCCCGGACTGGAGTTGCTGACCGGGCAGATCGCCGCGTGGCTGGCGGGGCTGGGACTTCGGCGAGGGGACCGCGTCGCATCGTGGCTGCCCAAGACGCGCACGGCATGCGTGTTGCCGATGGCAGCCCCCAGGGCCGGGTTGGTGCATGTGCCGATCAACCCGATGCTGAAGCGAGCGCAAGTGGCGCATATCCTGGCCGATAGCAGCGCGTCCGTAATGGTCACGCAGGAAGCGCGCGCTGCTTCGCTGGAGGTCGGGGACGTGCCGAGGAACTGCCGCCTGGTGCTGGAAGACGCCTTCGTCGCCACCGATGCCACGCCACCATCATCGGCCGAGCCGGAAGATCTCGCGGCGATCCTGTATACCTCTGGCTCGACCGGGCGACCGAAAGGCGTGATGCTGAGCCATGCCAATCTGTGGCTCGGCGCGATCTCGGTTGCGCGTTACCTGCACATCATGCCCGCAGACCGCGTGCTCGGCGTGCTGCCGCTCAGCTTCGACTATGGGCAGAACCAGACTTTTTCGACCTGGGCGGCGGGTGCCTGCTATGCCCCGCTGGATTACCTGACGCCGCGCGACGTGGTGAAGGCGGTGGACCGCATCGGCGCGACCACCTTGGCCGGCGTGCCGCCTTTGTGGGTGCAGTTGCTGGAGGCGACCTGGCCAGCGGAGACGGCCGCAAGGTTGCGGCGTCTGACCAATTCGGGCGGTGCGCTGACTCCGCGGCTGATCGTCGGGCTGCGTGAGCGCTTCCCGGTCGCCGATATCTACCCGATGTACGGACTGACCGAGGCGTTCCGCTCGACTTATCTGCCGCCTTCTTTGGTCGATGCGCATCCCGACGTCATGGGGAAGGCCATCCCCTTCGCCGAAGTGATGGTCACCCGCTCCGATGGATCGCGCGCCGCGCCGGGCGAGGCGGGGGAACTCGTCCATGCCGGCCCGCTGGTGGCGCAAGGCTATTGGCAGGATGAGGAGCGCACGGCGCTGCGCTTTCGCGACGCGCCGGCCTGGGCGGAGTCGAGCGGCAAGGCCGTATGGTCGGGCGACACGGTAATCGAGGGCGAAGACGGCCTGTTCCGCTTCGTCGGTCGCGAGGACGAGATGATCAAGTCGGCCGGCAACCGCATCAGCCCGACGGAGATCGAGGAGGCGGTGCTGGCGGGCGGCGAGGTGGCGGAGGCGGTGGCTCTCGGCATCAACGACGAGCGGTTGGGGCAGGCGATCGTCGTGGTTGCGCGCGGCGATGGTTCGGTCGAGCCGGCGCTGCGCGAGCGGCTACGGCGCGAGCTACCGAGCTTCATGCAGCCCAGCCGCTATGAATGGCGGGAGAGCTTGCCACACAATGCAAACGGCAAGCTGGATCGTGCTGTATTGAAAGGCGAATTTACGTGACCGCAAAGCCGATGGGAGCGATCCCCGACGACTTCGGATCAGCGCAGCCGCTGCCGATCGCCGGGCGCTCGGCTGAGGAGTGGGCGATGACGCATGACACGCCGTTGTTCGTGTACGATCTCGACATCGTGCGAGCCCGCATCACGGCGCTGCGGGCAGTGCTGCCGGGCATCGACCTGCATTATGCGATCAAGGCCAACCCCCTGCCGGCGATGGTGGCGGCGGTGGGATCGATGGTCGACGGGCTGGACGTGGCATCGGGCGGGGAACTGGCTGTCGCGCTCGACATGAAGCCGGGACAAGCGATCAGCTTCGCCGGGCCGGGCAAGAAGGACTGGGAGTTGGAGGCGGCGATCCGAGCAGGTGCGACGATCAACCTCGAGTCTCCCGGCGAGTGCGTGCGTGCCTTGGCGGCAGGCGAGCGGCTAGGCATCACGCCCCGCCTCGCCGTACGTGTAAATCCCGATTTCGAACTACGCGGATCGGGTATGAAGATGGGTGGCCGTGCCTCACCGTTCGGGATAGATGCGGCGGAAGCGCCGGGCGTGGTGGCGATGTTGCGAGCGGCGGGCGCCGACTGGCGCGGCTGGCACATCTTTGCCGGATCGCAATCGCTCGACACGGCGGGGATCATCGAGACGCAGGCGGCGACCGTTGCGCTGGCGGCGCAATTATCGGCGACCGTCGGAGCGACCCCGCCGCTGGTGAACCTCGGGGGCGGTTTCGGCATCCCGTACTTTTCCGGCGACAGGGGCATCGATTTGCCAGCCATCGGCGGCGCACTGGCGTCAGTTCTCGGGGAGCGCCCGGAGCCGCTGGCCAATACGCGCTTCGCGATCGAATTGGGGCGGTACATGGTCGGTGAGTGCGGCGTGTATCTCACCCGCGTGATCGAACGGAAGGAAAGCCGGGGGGAGACGTTCTTGGTGGTCGATGGTGGCATGCACCATCAACTCGCCGCCTCGGGCAATTTCGGGACGGTGATCAAGCGCAACTATCCCGTGGCGGTTGCGACGGCGAGGGCAGGGGCGCCGAGCGAGACGGTCAGCGTGGTCGGCTGTCTATGCACCCCGCTCGATCGGCTGGCGGATCGCGTGACGCTGCCAATCGCCGGGCCGGGTGACGTCATCGCCGTGTTCATGGCCGGCGCTTATGGGCTGTCGGCCAGCCCGCACGGCTTTCTTGGCCATCCCGTGCCGGCAGAGGTGGTTGCCAATCAACCAGGTCAAACCCCGTCTGCGTCGTTCCTAACGTAATTTTTACCGGACTGGCCGCATAGCCCGACCTTAGCCGCAAACCGCCGGAGGATCATTCCGGCGATCGAACCGCGGCAGGAGGTTTGTGCGATGCTTGGTGGTACCGGTTTCAAGGCGCTGTCGCTATTGGCAATGGCCAATCTGGTCTCTGGCTGCATGAGCGGCGGCGGCCGGGCCGAATTGCCGCCGGCAAGCTTCGTCTCGACGCAGGAGAAGCCGGGCGAGGAATATATCATCGGCCCGCTCGACGAGCTCAACATCTTCGTGTGGCGCAACCCCGAACTGTCGGCGAAGGTCCAGGTGCGCCCCGACGGCCGCATCACCACGCCGCTGATCAGCGATATGCCCGCGACCGGCAAGACGCCCGCGATGCTAGCCGACGACATGAAGATCGCGCTTGGCGAATATATCAAGGACCCGATCGTCTCGGTGATCGTCGAGAACTTCTCCGGCACGTTCAGCCAGCAGGTGCGCATCGTCGGCGCGACGGAGAAGCCAGCCTCGATCCCTTACCGCGCGAACATGACCCTGCTCGACGCAATGATCTCGGTCGGCGGGCTCAGCCAATATGCCGCCGGCAATAAGGCGCGGCTGGTGCGCTACGACCGGGCGACGGGCAAGCAGGTGGAATACAATGTCCGCCTCTCCAGCCTGCTGAAGAACGGCGATTCGCGCGCCAACGTGCGGCTGGAGCCGGGCGACGTGATCATCATCCCGGAAAGCATGTTCTAAATGAACGGTCTCTACGACGAACTGCGGCTGGCGCTGCATGCGATCTGGACGCGACGCTGGCTGGCGCTCGCGGTCGCATGGGGGATCGCGATCCTCGGCTGGCTGATCGTGTCACAGATTCCCAGCAGCTACGAATCGCGCGCGCGCGTGTTCGTGCAGATGCAGACGATCCTGCCCTCGAAGGTCGGCATCACCGCGCTCGACCAGCAGAAGGATGTCGATCGCATCCGACAGACCCTGACCTCCGCGGTCAATCTCGAAAAGGTCGTGCGCGGCACCGATCTCGCCAATACAGTGCAGACTGATCGCGACGTTGCGGACCGCGTTGCGGGCTTGCAGAAGGCGATCACCGTAACCGCGCAGCAGGACAATCTGTTCGAGATCGTCGCCAAGGGTTCGAGCCCGAAGATCTCGCGCTCGGTGGTGCAGAAGCTGATCGACATCTTCGTCGAGGAGAACCTTGCCGGCGATCGCGACGAGACGAGCCAGACGCTGCGCTTCCTCGACGCACAGCTCGAGCAGCGGCAGAAGCAGCTGCAGGACGCCGAGACAAAACGCACCGACTTCCAGAACCGCTATATGGGCTCGCTGCCCGGCACTGGATCGCTGACCGACCGCATGGGCACGGCGCGGTCGCAGATGGCGCAGGTCGAGAGCGATCTCGCCGCCGCGCAATCCAGCCTAGCGGCGGTGAACGGTCAGATGGCGGGCACGCCGCAGAGCGTGGCCGGTATGGGCGGTACGTCTTCCGCGGGGCCGGCGCGCGCTCGTCTTGCGGCGATTCAGGGCCAGATCGCCGAGGCGCGCGGTCGCGGCTATACCGACAATCATCCCGACATGGTGGCCCTGCGTGGGCAGCTGGCGGCGGCGACTGCGGCGGCACGCGGCGAGCCGCTGGTCGGGGGCGGGGCAGGCGGGGGATCGCCCAACCCGCTCTACCTGTCGCTGCGATCGATGCAGGCCGATAAGCAATCGCAGGTCGCTGCGCTGACGATGCGCAAGTCGCAGCTGCAGAACGATCTCGACACGATCAACTCCAAGCTGTCGGCCGATCCCGAGGTCGCCGCGCAGCAGAGCGAGATCGAGCGTAACTATGCCGTGCTGAAGGACCAGTACGACAAGATGCTGGCCGATCGCGAAGACATCAAGCTGCGCGGCCAGGCTCAGACGCAGACCGACGCGATCAAGTTCAGCGTGATCGATCCGCCGACCAGCCCACGCGTGCCGAGTGCCCCCAATCGCCCCTTGCTGCTGACCGGTGTGCTCTTCGCGGCGATTCTCGGCGGCATCGGTGCGGCGTTCGCGATGGGGCAATTGAAGATGACCTTCGCGACGGCAGGACGGCTCGAAAGGGCCACCGGCCTGCCGGTTATCGGCGCGATTGGCGAGATGGTGACGGTAGCGCAGACAACTGCACGGCGCCGCAAGCTCGCTTATTTCGGCGGCGGATCGGCGGCATTGGTCGTCGCCTATGTGGCGCTTCTCGGCGTTGAGATGGTCTCACGGGGAATTGCGGCATGACCGAGATGGGCAAGGTGCGGCCTTCGCTGCTCGAACGGGCCGCTGAGGTGTATGATTTCGACGCTCATTTACGTGGCCGCGGCGCGCCGCTGCCCGAGCCCGAACTGGTGCTGCAGCCCGAGCAGGTCGCTCCAACGGCGCCGGCAGCGGCAGTTGATGCGCCACCTGCCGCGCCGCCGCGCGTCGGCAGCCCGGTAGCCGCAATCGACCGTGGCATGCTGGCGGACAAGGGTTTGCTGGTGCCGGGCGCGACAATCGACGCTCTCGTGGAGGAATTCCGCCAGGTAAAGCGGCAGCTGCTGATCACCGCGCGCGTTCTGCGCACGCAGGATGCAGCAAAGGCACGCACAATCCTAGTGTGCTCGGCCAATGCCGGGGAGGGCAAGACTTATTGCGCGGTCAATCTCGCTATCTCGCTAGCGGCGGAGCGCGATAACAACGTGCTGCTGGTCGATGCCGACTTTGCCAAGCCGGACGTGATGGGACGATTGGGGCTCCACGAGGGGCTGGGGCTGCTCGATGCGCTGGCGGCCCCCGTGCTCGACGTCGAACGCTTCATCGTCGATACCGATATTCCGCAGCTTAGCCTTCTGCCCGCGGGTACCAAGTCGAACACCGACACAGAATTGCTCTCCAGCGCGCGAACGCACGAACTGATCGCGGCGCTGCTTGCCGCCGACCCGCAGCGCATCGTGATCTTCGATTCGCCACCCGCGCTCGCCGCCTCGCCGGCGTCGGTGCTCGCCGGGCTGATGGGGCAGGTGATGCTGGTCGTGCGCGCTGACCGTACCGGGGAGAGCGATCTGCGCGAGGCGGTCGCCGAACTTGACGGCTGCGAGCACATCCAGCTGGTGCTCAATTCGGTTTCCTATGCGCCGGGCGGGCGTCGCTACGGCAGCTATTATCCACAGGAAGACGCAAGATGATGCGCTCGACGACCTTTGCGGTGCTGGCGGGCGGCATCGTCGTGCTTGGGGCGACCCCCGCGTCCGCACGCGATCGCCGCGCGCAGGTAACCCCTTATATCGAGCTCGGCCAGGTGCTCACCGCAGATCTGCAATCGGGCGACGTGCTGACCTACAGCACGGCATCGGCCGGGATCGACGCCTCGATCCAAAGCCGCAATGCCGAGGTGCAGATCAGCTATCGCTACGAACGGCGCTTCAGCTGGGACAAGGATGTCGGCGATGACGACATCCACAGCGGTTTGGCGCGGGCGGCGGTGAAGGTCGCGCCGGGGATCAGCATCGAGGGCGGGGCGCTGGCGACCCGTGCCAGGTCCGACATCCGCGGCGCGGCACCAGCCGTTCTGGCGGGTAACGTGCAGAACACTAGCCAGGTCTATGCAGCTTATGCCGGCCCGACTGTCTCGACGAATGTCGGCCCGGCAAGTGTCGGTGCCAGCTATCGCTTCGGCTACACCAAGGTCGAGGAACCGAGCAACACCGCGCTGCCGCCCGGTAGCCGCCGGCTCGACAATTTCGACGAATCGGCCGGGCACCAGCTTCAGGCCTCGATCAGCACCGCGGCGGGCACCGTCCTGCCGGTCGGCGTGACGGTGAGCGGCGCCTACGAGCGCGAGAATGCCAGCCAGCTGAAGCAGCGCTACGAGGGAACCTATGGTCGCGGCGATGCCGTGCTGCCGGTATCCCCGACGCTCGCGGTGCGGGCGGGCGTGGGCTACGAGAAGATCAAGGTCAGCCAGAAGGATCCGGTGCTGGATGCAGGCGGCGTGCCGGTAGTCGACCGCAATGGGCGGTACGTCACCAACAACGCTTCACCGCGGCGGATCGCGTACGAGACCGACGGGCTGATCTACGATGCCGGGCTGGTGTGGAAGCCGAGCACGCGCACGACGGTGGAGGGCCGGGTCGGCAAGCGCTATGGCGGCACGACCTATACCGGCTCGATCAGCTATGCGGCGAGCCGCTCGATCGGCGTCCAGGTCGGCGTGTATGACAGCGTGGACACATTCGGACGGCAGCTGCGCGACGGCATAGCCAGCCTGCCGGCGAGCTTCATCGACCAGCGCGACGCCTTCGGCCAGCAATTCTCCGGCTGCACGTTCGGTCAATCGAACGAACAGGCGGGCGGCTGCCTGAACAGCGTGTTCCAGTCAATTTCGACCGCCAGCTACCGCGCACGCGGGATCGATGCAGTGATCAGCGCCAATCGCGGGCCGGTGAGCTTCGGTGTAGGCGCGGGCTATGCGAAACGGCGGCTGTACGCGCCGCAGGGTACGACCTACACGGTCTATGGCGTGACGGACGAGAGCTATTACGCGCAGGCATTCTTCAATGCCACGCTCGACGCCAATTCCGGCGTCGACGCCAACGTGTTCGCCAATTATTACCAGAGCGGCATCGAGGTGGCGCCCGGCGTCTATTCGGTCGGGGCCACCGGGCTCTACTACCGCAATTTTGGGCGGATCGGGACGACGGTATCAGCGGGCATCTACAATTTTAGCCAGGAAGGGCTGGACGATCAGACCTCCGCGCAGGCGCAAGTCGGGGTGCGCTACAGCTTCTAGAGTGGCGTCTACCCTTCGCTCCTGGCCCGCCTCCATCGGTGAACGATCGGTTAACCCATTGCGATTACACATGCCGAGGTGACTATATCCTATGCGCGTGCAAGGTGACGACGATGTACGATGACCATTATGGGTTGAGCGGCCGCCCGTTTCAGCTGACGCCGGACCCCCGTTTCTGGTTCGACACCGCCACGCATCGCAAGGCGATGGCCTATCTGGGCTACGGCCTGAGCCAGGGCGAAGGCTTCATCGTGATCACCGGTGACATCGGCGCTGGCAAGACCACCTTGGTCGGCCATTTGATGGAGACGATCGATCGCGAGCGTCTGCACGTAATCAAGATCGTCTCGACGCAGATCGAGGCGGATGATCTCCTGCGGCTGGTCGCCGGCGGCCTGGACGTGGAGGCTGGCGGCCTGAGCAAGGCGCAACTGCTGACCATGATTGAGCGCGGGCTGCATGCCATGGCCCGCGCCGGGCGGCGGACGCTGCTGATCGTAGACGAGGCACAGGCATTGCCGGTCGCGTCGCTCGAGGAATTGCGCATGCTGTCCAATTTTCAAGCCAGCGGGCATGCGCTGCTGCAGATCTTCCTGCTCGGCCAGCCGGAGTTCCGCGAACGCTTGCACGGATCGGATCGGCTGGAGCAATTGCGCCAGCGAGTCATCGCCATGCACCATCTCGATCCGATGGGCCCGGAAGAGGTCGAGCCGTACATGCTGCACCGGCTGAACGTGGTCGGCTGGCAGGGCAATCCTCATTTCACGCCCGATGCGTACCGCGCCATGTATGACGGGTCGGACGGCGTGCCGCGTCGGCTGAACCAATTGGCCGGACGCGTGATGCTGTTCGGGTCGATCGAGCAACTCGACGTGATCGACGGCGATTCGGTGGAGGCGGTGATCGCCGATATTGCTGGTGACGTGCCGATGCCGCGCAACGCGGCCGCGCCCAGCGAGTCACCGATTCTGGTACCGATGACGGCGTCAGCAACTGTTGCGGAACCGATCCCTGAACCTGATCCCGCCGCCATCGAGCCTATGCGGGAAGAAAAGATGGCGGCTGCCGCGTCGGTCGAGCCACTGCGCCCGCTGCCGATCTTCCATGTGCCGCCACCCACCGAGCCGCTACCGATCCGCTCGGCGCGCCAGATCGACGTGCCGATCGTTGAAGCAAGGACGATGGAGCCGCCGGCCAACGATCTCCTGATCGAAGAGCTTGCCGAAGATCCGGTGATCGAGACGGTGCCCGTTACGGCGCTGCCCGAAGCATTGGCACCTGAGACGGACCCAGAGAACGACGCCCTAGCGCAGCGCATCGCGTTGCTGGAAGGCCGCATTGAGGAGCAGGAGGCGGCGTTGCGGCGCGTGCTAACGCTGCTGGTCGATTGGGTCGAGGGTGAAGCTGCCCCGGACGCCGTATCGCTGCGGTATGCGGCGGCGCATTGATCATGCGCCATGCGCTCACCGTCGATGTCGAGGATTGGTTCCAGGTTGGCGCGTTCGAGCAGGTCATCGACAAGGCGGACTGGAATTCGCTCGAAAGCCGGGTGGAACGCAATACTGACGCAGTCTTGGCCTTGTTCGCCGAGAGTGGCGTCACGGCGACCTTCTTCACGCTGGGCTGGGTGGCACGACGCTTTCCCGCCTTGATGCGCCGGATCGTCGCCGGCGGCCACGAACTGGCGAGCCACGGTTGGGACCACCAGCGCGTTTTCACCATGGACCCGGCCATGTTCCGCGCCGACCTCGCCAAGGCGCGCCAGGTGCTGGAGGATGCTGGCGGCGTCGCGGTGACGGGGTATCGCGCACCGAGCTTCTCGATCGATACCCGCACGCCTTGGGCGCACGCCGAATTGGCGGCGGCAGGCTATACCTATTCGTCCAGCGTCGCTCCGATCCGTCACGACCATTACGGTTGGCCCGAAGCCCCGCGCTATGCCTTTCGGCCGCTCGCCGACTCGCCGCTTGTCGAAGTGCCGGTGACGGTCGCCGACCTGCCCGGGCGCCGGATGGCGACCGGGGGCGGCTTCTTCCGCCTTTTGCCGGCCGGGCTGATGAACTTTGCCGTGCGCCAGGTGACGGGTGATGGCCGTCCCGCGGTGTTCTATTTCCACCCCTGGGAGATCGATCCGGGCCAGCCGCGTGTCCGCGCTGCGCCACTGCGCTCCAGGCTGCGGCATTACAGTCGTCTGGGAGCAATGGCGGGGAAGCTGCGCACGTTGATCGCGAGCCATGAATGGGGTCGGATGGACGAGGTAGTGGCACGGGCCGTGGTGTCGCTGCCGATCACACCCCGGCCCATGGCGGAGGCGGACAGGCGGGCAGCATGACGATGCCGCTCCTGACGAGATCGGTAGCGTTGCGCTCGGTCGATCTCGACGCGGCAGAGCAGCATGCGCGGATCACCGCCTGGGTGCGGGCGCATCCGAGGGGAACCCCGTTTCATCTCCCCGCATGGAGCCTGGCCGTGGCGCGGGCATGCCGCCAGCGGTGCCATACGCTTATCGCCGAGCAGGGCGATGGATCGATCGCCGGATTGTTGCCGCTGACCGAGCTTTCCTCACCTTTGTTCGGCCGCGCCTTGGTCTCGAACGGCTTTGCGGTGGATGGTGGCATCCTGGCGGATGACCCAGGCGTGGTCCGCGCTTTGGGTGAGGAGGGTTGGCGACTGGCGCAGAACCTGCGCTGCCCGACGCTCGAATTGCGCGGCGGACCCGCCGAAGGCCCGGAGTGGCATCGCGACGACGCGACCTATCTCGGCTTCTCGCGCCCGCTGGCCGCGGATGATGAGGCCGAACTGCTCGCGATCCCGCGCAAGCAGCGCGCCGAGGTGCGCAAGAGCCTGGCCGCCGATCTCGCCGTCTCTGTCGGGCGCTCGGAGGCGGATCGCAGGGCACATTACGCCGTCTATGCCGAGTCGGTGCGCAATCTCGGCACGCCGGTGTTCCCGGCGCGGCTGTTCCGCGAGGTGCTGGAGGCGTTTGGGGGGGATGTCGACATCCTTACCGTACGGTCGAGCGGCAAAGCCGTGGCGAGCGTGCTGAGCCTGTATTTCAACGGAACCGTTTATCCCTATTGGGGCGGCGGTATCGATGCGGCGCGGGGCTTGCGCGCCAATGATCGGATGTATTTTGCGCTGATGGCGCACGCCCGCCAGCGCGGCTGTGGACGGTTTGATTTCGGACGTTCAAAGGCAGGAACGGGTCCGGCGGCGTTCAAGAAGAACTGGGGCTTCGAGCCGCGCCCGCTTGCTTATGCCAAGCGCACCGCGCCGGGGCAGGCGCCGCGCGAGATCAATCCGCTGAACCCGCGTTACGAGGCCAAGATCGCGCTGTGGAAGAAACTGCCGCTCTGGGCTGCAAACCTGATCGGCCCGCCGATCGCGCGCGGCCTCGGCTGATGGGCGATATCCTGTTCCTGGCACACCGAGTGCCGTATCCCCCTGATCGGGGCGATAAGATCCGTGGGTTCAACATCCTGAACTTCCTGGCGGCGCGGCGACGCGTACACCTGATCGCGTTCGCTGACGACCCCAAGGACCTGCAACATGACGCCGCACTGGCACTATTTGCCGATAGCCGGTCGGTCGTGCGGCGCAGCAAATCACGGACAGTGGCCGCAGTGCAGGCGCTGCTGCGACGCAAGCCCGTATCGCTCACCGCGTTCGACGATGCGCAGGTGCACGCGGCGGTGGCAGCGATGCTCGAGCGCGAGGATATCGAAGCGATTTACGTCTTCTCCGGCCAGATGGCGCAGTATCTACCTTGGGATGCCAAACCCCGGGTGATCATGGATTTCGTTGACATGGATTCGGCCAAGTTCGCCGCCTATGGCGCCGGTGCCCGCGGGCCAAAGGTCTGGATGATGCGCCGTGAAGCGCGCTTGCTGGGCTCGTTCGAACGCGACGTCGCGGCGCGCGTTGATGCAAGCCTGTTCGTCAGCGAGTCCGAAGCCGCTTTGTTTCGCCAGGCAACGGGGGTCAGCCAAGTGTTTGCGGTGGAGAACGGCGTAGATACTGCGTTCTTCGATCCGTCTGCGGCGTTCGATCGGCCCGCCAAGACCGGGCCCTTGATCGTTTTCACGGGGCAGATGGATTACGCGCCGAATGTTGAAGCCGTGCGATGGTTTGCGGGAACGATCTTCCCAATCATCCTAACAGGTAATCCCGATGCCCGTTTCACCATCGTCGGCCGTGCGCCGACCGACGCGGTGACGGCATTGGGGGCGCTGCCCGGCGTTTGCGTGACCGGCGAAGTCGCCGACGTGCGCGGCTGGCTGTCGGCCGCCTCGGTCGTTGTCGCGCCGCTGAAGCTTGCGCGCGGAGTGCAGAACAAGGTGCTGGAAGCCATGGCGATGGCCCGCCCGGTGGTCGCATCCGAGGCCGCCGCCGAGGGTATCGACCATGGCGGCACGATCCGGGTTGGCGCGACCGCCGACGAGATCGCGGCGGAGATCAGCGCGCTGCTCGCCGATGCGCATGCGGCGGAGCGCCTCGGTCATGCCGCGCGGGCGCGGGTGCAGCAACGCTATAGCTGGGCAGCGCGTCTGGCACCGCTGGAGACAATTATGGGCGTCGGCGCAGCACCGCCGCTGGCGGAGCGTTCGGCAGCATGACAATCGCCTATTCGCAAAGCGCTTTCTCCACCCGCGGGCTAGACACCGCATGGCGGCAGCAACTGACCTTGCTTGGGGCGGTGGCGATTGTCCTGATCGTGCTGTTCCGTCGCGACGCCGGCGATCTTGCCCATATCTGGTGGACCAGCACGACCTTCGGGCACTGCCTGTTCATCGCACCGGTGATCGGGTGGCTGGTGTGGCAGCGTCGTGCGCAGCTCGCCGAGCTGACGCCCGTCGCCTGGTGGCCGGGGCTGCTGCTGGTGTTCGCCGGTGGCTTCGGCTGGCTATTGGGTGATGCTGCGAGCGTGGCGCTGGCGCGGCATCTGGGGTTGGTGATGATGCTGCAAGGTGCCGTCCTCACATTGCTGGGCCCGAACGTCGCGCGCGGGGTGCTGTTTCCGCTTTGCTACGCCGTCTTCCTGGTCCCGTTCGGCGAGGATCTCGAAGGCCCGCTGCAGACGCTGACCGTCGAGATGACGATGCCGCTGCTCCATCTGTTCGGCGTGCCGGCGCAGGTGGATGGCGTGCTGATCACCATCCCCAACGGCTATTTCGAAGTGGCGGAGGCCTGTTCGGGCGCGAAGTTCGTCATCGCGATGGTCGCTTACGGCACGTTGGTCGCCAATGTATGTTTCGTGTCGTGGGGCAGGCGCGCTGCCTTCATGGCAATGGCGCTTGTCGTCCCGATCATCGCCAACGGCCTGCGCGCCTTCGGTACCATCTATGCCGCACACCTGACCTCGGTCGAGCGCGCGACCGGCATGGACCACATTGTCTATGGATGGGTGTTCTTCGGGCTTGTGATGGCGGCGGTGATCGCGATTGGCTGGCGCTGGTTCGATCGCGCGCCGGATGACGCCGTGTTCGACCCCGCCCGGCTACAGGCCAGTCCCAAGCGGCGCATCGATCCGCTGCTGGCGGGTGCGCTGATCCTGACGGTTGCGGCGGCGTCCCCGGCATGGTCGGCAGCGATCGCCGGTCGCGCGCAAGTGCTGCCGGACACGATCAGCCTGCCCCGAGTGCCCGGCTGGCACCGCGGCGCGCTGAGCACGCGCGCGCCCTGGTCGCCGTATTATCCGGGGGCGGATCACTACTTGATCGGCCGCTACGTAGATGCGGGCGGCAACGCGGTCGATCTGGCGCTGGCCGTCTATGGCAGCCAGCATGAAGGCAAGGAACTGGTGTCGTTCGGCACCGGCGCATTGCGTGAGGACGATGTCTGGGTGCGGATCGACAATCTGCCCGATCTCGCGGGCGGTGCAGCGATGCGGATCACCGCGCCGGGGCCGACCGAGCGGCAGGTAGTGACGTGGTACCGCGTCGGGGATGTCCTGACGCACAACGACCGTCGCGTGAAGATAGAGACCCTGCGCGCCAAGCTGTTTGGTGGCACGCAGCGGGCGGTGGCGGTGCATATCTCCGCCGAGGTGCGCCCGGGGGTGGACACGCGCATGGTGCTGATGCGCTTCCTGGCCGCATTAGGGCCGATCGAGACCCTGGCGGATCGCGCGGCTGGGATGCCTGCTCCTTAGTCCGTCACCCTGAACTTGTTTCGGGGGCCAGACGGGGTCATGAGCCAAATAGACGTGGTCCGTGGATCATCTGACCGCGCCTGGATCCCGAAACGAGTTCGGGGTGACGATGCCTTTCAAGGCGAGATCGGGATACCTATCGAATGTGCGGCATTGCCGGTCTCTATTATCCCGCCACGCCCAAACCGGTGGATCCGCACCGCATCCGCGCGATGGCGGATGCGGTGGCGCATCGCGGGCCGGATGGGGCAGGAGTGTGGACCGCCCCCGGCGTCGGATTGGGGCATCGGCGCCTGTCGATCATCGACGTCGCCGGATCGCCGCAGCCGATGGGGAGCGCCGATGGCGCGCTGACCGTCAGCTTCAACGGTGAGATTTATAATTTCGCCGCGTTGCGTGCCGAGTTGCAGGCGCTCGGGGCGGTGTTCGTCACTTCGGGCGATACCGAGGTGCTACTGCATGGCTGGGCCCATTGGGGACCGGCGATGCTCGATCGGCTAAACGGCATGTTCGCCTTTGCGCTGCACGATGCGCGGCGCCAGTGCGTGTTCCTCGCACGTGACCGGCTGGGCGTGAAGCCGCTGCATTATGCCGAACTGTCGGATGGCGGCGTGGCATTCGCGTCCGAGCTGAAAGGCCTGCTGGCGCATCCACTGCTCAGGCGCGAACCGGACATCCGCGCGGTCGAGGACTATATGGCGTACGGCTATGTGCCGGACGACGCGTGTATCGTATCGGGAGTCAGGAAGCTGGCGGCCGGCCATTCGCTGCTGATCGAGCGCGGCAAGGCGGTGCCGGCGCCGTCGCGCTGGTGGGGCGTGGATTTCTCGCGACGAGCCACCGGGTCGGCCAAGGCGCTGGAGGAGGAACTGGTCGCGCTGATGCGCGAGGCAGTGCGATCGCGCATGGTGTCGGACGTGCCGCTGGGGACATTCCTGTCGGGAGGGGTCGACAGCTCGACGGTCGTCGCGTTCATGGCCGAGGCATCGTCCAAGGCGGTAAAGACCTGCACGATCGGGTTCGACGAGGCGGGACATGACGAGCGCGGCTATGCCGCACAGGTCGCGGCCCGCTTCGCCACCGATCACCGCGAGCGCGTGGTTGCCGCGGACGATTTTGCGCTGATAGACACGTTGGTTGCGGCGTTCGACGAACCGTTCGCCGATGCCTCCGCGCTTGCCACCTATCGCGTATGTGAACTGGCGCGTGAGGACGTTACCGTCGCGCTGTCGGGGGATGGGGCGGACGAGGCGATGGCGGGGTATCGCCGTTACAAGTTCCAGCATGCCGAGGAGCGGATCCGCGGGCTGCTGCCGCCGGGCATGCGCGCAAGGCTGTTCGGGACGCTCGGGCGATTCTACCCCAAGGCCGACTGGGCGCCGCAGTCGCTGCGCGCCAAGACGACCTTGCTTGCGCTTGGTGAAGATGGGGCGGAGGCATATGCTCGGGCGGTCGGGGTGACCACGCCCGAGCAGCGCGCGTTGCTGTTCTCCGACGGCGCCAAACGCGCGTTGAACGGGCACCGCGCAGAGGATCGCTATGTGCGATCGATGCGCGATGCGCCGGCGCGAGATGCGATCGATCGGGCGCAATATGCCGATTTCCAGCATTGGCTGCCGGGCGACATCCTGACCAAGACCGATCGCACCAGCATGGCGGTCGGCCTTGAGGCGCGCGAGCCGCTGCTGGATTATCGCTTGGTGGAATTCGCCGCCAGTCTGCCGGTGTCGATGCGGCTGCGGGGCGGGCAGGGCAAGTGGCTGATGAAGAAGGCGATGGAGCGCTATCTGCCAAGCGACATTCTGTATCGTCGCAAGATGGGCTTCGTGACCCCGGTCAGCGCCTGGTTCCGCGGCGCGCTGGCCGACGACGCGGCGGGGCTCGCCAAATCGCGAGTGCTGGCCAATTGGTTCGATCCGCGCGCTATCGCCACGCTCGCTGCCGACCACCGCGCCGGACGTGCCGAGCATGGGCGGACCTTGTGGCAGCTCGTGATGTTGGAGCGATCGATGCAGCGCATGTTCGGCTAAAGCATAATGACTTTACACGAACGGATGGGATGAACCAATAAGAGGTACGGAAGCTCTGTGGTCAGAACACCGCGATTGCCGCGTGCAGCGTCAGCGCAGCCAGCGCAAGCGATGAACCCAGGAACAGCACGAAGCGCATCGACACCTTGTTGACCGTAGCCTGCCAGATGCTGTGGGCTATTCGGAGTGCGACATAGGCCCAGGCGATCCAGGCATTTGCGCCGTCGCCCGTCCCGCTCAGCGCGATCACGCCGCACACCGCATAGAATAGCGTCGGCTGCTCCATCAGGTGGTTGTAATTGTGCGCCTTCCACTGGACCTTGCGTGGCAGCCCCTTGTCGGCGTCCGCCGCCTTGGTGCCGACCAGTCGACTGAGGTCGATGCCGGACGCTTTCATGGCCGGCATGCGGGTCGCTAGCATCCACAGCAGCATGATCAACGTCCAGGCGATCAGGACGACGACCGGCCTCAATATCTCGCTTTGCATCTCGTCCCCCAACTAAGCTCGCGCAGGCTGCCCGATGGCTCAGCAAACGGCAATGGTGAAGAGGAATTCACCACTGTCATCGTTGCGTCATCAAACCCTAACTTCCCGTTTACTGTCGTGCCCCTAGGTCCGGCGCATGATGTTCGATCCTGCCGCGCTGATTACCGCCATATCGCAGCCTGCGCTTGGCACCGGCGTCGGCCGCCACGTCACGGTCGAGCAGGGCGCACCGTTGTCCGCTGTGGTCGATCTGTTCCGTCGCTACCCCAACATGCGCTCCCTGCCGGTCGTAGCTTCCGGCGGCGAGCCGCGTGGAATCATCCGCGAACTGGATGTGCGCAGCATCCTGTTCAATCCCTATGGTCACGCGCTGATGCAGAACCCCAGCATTGGCGGATCGCTACACACACTCGTCCGGGATTGCCCCTGCGCCGACGAGCAGCAACCGATTGAGCGATTGCTCGAAGTTTATGCGGCAGCCGGCGGTGACGATGGGCTGATCCTGACGCGCTCCGGAAAATTCCACGAGATCATTGACCATCGCGATTATGTACGGCTGGCGGCCGAGCGCGATGCCAACGTCGCGCGCGATCGGGTCGCACGGGCGGAGCGGCTGGATGTTGCCAGTCGTGCATTCACGGCCGACATCTCGGCATTGTCCGCCGAGCTCAGCGGTGTCTCGGCAAAGGTACGGCAGGTTGCACGCCAGCTTGCGACGCGCGCCGTCGATACGTCCGGGGAAGCGGCATCGGTTGCCATTGCCGCCGGTCAGACGGCGGCCGCGCTCAGGGATATCTCGCGCGGCGGACGTGGGCTGGAAACATCCCTGGATCGCATCGCCGAGGAAAGTAAGCACGCCCGCCGGATCCGTGGCGAGGCGCAGGGCGCGGTCGGCACGGCGGGCGCCCGCATGGCGGCGCTCACCACCACCGCCAGTGCGATCGACAATATGCTCGCGCTGATCCAGAGCATCGCGGCCAAGACCAATCTTCTCGCGCTGAATGCGGGGATCGAAGCGGCGCGTGCAGGCGCCGCCGGGCGCGGCTTTGCCGTCGTCGCCAACGAAGTGAAAGCGCTGGCATCACAGACGAGCGTCGCGGCACGCGATATCGCGCGCCATGTCGGCGAGGTGCACAACGTGCTCGATCATGTCGTCGATGGACATCGTGGGATCGAACAGGCGATCGCCGCGATTGCCGAGATTTCGCTGTCGATCGATATCGCGCTTGATCAGCAGCATGAGGCAACCCGCATCATCGCCGCCAGCGTCGATCAATCGGTCGAGGCAGGCGCCGACATGGGTACCCGCATTCGCCAGATCAGCGACGGCGCAGCGGCGATTGGTGGCGACGCCGATGTGCTCGACGCAATGTCGCAAACGTTAGCCGGCTCTGCGAGCCGGCTGCACCAGCGGGCGGCGACCTTCGTCGAGGTCGCCGCCGCGGCGTGATCAGTCGAAGCTGGCGCCCCAGCGACGCCTGACGCGGTCCTTCCACAGGCCGCGATGATAGGCGTCCGACGCCAGCAGCGGCATCACGCTGCCGGCCTCTGCAAACACCATCTGCTCGATCCCGGTGTTGACCTTGCCCCACGATGCCGCTTCCTGCAGCGTCGAGGACGAGCAAGCCCCGTCGCGCACGTCGGCTACGGTGATCTGCACCGCGTACTTATGCACCTGGACGTCGTCATGACCCAGGATCTCGGCGCAAACCACCGTGTCCTGGATGAAGTTCTTCGGCACACCGCCGCCGATCATCAGCAGGCCGGTGACGCCCGCCTTGATCTTGATCTCGGTCAGCTCGCGGAAATCGGCGATCGCATCGAGCACCATGTACGGCTTGCCGGCTTTTACCGCATCGACCTGATGCTTGACCAGACCAAAGCCGGCCGAGCTATCGACGAATGCCGGGCAGAAGATCGGCACGTCATGCTCGTAAGCGAGCTTGACCAGGCTGTTCTCCTTCTTGCCATGTTCGACCAGATACTTGCCCATCTCGCGGATGAACTCACGGCTCGAATAGGGCCGGGGCTCGAGCGTCTCGGCGATCTCGAAGATCGTGTGGTCGACGTGCTGGAGCTGCTCCTCGTCGATGTACGTGTCGTAGATTCGATCGATCAGCAGCGAGCGCAGCGTGTCGTCGTCCGGCACTTCCAGCGCCTGGTAATGCTTGTGGCCGAGGCCCTCGAAGAAATCCATGTCGACGATCGTCGCGCCAGTGGCGACGATGCCGTCAATCATGTTGTTGCGCAGCAGCTCGGCATACAGGTCCATGCAGCCGCCGGCAGAGGTTGATCCGGCGATGACCAGGAAGATCGAGCAATCCTTGTCGGCCAGCATCTGGTTGTAGATGTCGGTCGCGCGGCCGAGATCGCGGCTGGTGAAGCTCATCTTCTTCATCGCGTCCACGATGGGGCGCGCGTCGAAGCTGGTGATGTCGATATGCTCGACCTGGGTCGAGAGCAGTTCGGCCTTGCGGTTGGTGGCAAGAGGTTCGGTCATGGAGAGACTCCGATAGTCAGCCGCCGTCGTTCGAAGGGGACGCGGAAACCCAAGCAGCAACGAGGCGCCCGAAGGCACCCCGTCGCAATCTCATGTGGATCGTTCGTTACAGGGTGACGACGTTCGAGGCGACCTCATCGTCGGCCTCGACGTACAGCGACACCATCGGTTCGTCGTGCATGATCACCGTCTCGTCCGAGCCGAAGCCGTTGAACGCGGTGCGCATCGCGCTGCCGTAAGCGCCGAGCATGCCGATCTCGATATAATCGCCGGCCTTGGTGTCGGCGGGCAGCATGAACGGCCCGACCATATGGTCCATGTCGTCGCAGGTCGGCCCGTAGAAGCTGAACGGCATCGGCTTGGCCCGGCTGTCCGGCTCCCGCAGCAGCTCGACCGGGAAGCGCCAGCCGATATGCGCCGCATCGAACAGCGCGCCATACGCGCCATCATTGATGTACAGTTCGTCGCCGCGGCGCCGTTCGACGCGCACGATGATCGAGCTGTATTCGGCGCACAAGGCACGGCCCGGTTCGGCCCACAATTCGGACGAATAGCTGACCGGCAGCGACTCGAACGCACGGTGGATCGTCTCGAAATAGCGCTCGAGCGGGGGCGGCTCCATGCCCGGATAGGACGAGGGGAAGCCGCCGCCGACATCGATCACGTCGACGGTCACCGCCGCCTCGACGATCGCCGCACGGACGCGCTCCAGCGCGCTGCTATATGCCTCCGGCGTCATCGCCTGCGAACCGACATGGAAGCAGATGCCGAGCGCATCCGCGGCCTGGCGCGCAGCGAACAGCAGCTCCTTGGCCTCATGCGGGGCCGCGCCGAACTTGGAGGCGAGGCTCAGCATCGAATGTTCCGACGATACGCGCAGGCGCACGCACAATGTCAGGTCCTCGGCATGCCGCGTGGCAAGCTGGATCTTCTCCAGCTCTTCCAGCGAATCGAGGCTGAACGTGCGGCAGCCATGCGTGAAATACGCTTCTTCGATCGCCTCCGCGGCCTTCACCGGGTGCATGAAACACAGCGTGGCATCCGGCAGCGTGCGCGCGACGAGCCGAACCTCGGCGATCGAGGCCACGTCGTAATGCGTGATACCATTATCCCACAGGACCCGAAGCAGGTCCGGCGATGGGTTGGCCTTTACGGCATATAGCGAGCGCCCCGGAAACTTCTCCACGAAGAATCGAGCTGCGCGCGCCGCGGCGTGCGGGCGAATCAGGGTCACCGGCTGGACCGGCTTAGTGTTGGCGATCTCGCCGACCGAGCGGGACACGGTCGAATGGGTGGTCGCTAACCCCAGCGCGTTATGATGCTTGTGCAATTCAAGGGACCTCCAATGTCCGTAGACAAGTTCACGAAACACTGCCTTGCGGTTGGAAGTCCCATGGGGCAGCGGAAGGGCGAAATAGGGTCCGCTTCTTTGGATGTAAAGCGGTATCAGACCCCGGGAGACAGAAAGTGACATTTATAAGACAGCCGACGCGGGCCGGGGTGCGGGATGCTGCCGCCAAGATCGCCGGGGTGGTGCCGCCAACGCCATTGTTCGTATCGCAAATCAATAGCTTAGCCGTCGCTTTCAAGTGCGAATGTCTGCAGCCGATGGGCGCGTTCAAGCTGCGCGGGGCGTGGCACCGGCTGACCGCGATCGACCCGGAAGCGCGGGGTAAAGGGGTGGTTGCCTTCTCCTCCGGCAACCATGCGCAGGGGATCGCCTGGGCAGCCAAGCGGCTGGGCATGCCGGCCCTGATCGTCATGCCTGCCGATGCCCCGGAATCAAAGCGCGCAGGCACGCTGGCGCTGGGCGCGGAGATCGTCAGCTATGACCGCCTGAGCGAAAGCCGCGAATCGATCGCGGCCGGTTTGGCGGAGGCACGCGGCGCCGTGCTGGTGCCGAGCTTCGACGATCCCTGGGTGATCGAAGGGCAGGGCAGTGCCGGGATAGAGGCCGCGGCGCAGATGGAAGCATTGGGGCTGGGGCCGGTCGCGCAGGTGGTGGTGCCGTGTGGTGGCGGCGGACTGGCGGCAGGCATCGCGTTGGCACTGCCGGAGGCCGGGATCATGGTGGTGGAGCCCGAAGGCTGGGACGATATGCGCCGATCGCTCGAAGCGGGTTGGATCGAGGAAGTCGGACCCAACCCGCCGAAGACGGCGTGCGATGCGCTGCAGACGCTGCGTGTGTCGCCGCTGACCTTCGACGTCCTGGCGCGGCGCGATTCGCGTGGGGTGGCGGTAAGCGAGGAGGAGATCCGCCGCGCGCAACGCTGGGCGGCGGATAAGCTGCGGCTGGTGGTCGAGCCGGGGGGCGCGGTCGCGCTGGCGGCGTTGCTTGCGGGCAAGGTGGAAGCGACGGCGGGAACGCTGGTGCTGCTATCGGGCGGCAATGTCGATCGTGTGGCATATGGCCGGGTACTGGCCGGCGAGAACTGACGCACTGGTTTTCGTCATGCTCCCCCCCGGCAGGGGAGAGTCGGGCGAAGCCTGACGGTGGGGGATGTAAGAGCCACCGCTGTTTCGCATCCTCCCCCTCCGTCACCTTCGGTGACACCTCCCCCTGGCGGGGGAGGATTAGCATTCGTTGGCGTCGATCCGTTGCGACGGACGGTTCTCGACTTACCCCCAAACGTGACGCTAGGGGCGTGCCATGAACACCGAAACGCTGACCGGAATCGGTGCCGCGGCGCCTGCCATTGCCATGTTGGGTGCGTTCGCCTGCGTGGGCGGCGGCGTGTACCTTTTAGTCAAGCGGCGCGACCGGACCAAAGGCGTGTTGATGCTGGTCATGGCCATCGTGCTTTTCGCCAATGTGTTGATCTGGACCGCGGGCCGCTAGCACCGGCTGCCCCCGGCTTCGCCTAAGGAAGGGTAAGGATATGAACCGCATTTCGACATGGCGCTCGGCGTCGTTGATACTTGGCCTTACGCTTGCAGGCACGGCGCACGCCCAGGTCGATCTCGGCGCGCCGGCGCCCCCCGCCGATGCCGCCGCCGACCCGGCACCGGCGGCCGCGACCAATACCCAGAAGAGCTCAACGCAGACGCAGCAGCGCCGCATCGACCCGCATCGGATGCGCGATATTTCCCCCTCGGCGCTGGTAGGCGACACGCAGAGCACGCCGCCACCGGGGCTGATCAGCGATTGGCAACAGATCCGCACCCGCCTGGGCGAACGCGGCATCGGCGTGTCGGCGCGCTATGCCTCGGAAAGCGGCTACAATGTCGCCGGCGGCGAGCGGAAGCTGTTCCGCGAGACCGGACAGTTCGATGTCGGCGTGCTGCTCGATCTCGACAAGGTCGCCGGGATGGAGGGGGGCGCGTTCCAGGCGACCGTCACCTGGCGGCGTGGCCAGGACTTGACCAGCGACGCCGGGCTCGGCGCGCTACAGCAGGTACAGGAAGTCTATGGCCGCGGGCAGACCGTGCGGCTGACGCAGTTCTGGTACGAACAGACGATCGGCCCGAACGTCGAGATCAAGCTCGGCCGCACCAATCCGGGCGAGGATTTCGCGGTGTTCTCCTGCCACTTCCAGAACCTCAGCTTCTGCGGGTCGCAGCCGGGCAATCTGGTCGGCGATTATTGGTATAACTGGCCGGTCAGCCAGTGGGGCGCACGCCTGCATGTCGATATCAAGGACAGCTTCTACGTCCAGACCGCCGCCTATGAGATCAACCCGCGCAACCTGAACACCAATTTCTTCGTCGGCCACTTCAAGGGCGCGACCGGCGTGCTGATTCCGATCGAGGCTGGATGGGCGAAGGGCGGCGATGACGGGCATGTCGGATCGTACAAGTTCGGCGGCTGGATCGGCACGGCGGACGGCGGCGATGTGCTGCTCGACCGTAATCGCCGGCCGGTCGTGATCACTGGCGTCGCCCCGCTCCGGCATTCGAGCCGCTACGGCGTCTATGCGACCGTGCAGCAGCAGCTGACGGGCACGTCGAAGGACGGCAAGTCGATGTCCGGGCTCGGCATGTTCGCCAACGTGACGCAGGCCGATCGCGCCACTTCCGTCACCGACAACCAGGTGTCGCTCGGATTGTTCTACAAGGGGCTGAACCGGCATGTGCCGGGCGACGTGCTGGGGCTGGCGGTCGCGCGCACCAACGTCAACGGCCGTGCGGCGGCGGGCGACCGGGCATTGGGCGACGTGCCGGTGCGCGATGCGGAATATGCCGCCGAACTCTATTACGGCATCCAGCCGACGGCCTGGCTCGACCTGCAGCCAAACGTGCAGGTCATCCACCATCCAGGCGGCGTGCGTTCGGCCAAGGACGTTGCCGTCATCGGGCTGAAAGCGGCGATCACGCTGTGATCCAAATCCTTCTCCCTTTGGGAGAAGGTGGCGCGTAGCGCCGGATGAGGGTGATCGGGCAAATCGTCGCCCTCACCCATCCGCGGTACGCGCTCCCTCTCTCTCCCGATGGGAGAGGGAATTCGTTCAGCGAATGGGGCTGTTCGGATCCAGCCGCATATCGAGATACTTGTCCACGCTCCCCATCAGATCGGGCATTTCATGCTCGAAGAAGTGGTTCGCCTTGGGGATCGTGTCGTGGTGGATCGTGATGTGCTTCTGCGTGCGCAACTTATCGACCAGCTTCTGCGTGGCGAGCGGGGGCGACACTTCGTCATTCTCGCCCTGAATGATGATGCCGCTGGCCGGGCATGGTGCCAGGAACGTGAAATCGTACATGTTGGCGGGCGGGGCGACCGAGATGAAGCCGCGGATTTCCGGGCGGCGCATCAGCAATTGCATGCCGATCCACGCGCCGAAGCTGAAGCCGGCGATCCAGGTGGTCGAGGCCTCCGGGTGGAAGCTCTGCACCCAATCGAGCGCGGATGCCGCATCGGAGAGTTCGCCGATGCCGTTGTCGAACGTGCCCTGGCTCTTGCCGACGCCACGGAAGTTGAAGCGCAAGGTGGCAAAGCCGCGGCGCTGGAACGTCTTGTAGAGTTCCTGCACGATCTTGTTGTTCATCGTGCCGCCGGCCGTCGGGTGCGGGTGGAGGATCATCGCAACGGGCGCGCGGGGTCGCGGCGCCGGTGAGAAGCGGCCTTCGAGACGGCCTTCGGGGCCGGGAAAAATGACTTCTGGCATGGGACCTGCTGACTAATCTGGGCGCTCGGGTGGAGCGCTGGAATGTGCGCGCTATATAAGCAGCAGACATGTTTTCGCAATTGGAACGACTCCTGCCCGATCCAACACACGCCCGAGTGTATCTGGACCATGCCGCCACGACGCCGATGCTGCCGTGCGCCCGCGCCGCGGTGGCCGATGGCATGGCGCACTGGGCCAACCCGTCATCGCCGCACGCCGAGGGGCGCGCGGCCAAGGCGGCGCTGGAGGAGGCGCGCCGCGCCGTCGCCGCCGCTTATGGCTGGACCGGCGAGACATTGTTCACCAGCGGCGCGAGCGAATCGCTGGCGATCGCCTTGCAGCGGGCCGCCGCAACCACCCGGATCATCACCGCGGTGGAGCATGACGCGGTGATGCGCTGGGCCGATCCCCAGGCGATCGTCCTGCCGGTCGGCACCGATGGCGTGCTGTCGATCGAGACGCTGCGGGCGAGGCTCGTCGCCGGCGGACGCGCTTTGGTGACGGTACAATGGGCCAATAGCGAAACGGGGGTGCGCCAGCCGATCGCCGCGATCGCTGCGGCCGTGCACGAGGCGGGCGGGCTGCTGTTGGTCGACGCGGCGCAGATGCCGGTCGGGGTAGATGCCGAGGTGGCGGAACATGCCGACTTCGTTGCGCTCTCGGCGCACAAGCGCGGCGGGCCACCCGGCATCGGTGCATTGCTGGTGCGCGATCTGGGCAGCCTGTCGCCGACCGGGGGGCAGGAGCGGGGATATCGGCCAGGGACGGAGAATTTGCCCGCGGCGATTGGCTATGCCGCTGCGCTGGGCGAGGCCGAGCCGCTGGCGGAGCAGGTGCGGCTGCGGGCGGTGCTCGACGATGCCGTCGTGCGCTCGGGCGGCGAGGTGATCTGCGGCGGATCGCCGCGGCATCCGGCGATCGGCGCCTATCGCATGCCGGGGGTAGCGAGCTTCGTGCAACTGATCGACTTCGATGCCGCCGGTTTTGCCGTCTCGGCCGGCAGCGCCTGCGCCTCGGGCAGTATGAAGCCGAGCCATGTCCTGGGCGCGATCGGCCTGTCGGACGCGGCGCGCCGCGAGGTGGTGCGCGCGAGTTTCGGCCGGACGACCAGCGAGGAAGAGGTGCGCGCCTTCATCGCCGCGTGGCGCGGCGTGGCGCGCGCGAAGCAGCGGTTCGTGGCATGATCTATCTCGATTACCAGGCGACAACGCCGCTGGCCCCGGAGGCGTTCGAGGCGATGCTTCCGTGGCTGCGCGACAATTTTGCCAACCCCCATTCGCCGCATGCCGCGGGGCGGAAGGCCAAGGCGGCCGTCGAGCATGCGCGGGCGCAGGTGGCGGCGCTGCTGCCGCCGGGCGGGCACCTGTCCTTCACCAGCGGCGCGACCGAGGCGCTCAACTGGGCGATCAAGGGGGTGGGCCCAGGGAGGATCGTGGCGCTGGCGAGCGAGCACGCCGCGGTACTGGATACCGTGAAGGCGCTGGCGGGGGAGGGCCGGGACGTCGTGATCCTGCCGGTGGGGGCGGACGGGTTGATCGATCTTGCCGCAGCGTCGGCCGCGATCGTCCCCGGCACCGCGCTCGTCGTGGCGATGCTCGTCAATAACGAGATCGGCGTGGTGCAGCCGATCGCGGAACTGGCGGCGTTGGCGCATGCGGCCGGCGCCTTGCTGCTGTGCGACGCGGTCCAGGGCTATGGCCGCGTGTCGATTCCGGCCGCGTGCGATCTGGTCGCTATTTCGGGGCACAAGGTTCACGGGCCGAAGGGCGTCGGCGCGTTGTGGATACGAGATGGCGTGGTGCTCGATCCGCTGCTGCACGGCGGCGGGCAAGAGGCTGGCGGTCGATCGGGTACTTTGTCGCCGGCCTTGTGCGTGGGGTTCGGCGTCGCGGCGCGGCTGATGGAGGAGCGGCGGGAAGGGGATGCTGCCCATGTCGAAGCTCTGTGGGGTGCCGCGATCGCCTTGCTCGACCGGGATCGCGCTCACGGGGGGTGGCAGCTCAACGGTGCTGCCGATGCGCGCTACCGTGGCAATCTCAACATCCGCCGCGAGGGTCTCGACGTCGCCCGCCTGATGTCGGACCTGCGCGACATCGCCTTCTCCGCCGGCTCGGCCTGCGCCAGCGGCTCGGGGCGGTCCAGCCACGTGCTCCGCGCGATCGGGCTGAGCGACGCGCAGGCGCGCTCCAGCATCCGCTTGGGGTTCGGGCGTTATACGACCGAGGCGGAGCTGAGCGCGGCGATCGACCGCATTATGGCCGCCGCCGACGCGCAGCGGATCGCGGCATGACCCTCATCCGCTTCATCGCCACGGACGGCACGATCCGCGAGATGCATGGTGCCCCCGGTGATCGCCTGCTCGATCTCGCCCAGGCGGATGGCCAGCCACTGGAGGGCACGTGCGAGGGGCAGATGGCGTGCTCGACCTGCCATGTGATCGTCGCCGCACAGGATTTCGCCCGGCTGCCGCGCGCCAGCGAGGACGAGGAGGACATGCTCGATTTTGCCGCCGGCGCGACACGTACCAGTCGTCTCGCCTGCCAGATCCGGCTCGAGCGAACTTGGGACACGCTGACGGTGCGCATCCCCGGATGACGGCTGCGCCGACCTGCGCGATGAACTGCGACGGACCGTTCACCGCATTGGAACAGTAACGAAGAGCGACCGTTACGCTTCCGTGCCGGGTTCGATGCCCGGTATTGGAGGAGAGAAATTCATGAAGATGTTCGCAATGATCGCCGCCGGCTTGCTCGGCCTGGCTGCCACTGCTCCGACCACCGCGGTTGCCGCACCGGTCGCGACCGTTACCACGACCACTGTTGCGCCCGTCCAGGAGCGTGTCATCGTCCGTGAGCGCACCGTCGTTCGGCGCGACGATCGCGGCTTCCGCGGCAATCGTGGCTATCGCAATGGTCGCAACCGCTGGGGCACGCGCCAGGTGTGCACCAACCGCTGGCGCGGTGGCCGCAAGATCCGCAGCTGCCGCTCGGTTCGCTATCGCCGTTAATCGCGGGGATTGATCACACCGCCCGATTTCCCTAGAGGCGCTCTTGGAAGTCGGGCGGACGTGGTCGTCGCCAACCTGGTCAGATCCGGAAGGAAGCAGCCACAACGATTTCGCCACGGGTCGTTCCGGCTTCCACCGCGCAGTCAGCGAGAGCGCGACTGCATCGCGCCGCGCTGACAAGCGCGGCCGGCGGGGCTGCTGCCCCGGCCGACGACGCGGCTTTGCCGCGGCGCCTCACTCACCACCGACGTCCAGAAGAAGAAGCTGGATCCCGGATCAAGACCGGGATGACGTGGGGCTGGCGTTCGTCCCGCCAGCGAAACCTTTTCCTACCATCCGGCGCGATCGCCCCCTAGATAGTCGGCAATGTCCGACTCCCGCGATCTCCCATCCTTCGACCTCGGCGAGCCAGCGCCACAGCAGGCCGAGGCGTATCGCGTGCTCGCGCGCAAATACCGGCCGCAGACCTTTGCCGAGCTGATCGGCCAGGATGCAATGGTCACGACGCTCGGCAATGCGATCAAGCGCGGCCGACTGGCGCACGCTTTCCTTCTCACCGGGGTCCGTGGTGTCGGCAAGACTTCCACCGCGCGACTGATCGCCAAGGCGCTCAACTGTATTGGCCCGGACGGGCAGGGCGGTCCGACGATCGACCCGTGCGGCGTGTGCGAGCCATGCCGCGCGATCGCCGAGGGGCGGCATATCGACGTGATCGAGATGGATGCCGCCAGCCATACCGGCGTCGACGACGTACGCGAGATCATCGATGCCTCGCGCTATGCGGCGGTGTCGGCACGGTTCAAGATCTACATCATCGACGAAGTCCACATGCTGTCCAAGAACGCGTTCAACGCGCTGTTGAAGACGCTGGAAGAGCCGCCGGCGCATGTGAAATTCCTGTTCGCGACGACCGAGGTTAACAAGGTCCCAGTGACGGTGCTGTCGCGCTGCCAGCGCTTTGACCTGCGGCGGATCTCGGCCGAAATGCTGGCGGCGCATTTCACCCGCGTGTCGGGAGCGGAAGGCGTTGAAGCGGAGCCCGCGGCCTTGGCGCTAATTGCGCGCGCCGCGGAAGGCAGCGCGCGCGACGGCCTGTCGATCCTAGACCAGGCGATCGCGCATGCCGGGATCGAAGGCGGCGGGGTAAAGGCGTCTGCGGTCCGCGACATGCTCGGCCTGTCGGATCGCGGCGCGGTGCGCGATTTGCTCGGGTTGTTGCTGGTCGGCGACGGGCTCGGCGCACTGGCTGCGCTCCGGCGGCAATATGACCTCGGCGTCGATCCCCAGGCGGTGCTGCGCGCGCTGCTCGAAACGGTACACGGCGTGACATTGGTCAAGCTGGGCACTGCCGCCGAGGCGGGGCAGGCGAACGAGGAGCGCGAGGCTCAGGAAGCCTGGGCGTCCGCTTTGTCGTTCGCCGCGCTGCACCGGCTATGGCAATTGCTGCTCAAGGGGCATGACGAGGTCGCCCGCGCAGCGCTGCCGATCGAGGCGTGCGAGATGGCGCTGCTGCGCGTGGTCCATGCCTCGCAATTGCCCGATCCGGGCGAGCTGGCGCGGCAATTGGCGGCCGGCGGTCCGGTGCAGATCGCGGCGCCTGCCGCCGCGACCTCGGTGCCGACGTCCGCACCGACCGCATCGGCGGAACCCGCTCTGCCCAGCACGATCGAGGAGATCATCGCCACGATCGAGAAAAGCGGCGAATTCGGGCTGGCGGTTAAGCTGGAGCGTAGCGCCAGCGTGATCCGCATCGCCCCGCCCGAGCTGGTGCTGAGCGCAGCACGGCCGCTGCCGGCCGACATGGTGCGCGACCTGACCGTCGAATTGAAGAACTGCACCGGCCGTGCCTGGAAGGTGACTACCGAGGACGCGCCCGGCGCGCCGACGATCAAGGAACGTCGCGGCGAGGCGCGCGAAGGGCTGCGCGCGGATATTCTTGCCAGCCCTGTGGTCAAGGCGGCGTTCGACGCGTTTCCGGAGGCAGTGCTGCCCGAGGATGAGCTCGACCGGCTGATCGCCGCGCAGTCCAGTAATTGAACCAGAGGAAGTTCGCATGAAGAGCATCGAAGACATCATGGCCATGGCGCAGAACGTGCAGGCCGAGCTGGAAAAGGCGCAGGCCAATCTCGACGGGATCGAGGTCGAAGGTGCCGCCGGCGGTGGGCTGGTGAAGGTCCGTGCATCGGCCAAGGGCCGCATCATCGGCATCGCGATCGACGATTCGCTGATCGTGCCGGCGGACAAGCAGATGCTCGAGGACCTGATCGTCGCTGCGTTCAACGATGCCCGCGCCAAGGCGGACACCGCCTCCAACACCGAAATGGGCAAGCTGACCAGCGGCATGCCGCTGCCGCCAGGGTTCAAGCTGCCTTTCTAACACCCTTCGTCACCCCGGACTTGGTCCGGGGTCCACTGCGCCGCCAGCTCAGCGCTTTAGATCGGTTGCTGCAGAAAGCCGCTTGGTGGACCCCGGAACAAGTCCGGGGTGACGGTTGAACTGCAATTGCGGACTATCGCAAGCACCCGTCCAGGCCATCGTTGCGCACCACGCCCACGCGCCGGGTGATCGCATTGCCATGCCGCCGCGTGAAGCCGCGCGGGGCCTTGGCCGCGCGTTTCTTGGGCAGCGGCAGGATCGCCGCCAGCCGCCCCGCCTCCGCCGGCGTCATCGTGCCGGCGCCGTGGCGGAAATAGCGGATCGATCCCGCCTCCACGCCGTAGGTGCCGATGCCGGTTTCCGCGACGTTCAGGTACACCTCCATAATCCTCCGTTTGCCCCACAATGTCTCGATCAGGACGGTGAAATACGCCTCCAGCACCTTGCGCGCATAACCGCCGCCCTGGATCAGGAACGCGTTCTTGGCGGTCTGCTGGCTGATCGTCGATCCGCCGCGGATCCGTCCGCCCTTGGCGTTGCGATAGGCGGCGTTGGCGATCGCCGTGAAATCGAAGCCGTGGTGCAGGCAGAAGCGCGCATCCTCGCCCGCAATCGCGGCGCGCGGCATGTCGGGATCGATCGCCGACAGCGGCACCCATTTTTTGGTCACGCTATGCCCGCCCAGCATGTCGCCGGCCATGGTGAAGGTGAAGGGCGGCGGCACGAAGCGATAGACCAGCACCCACAGCACCGAGACGAGCAGGAACCACAACACTGCCCTAACGATCCAGCCGAGCAGGCGGCGCACGAATGGACGACGGCGCCTGGCAGGCGCTTCCGCCCGGTCGGTGGGGGTGACGCTGGCGGGAGGATACGGGGCGGGACGGTCGCTCATCGGCAAACGAGTGCCGGATTAGGGACGACTGGGGAAGGGGGCTTGTTGCCCATCATCTTCGCCTGATCGCTCTGTGCGGACGCGGGACCGCTGTGCCAAGAACTCGTCACCGTCACCCCGGATCTGTTCCGGGGTCCACCCTCCGCCAAATCGTTGGCTTGAAAGCATGTGGCACGGTGGACCCCGGAACAAGTCCGGAGTGACGAACCGTCTTTGGCTAGGGGTGCAAGACCTTCCGCTGCGCCAACACCGCCTCCGCCGCGGCCACGCCCGTCGCATACGCCCCATGCGCCGTCGAGAAATCCTGCGCCGAACACGCCTCACCGGCGAAGAACAGCCGCTCGTCGATCGGCTCGGCCAGCACCACGCGCTGCGCTGCCGCGCCGATCCGGGCGTGCGAATAGGCGCCATGGATATGCGGCTCGGCGCGCCAGCGGGTCGCGGCAAGCGGCGTTAGCCGCCGGCGCCAGTCGGACCCGAGCAGCGCGACCAACTCGCCGATCGCGAAATCCGCTGCTGCACCGTCACCTTCCTGCTCCAGCGCCTCGGCACATTCGCCGCCGAAGAAGCTTTCGATCAGCGGCCAGCCGAATGGCGACAGACGGTGGCTGGCGGTCTTGCCGCTGTAAGGATTACCGATCAGGTGACCGTTTTCCGGCAGGCCGCCACCGGCCACGTGCAGGAACACCTTGTCGGCCAGGCCCAGCGGCAACGCCGCGGCGGCGTCGTGCTTGGCTGGTAATGGCGGGTCGAACAGCAGCGCCTCGCTCGCCAAGGCGGTGGTCGGCACGCAGACGATGACCTGATCGGCCTCGATCGTCCCGCGTTCGGTATGGAGGCGGAGGGTGCGGGCGTGATGATCGACACGCCACACGATGGTGTTGAGCTGAACCGGCACCCCCAGAGCATGGCGTACCACCACCGTGCCATAGCCCTGTTCGATCACCCAATTATCCTCGGTCACCGCGTCTTCGTAGGCGGCCCAATCGTGCAGCGAGACCTCGCTCAGCGGTGCGCCATTGGCATAGCCGGAAACGGCATCGATCATCGGACGCCAGCGATCGCCGTGGGCGATGAAGTCGGAGAGCGGACGGTCGGAGCCGCCGAGCGCGGCGTACGCGGTTTCCTCCCAACGCTGCCACGCTTGGCGGAAGGAGCGCTGATCCTCGGGGGGAAAGCCGAGATCGCGCCACTGCGTCGTCCAGTTGGTGGGCGTGCGATCGACGGTGAAGCCGTAGCGTTCGGCGAGATCGGTCCAGGGGTTGCGACCCGCGGAATGGAGCCAGCCGCAGCCGGCGTCTACCGTGAGTAGCGTATCGGCAGGCGCCTCCGCGTTCCCCGGCGAAGGCCGGGGCCCAGTCGCGGAGCGTTCATGATCTAAGGACGGGACGTCGTTGCTGCCGCCATCGCTACTGAGCCCCGGCCTTCGCCGGGGAACAGCTCCAGAGCCGACCGGCGCCATGGCGGGCAGTAATAAGCTATGCGCCCGCCCGCCGAGCCGTCCACCGGCCTCGACCAGCAATACATCGGCGTTTGCGTCCCATAGCGTTCGCGCGGCCGCAATGCCCGCCGCCCCGCCACCGATCACGACGATCATGAGAAAGCGGGGGCGGGCACCGGATCAGGCGGCGGTCAGCAGGCGGCGATCGCCAGCTAGCCGCATCATCGCCTTTTGCAGCTTCTCGAATGCGCGCACTTCGATCTGACGCACACGCTCACGGCTGACGCCATAGACCTGGCTCAGCTCTTCCAACGTCTTGGGATCGTCGGTCAACCGGCGCTCGGTCAGGATATGCTGCTCGCGCTCGTTGAGGTCTTCCATCGCCGACGTCAGCATTTCGTGCCGCACATCGGCTTCCTGCGCTTCGGCGACAACCGTGTCCTGCAACGGCGCATCATCCTGCAGCCAATCCTGCCACTGGCCGTCGCCATCCTCGCGCATCGGCACGTTGAGCGAAGTATCCCCGCCCATCGCCATGCGACGGTTCATGCTGGTCACTTCGGCTTCGGTCACGCCGAGATCGGTGGCGATCTTGGTCAGATGCTCGGGCGTCAGATCACCGTCCTCGAACGCGTCGAGCTTCGATTTCATCCGGCGCAGGTTGAAGAACAATTTCTTCTGCGCCGCGGTGGTACCCATCTTCACCAGGCTCCACGAGCGCAGGATATATTCCTGGATCGAAGCGCGGATCCACCACATGGCATAGGTAGCGAGACGGAAGCCGCGATCGGCCTCGAACTTCTTCACGCCCTGCATCAGGCCGATATTGCCTTCGGAGATCAGCTCCGACGTGGGCAGGCCATAGCCGCGATAGCCCATCGCGATCTTCGCCACGAGGCGCAGATGCGAGGTCACCAGCTGCGCTGCAGCATCGGTGTCGCCATGTTCCTCGAAGCGCTTGGCGAGCATATATTCCTGCTCGGGCGCGAGGATGGGGAATTTCTTGATTTCCGACAGATAGCGGTTGAGGCTCGCCTCGCCGCCAAGAGCGGGGACCGTGGCCGGCAGGTTGCTTTTGGCCATGACTTGATCTCCCTTTGATTGGGCATGCCGCACTGCGGCACTATCCCGACTAGCTATACGATAAGTGAGTTGAACAGTTCCTGCATGTCGTCCGGCATTTCGCTTTCAAACGCCAAAGCGATGCTTTTCACGGGGTGAATGAACCCAAGTCGGGCCGCATGCAACGCCTGGCGATGGAAATGCAGGGTTTCCAATAGCTCCCGATGAACTTGTTTTGTTCTACCATAAACCGGGTCGCCCAGCAAGGGGTGACCGATCGACGACATGTGCACGCGCACCTGATGGGTCCGTCCGGTTTCCAGCCGGCATTCGACCAAGGCCGCATTCTTCAGGGTGCGGATCGTGCTGAAATGCGTCACTGCGCGCTTGCCGCCCTCGACGATCGCCACTTTCTTGCGATTGCTGGGCGAGCGCGCGAGCGGCGCATCGACCTTGCCGGCCGGCGGCGCGGGCTTGCCTGAAACGATCGCCTTGTAGCGGCGGTCGATGCTGTGATCGTGGAACTGCCGCGCCAAGCCCTCATGGGCACGATCCGTCTTCGCCGCGACCATCAGCCCCGACGTATCCTTGTCGATCCGGTGCACGATGCCCGGCCGCGCGACCCCGCCGATGCCGGACAGGCTGCCGCCGCAATGGTGGAGTAACGCGTTGACCAACGTACCGTCGAGATTGCCCGCTGCCGGATGCACGACCAGCCCGGCCTGCTTGTCGATGACGATCAGATGCTCGTCCTCGTACGCGATGTTGAGCGCGATATCCTGCGCCACGTTATGCGCTGGCGTCGGATCGGGCACGGCAACGTGAAATAATGTCCCGGCCGCAGCCTTGCGCGATGGATCGCGCGACAAGGCGCCCGCTCCGTCGCTCACCGAACCGCCGTTTATCAGCACCTTCAGCCGTTCGCGCGAAAGCGTCGGTACCGCGTCCGCAAGCGCACGATCCAGACGCCAGCCATCGGCCGTGTCGGAAATGCGTGCTTCGATGATGGAAACCCCCCGGCTCATGTTCTAGCGATGTGGGCATGACGCTGGAAATTTCAAGCGCCTTGCTGGGGCGGCTGCTGGCCGAGGCACAGGCAGCGCCCGGGCTCGAAGTGTGCGGTCTGCTGTTCGGCACCAGCGCACTGATCGCCGCGGCCGAGCCTTGCGCCAACGTGGCACCCGACCCGGCGCGCGCGTTCGAGATCGACCCCGCGGCCTTGTTTGCCGCCCACCGTCGTGCACGAGCCGGCGGCAGTGCGCCGATCGGCCACTATCATTCACACCCAACGGGTAGGGCCGAGCCGTCGGCGACCGACGCCGCCGGTGCGATGGGCGACGGCGCGGTGTGGCTGATTTTGGCGGGGCAGGATGCGCGCGCCTGGCGGACGGTTAAGCCGGGCGCGTTCGAGGCGGTAGAGTTCGATGTGGTGACCTCGCAATCCTGATCGCGTCGCGTTACACGGGAGCTTCACCGTTCTCTCGACCGCTGTGGGTTGCGTCGCCGCGCGCGCGCCGCCAGAAGAGCGATCACATTCCTTCCCGAAGCGGACCCCATGACAATGACCATCAGCCCGGTCGACTTCGCCAGCCTGCTCTGTTCGCGCCTGTGCCACGACCTTCTCAGTCCGGTCGGCGCGCTCAACAACGGGCTGGAGCTACTCGCCGACGAACATGATCCGGACATGCGCGCCCGGTGCCTGGAACTGCTCAACGAAAGCGCCAAGGCATCCGCCAACAAGCTGAAATTCTTCCGGCTCGCCTTCGGCGCGGCCGGCGGGTTCGGCGAGATGGTCGATGCGCGCGAGGCGCGGGCCGCGATCGAGGGGCTGTTCGGTGAGAACCACCGCGTGAAGCTCGGCTGGCTGGTCGAGGATACCACGCTGCCCAAGCCTGCGATCAAGGTGCTGCTCAACCTGGCGCTGATCGCGGGCGACGCGCTGATCCGCGGCGGCAGGCTCGATATCGGCGCCGAGAGCGTCGGCGGCGCGGTGGAGATCGTCGTGCGTGCCGATGGCCCGCGCATTGTGCTCGATCAGGAACTCCGCGGTGCGCTGACCGGCACGAGCGGCGACGCGGTCGTGACCCCGCGCGCGGCGGCCGCCCATCTCGTCCAGGCGCTGCTGACCGAAGCCGGCGGCACGGTCCAGGTGTCCGCGCCCGACGAAGCGGTGTTGCTGTTCGGCGTGACGTTCAAAAGCTGAGCGCCGCCGACTAACCTCGCCTTAACCACTTGGCGTCCAATGGTCCTCCCGCATCGGCGGGGGCTCATGGACGATCTGCTTCAGGAATTCATTGCGGAGACACGGGAGACGCTTGAGGCGCTTTCCGGGGAAATCGTCGCGTGGGAAAGCGATCCGTCCGACCGCCAGCGGCTCGATGCGATATTCCGCTTCGTTCACACCGTCAAAGGCAGTTGCGGCTTCCTCGATCTTCCGCGGCTCGCCCGCCTGAGCCATGCTGCCGAGGACGTGCTTGCGGCGGTGCGATCCGGCGCGCGCGTTCCGGACACGCGGTTGGTCAATGCCGTGCTGGCGATCGTCGATCGCATCGGCGAGATCGTCGAAGCGATCGATGCCGGTGTGTCGTTCGACGATACGGGTGAGGATTTGCTGATCGCGGCACTTGATGAAGGCGCAGCAGCGATCGCACCCGCCGCGCTGCCGACGGCACAGCGCCAGCCGACGCGCAGCGTCCGCCTGAACGTCGATCTGCTCGATCGGATGATGTCCGGCATGTCCGACATGGTGCTCGCGCGCAACGAACTCGCCCGGAGACTGCGTGACGACGGCGCCGATCCCGCGGTGGAAGCGGCATTGGAGCGCCTGTCGCTGACCGTGGCCGAAATGCGCGATACGGTGACACGGACGCGCATGCAGAAGGTCGATGCCTTGTTCTCGGCACTGCCCCGCATGGTGCGCGATACTGCGGCTGAACTGAACAAGGCGGTGACACTGACGATCGAGGGCGGCGATGTCGAGCTCGATCGCGAGATGATCGAGATGATCCGCGATCCGCTCGGCCACATGATCCGTAACGCCATCGACCACGGCATCGAGAGCGCTGCCGAGCGTAGACACGCAGGCAAGCGCGAAAATGGTCGGCTTACCGTGTTCGCGCGGCAATCCGGCAATCAGATCATCATCGAGGTCGCCGACGACGGCCGCGGCATCGATGTCGAGCGGCTGATCGAGAAGGTCGCCGCCACTGGCCGTAGCCTGCGCGATCTGCAGGCGCTGAGCGACAAGGCCAAGCTCGACCTGGTGTTCGAGGCAGGGCTGTCGACCAAGGACGAGGTCACCGCCACTTCCGGGCGCGGCGTGGGCATGGACGTGGTCCGCGCCAATATCGAGCAGATCGGCGGGCGTATCGAAATCGACAACAATGTCGGCAAGGGACTGCGGCTCTCCATCCATGTGCCGCTGACGCTGTCGATCATCTCGACGATCGGCGTCGGGGTAGGGGACCAGCGCTTCGCCATTTCGCGCCAGGCGATCGAAGAAATCGTCACCGTGCGCGGCGGCACCGGCAATGGCGCGATCCGCGTCGACATGCTGGGCGACACGCCGGCGGCCACGGTACGCGATCGACGCATGCCGCTGGTCGATCTCGGCGGCGTCATGGGGCTGCCGCGCAGTTGCGACGGACCGACGATGCTGGTCATCGTCAGCGTCGTCGGTGGCAGTTATGCGCTCGCCGTGGATACCGTGCTGGACAACGAGGAATTGGTCATCAAGCCCGCCGCGCCGGCCGTGATGGCCAGCGGCATCTATGCCGGGCAGACCTTGCCCGACAGTGGTCTGCCGATGTTGCTGCTCGATTGTTCGGGCATCGCATCGGCCGTGGGGCTGGAATTCACGCGCGAGGCGCTTGGCGACGATGTCGAGGAGGAGGAAGCGGCCGAGACCGCGTCGGCGCTGCTGTTCGCCGATCTCGATGGGGTGCGGCGCGTGGTGCCGCTGGCGGTGATCGATCGCGTGGAGCCGGTACCGGCGCACGCCATCCGCTTCGCCGCAGGGCAATGGCGCCTGTCGACCGACGGCAAGATAATGCCGCTGGCCACGATCGCCGATCTCGGCGAGCGGACGGACCTGTTCGTGCTGCGGCTGCGCGATGGCGTGTCGGAGGTCGGCTACGCCATCGCCCAGGCGTTCGACATCGTCGATCTCCCCGAGGCCATGGCGCCGGCGCGCGAGATCGGGCTGGTGGCGGGCGTCGTGGTGATCGACGGCGAGCAGATCGAAATGCTCGACGTCCACTGGCTGTTCGCGGTGCACGGCGAGAAGGTATACGACGAAGCGCCGCCTCTGTGCCTGATCGGCGGGGCGGAATCGGCGTGGATGACGACGTTCCTGAAGCCATTGCTGGCAAGTGCTGGATACCGCGTCGCGAACCGGCTGAAAAAGGGGGAGGACGCCGCCGTGGTGTTGTCGATGGACGACGATGTCGCACCCGACATCGCCGCGCCGATCGTTCGATTGCGTCACGAGCGGGAAGGTGCCGACGACGGCAGCATCTACCGCTACGACCGTGCGGGGCTTCTGGCGGCGCTCGCCGCTTGTGCAGGAGGCGTTCGATGAGCGGATTGTTCCTGATCGCCCAGATCGCCGGACGAACGGTGGCGATCGAATCCTCGCAGGTCGAATCCGTCGTCGATATTACCGCCGTGGTGCCGGTGCCGCGCACCGTGCCGCAAGTATTGGGGCTTGCGGCGCTGCGCAGCCGTGTCGTCACGGTGATCGATACGCACGCCGCCCTGAACCTTCCGCCGGCCGAACGGCAGCCGACGCGTGCGGTCATCACGCCGGTTGACGGGCATCATTACGCGGTGCTGGTCGATACCTTGGAGGATGTCGCGCCCTTCGACCTTCTGCCGCTGGCATCTGGGATCGTGCTGGATGGTGGCTGGAGCGACACCGGCTGCGGGGTCATCGAACGCGGGGGTGAGGCCGTTCTGGTGATCGATCTGCGGGCCTTGCTGCCCGGCATCGTCACCCTCGCTGCCTGAGGCCAGGCGATTAACGTGAAGCTTACGTATTTCGGGCAGGTCGATCAGGCCAATAGCGGGATGTGCACATGAAGACGTGTCTGGTGGTCGATGATTCGAAGGTGATCCGCAAGGTGGCCCGGCACATTCTCGAGACCCTCAATTTCAAGGTGACGGAAGCCGGCGACGGCAAGGAAGCGCTCGACAGCTGTCTCGTGTCCGCGCCCGACGTCATCCTGCTCGATTGGAACATGCCGGTGATGAGCGGCATGGATTTCCTGCGCGCCCTGCGCGTGAGTGCGGTTACCAGCCGCCCCAAGGTCGTGTTCTGCACGACGGAAAATGGCATGGGTCACATCCGTGCGGCGATCGAGGCGGGCGCGGACGAGTATGTCATGAAGCCGTTCGATCGCGAGACGCTGGAGAGTAAATTGCAGATTGTCGGCATGGCCTGACGGGGCCGATCGATGTCGATCCAGCCCATCTCGACGGGCGCCTCCGCGCCGTCCGCATCCGGCACCAGGCCCGCCATCCTGATCGTCGACGATTCGGCGGTGGCACGCGCGGTGATCGGGCGCGCGATCGAGGGTAGTGGCCGGTTCGTGCTGGCCGGAGCCGTCCAGAGCGTGACGGCCGCGATAGAGTTTCTGCGCCACCGTCATGTCGATGCCATCCTGCTCGATATCGAGATGCCGGGCATTGACGGGCTGAGCGCCTTGCCCGATCTGCTTGCCGCGAGCGACCAGGCCAAGATCCTGATCGTCTCCTCCACTTGCAGGGAGGGCGCCCTGACGACGGTGCAGGCTCTTGCGCTAGGGGCTGCCGATACGTTGATCAAGCCCGGCGGCGGGGCGTTCGCCGGCCGTTTCGCTCAAGTGCTGATCGACAAGATATCGCGCTTGTTCGAGGTGCAGGCGCCTCTGCCGGAGCCGGCGCCAACGGCGCCGGCGTCTATCGCGGTCAGCGGTTTCGATATCGTCGCGATCGGCGCCTCGACCGGCGGAATCCACGCGCTCAGCCAGCTGTTCCAGCACATACCGCCTGCTTTCCCGCTGCCGATGCTGATCACACAGCACCTGCCGACATCGTTCATGCCGTATTTCGCGGCACAAATTGCCGTGCTCGCCGGCCGGCCCTGTGACATCGCGGTCGATCGGCTCCGCATCCGCCCAGGCCGCGTGATCATCGCGCCGGGCGACGCCCATCTGCGCGTCGTTAGCCTGGGCGGCGGGGAGGCCTCGATCCGCTTGACGCACGAAGCGGTTCGTAGCGGCTGTATGCCCTCGGTCGACCCGATGTTCGAAAGCCTGGCCGAGGTGTACGGATCGCGTGCGCTCGCCGTCGTGCTGAGCGGCATGGGCAGCGATGGCAGCGATGGCGCGCGCCACATCGTCGAGGCTGGCGGCAGTGTGATCGTGCAGGACAAAGCGAGCTCTGTCGTTTGGGGCATGCCGGGCACGATCGCGGGCGCTGGCCGTGCGAGTGCGATCCTGCCGCCCGAGCAGATCGGGCAGCTGATCGCGACGCGGCAGCGGCCGTCATGATCGCGCACGCCCATCGGCCGGTGGACCACAATCGGCCCGGAAGCGCCTTCCAGATCGTGGCGGCATTGCTGGAACGGAACACCGGGCAGCAGATCGGCCCGGAGCGATTTTGGCGGATCGAGACCGCGTTGCAGCCGATCCTGCGCGACCGTGGGCTGAAAACGCTGGATACGCTGGCCAGCGAAATCCTGGCGGGGACCGATCATGTGCTGATCGACCGCGTGGTCGACGCACTTCTCAACCAGGAAAGCTCGTTCTTCCGCGACGCTGCGGTTTTGGAAATGGTGGCGGCGGCCGTTGCCGACATGGCGGCGGAAGCACCCACCCGTAACGTCCGCGTCTGGTCGGCCGGCTGCTCGGTCGGGCAGGAGCCGCTGTCGCTCGCCATGCTGTTCAGCGAACAGGTGGCGGCCACCGGCGGGCGCCGGCCCGAACTGCTCGCCACTGACGTCTCGGAAGCGGCGATCGCCCGCGCCCGCGCCGCGCGCTATTCGCAGTTCGAGATCCAGCGCGGACTGCCGGTCAAGCGGATGCTGCAATGGTTCGATACCGATGCCGGCGACTGGGTGGCCAGCCGCGATCTGGTGCGGCAGATTTCCTATCGCCGGCTCAATCTCGTCGCGGATCTGTTGCCGGTGGGCAAGTTCGATCTCGTGCTGTGCCGCAACGTCCTGCTGTACCTCACGCCGGTTTTGCGCCGCCAGGTGCTCGACCGGCTGGCGACCGCGATCCGGCCGGGCGGCCTGCTCGTGCTGGGTGCGGGCGAGACGGTGATCGGGCAGACCGAGGCATTCCGCCCCTCGACGCGCTATCGCGGCCTCTACGAAGTGACCGCCTGACTGGGGTGAGGGGCGTGCGGCCGCGGGGTGCGGCTATCCTCGACGACTGTCTGTGCTAAGTCGGCAGGTAACAACGCCACTCGTGAACACCGTGGTGGCCGATGCAGAGCTGGAAGAAGCATGACGATGATCGACACAGCATCGCCCAATTTCGACGAACGCCTGCTGCCGATCACGATGATCGTGCTGCATTATACTGGCATGGAAAGCGCCGAGGCGGCGATCCGCCGCCTGACCGACCCGCTCGCCAAGGTCTCCGCGCATTATCTCGTCAACGAGGATGGCGTGGTGCTGCGTATGGTCGCCGAGGACAAGCGCGCCTGGCACGCCGGCCGCTCGCATTGGCGCGGCATCACCGACGTCAACAGCGCGAGCATCGGCATCGAGATAGTCAATCCCGGCCATGAATTCGGCTATCGCCCCTTTGCCGAGGAACAGATCGACGCGCTGCTGCCGCTGATCGCCGAGATCAAGCAGCGCTACGATATCGGGCGCGGTAACGTCGTCGGGCATTCCGATATCGCGCCGACGCGCAAGCAGGATCCGGGCGAACTGTTCCCCTGGGCGCGCCTCGCCAAGGTCCGCCTGGCTTTGCCGCGCCCGACCAAGAACCTCATGGATCCCGGCTGGACCGACGGCGGCTTCCTGCTCGCGCTGGAACGTTTCGGCTACGACGTGGCGGACAAGCTGGCGGCGGTGGTGGCTTTCCAGCGCCGGTTTAGGCCCGAGCTGATCGACGGCGAGATCGACGCCGAATGCCGCTGCATCCTGCTCGCCTTGCTGTTGCCCAAGCCGCAGGGTGATTGAGGAACGGTGGTACTTTGCTTCAGCGGAGTCCGGTGTGGGCGTTGGCACCGGCGGCAAGTCGACTGGCAGCACCGGCCAAGATTTACCATCTTCCTTTCTCGTCACCCCGGAACAAGTCCGGGGTGACGCTCAAAAAGCGGAAGGTCTCCGCCAGCAACGCCGCTCGACACGAGTAGAGGACGTCGCTAGGACGCCGCTCGCCAGAGGGTCGGGCGACCGCGGGTGTCTTTGGACACGCGAGGAAAGTCCGGGCTCCGCGTAACGACGGTGCCGGGTAACGCCCGGCGGCTTCTCGCAAGAGGGGCCAGGGAAAGTGCCACAGAGAGCAGACGGCGACCGCTTAGGCGACGCCACGGTGAAAGGGTGCGGCAAGAGCGCACCGCGCGCCTGGCAACAGGGGCGGCACGGCAAACCCCACCGGGAGCAAGACCGAATAGGGGCGGCACATGAGCATCGTTGCTGCTCGTCGCCCGGGTTGGTCGCTTGAGCCCGCATGCAAATGCGGGCCTAGAGGAATGGTCGCCCATCCCGGTCAAACGGGTGGACAGAACCCGGCTTACAGACCCTCTGGCGCTTCACGCTGCCCGGCGATAGCTTCGCCGGATGTGGGGTGAAGGGGACGGAGTCGTGAAACAGGCAATGCTGATCGCGGCGATCGCCATGACGGGCGCCGCCACCGCGCAACAAGCGGCGACGACAGCGCAACAGGATTTCGATGCGGCGACCGCGCTCAGCGACAAGGGTGACAACGCCGCCGCGCTGGTGGCGTGGGAAGCGCTGGAACGCCGGGTGGCCAAGAACCCGAGGACGCTCGCCATCGTCCGCGTGCGCAAGAGCGGCGTGCTGCTGGCCTTGCGGCGGATGGACGACGCAGTGGCGGCGGCACGAAGCGGGCTGGCGGGGCTGCCGACCTCCGATACGTCGTTAGTTCCGGATCGCTACAGCGCCCTGATGACGCTCGGCCGCATCGCGGAGGCATCGCTCGATTACGCCAGCGCTGCGGATGCCTATGCCCATGCCGAACCCCTGGCGGCAGACTCCACCGAGCGGCTCGCCACCCTGCGCGGACTGATCGAGACCGCGACCTTCGTCGATCCAGCCGTCGCCGCCGCAGCGGTCGTGCGTGCCGATACGGCATTGGCGACGATCAAGGCCGATCCGACGGTCAAGGCGATCTTCAAGCGCGTCTACGGCCAGTTGCTGCTGAACCAGGGCGCGTTCGAAGCCTCTCGCGTGCAAAGCGCCGCCGCCGTGCAACTGCTCGGCGGGCTGACCTCCCGCACCGGGCTCGACGATGTCACGGTGCGGTCGAACTATGCGATTGCAGCGCTGCTTGCCGGCAAGAAGGACGATGCACGCCGCTACATGGCGATGACTGGCGCTGGCCGCTTGCCCAAGGGCAGCTTCGATCCCGCCGATGGCATGAAGATGCCGGAATGCGGCGGAGAGGCAGGACTGAAACCGGCTGACGTCGCGGTGATCGAATTCAGCGTTGCCGATGACGGGACGGTGCCGCATAGCCTGCCGGTCTATGCCGCGGGCGGCGGGCAGGTGGCGCTGGAATTCGCTCGCCAGGCGCGCAACTGGTCCTGGACGGCGGAGAAGGTGAAGGCGACGCCGGTTTTCTTTCGCAACCACGTGCGCGTGGAACTGCGCTGCTCCACCGCCTTTGAGCGGCCGTCGATACAGACCTTCCTCGACGGGGAACTGGGTAGCTGGCTGAGCACGAAGCATGTCGATCCGCCCCAGATGCTGGCCGGAGCGGACGCAGCGGTGCTGCCGCGATTGCGGACGCAATTGGCGACGGCCGAGACGGCGAGTGGCAAGGATGCGCTGGCGTTGGTGCCGATCTTGCATCTGTTAACGGCCGACGTTGTGGTCGGCCGCGAGGAGTCGCTCGCTTTCGCGCAGCGGGAACTCGCCATCGCATCTGCACACGGCGTGCCGCCGGCGGCACGGCTGGCCATCCAATCTCGCGTCTGGAGCAACAGTCTGGCCCAGCGGTGGGATCCGAAAGGCTATGCCCGGTTGGTGACTCCGGCGTTGCCCACGGAACCCTATGCCAGCGATCCCACCGCACGCAATGCGATCCGCCTGCTGCTGGCGGATGCGGTACGCGCGAATGATGCCCGTTCGCGCGCATTGCTAACCGCGGTGGGTGCGGATGCCGAATTGCCGGCAAACCACCCGTTGAAGGTCGGCGCTCTGGTGCGGCTCGCATCGTTGGAGCAGGACAGCGGCAACCCAGCGGCGGCAAGCGCGGCCTTTGCCAGTTCCGGCCTGTCGGCACGGCAATGTGCACTGGTCGATTCAGCCCCGCGATTTCTGGGCGCCAACGTGAGCAGCAGCAGTTTCCCCATGGAAGCAGCGCTGTGGGGTTTCGAGGGGTGGGTCCGGACCCAGTCCGATGTTTCGGCAGAAGGCAAAGTGGTCAATCTGCGCGTCGTCGCTTCCTATCCGCCGTTCGTTTTCAGTCAGGCGGGCGCCGGCGTGCTGAGCGGAGGACGGTTCGAAAAAAGCTTCCGTCCCGATGGTGGCCTGGGCTGCGGCGGGGTCGAGCAAGGCATCCGGTTCGTCATGCCCGGTAACGCGCCCGGGTGACATCTGCTTGCGCTATCATCCACGCGGCCTATGTCGTGCGCGATGGCGCGTTCCTCTTCAAGATCAGCAGATTGGGGCTTTCCCCGTTGGCGTGGCTACGGCGAGTCGGGCTTCGAAGCGGTGACCGTGCGGCTGTGCGATCGGCATGGCTGCGAGGAAAAGGGCGATTGCCCCGCGCCCAAATCGCCCAACAGCCCCGAACGCTGGTATTTCTGCCAGGTGCATGCCGGCGAGTATAATCGCGGGTGGAATTATTTCGAAGGCCTGACCGCCGAGGAAGCCGCCGAGCGCGAGCGCGCCGAAACGCAAACTGCGGACGGCTATACCGAATCGAAGCATAATAGTTGGGCAGGGCCCGGCGACGGCAGCCGCTCGCGAGACGAGATGCGCGCGCTCGACTTGTTGGGGCTGGAGCCGGATGTGGAATTCGCCGCGGTGAAGCTTGCCTGGCGCAAGCTGGCCAAGGACAGCCATCCCGATCTACGTCCCGGCGACGCCGAGGCGGCCAGGCGCTTCCGGGAGGTGCAGGCGGCTTATGACGTGCTGCGCGTGGCCGAGGAGATGCGGGAGTGGAAGCCCGCGGTTTGAGGGCTGTCCCGTCCAACTGGTCGGACACGCTGCTCGTGTGCGGCAAATGCTCAAAGAAACTGGGCGGCGGCTTCGGCCCGAAAGGCAAGACGACGCTCGGCAGGGCGATGCGGCGCGAGCTTGGTCTCGCCAAGGGGCGCAAGGCGGCGCTCGGCATTGTCGAGGTTAAATGCCTTGGCATCTGTCCCAAGGGCGCAGTCACCGTGCTGCGCGGCAGCGATCCGCACAACTGGAGCCTGGTTCCCGCCGGCGCCGATGTCGCCGAGGTGACGGCAACCCTACGCCCGGAGCAGCGTTGATCTCCTAAGTACCAGGGAATTCAGCCGCTATTCAGCGGCGCCTGTTACGCTGTCGGCCTGCTTGGGAGAATGCTATGCGGATCCTTCATCTTGTTGTCGGTAGCGCGCTGTTGCTGTCGACGGGGCTTGCTCAGGCCCGTGAGCGCCTGACGCCCGACGCGCGACTGGCCAAGATCCTCGCTGGGCGAACGGCCGGCGAACCGGTCAATTGCATACCGCTGCGGAACATCCGGGCGAGCGAGATCGTCGACAAGACGGCAATCGTCTACACGACCAATGGCGGCACGATCTACGTCAACCGGCCCAATGGGGCGTCGTTCCTCGATGACGACCAGATCATGGTCAACAAGGTCTATACCAGCCAATTGTGCAGCATCGATATCGTCAACCTGCTCGATCGCAGCACGCGCTTCACCGACGGATCGGTGAGCCTCGAGAAATTCACCCCGTACCCGCGCCCGCCCAAGGCGCCGCGCTGATCGCAGCCTTGTGACGATGCCGGCAGTCAGGCGGCGTAACGCTCGGCGGTCTGGCGGATCAGCGCGATCATGTTCGGAATGCCCTGGGTCCGGTTGGAGCTCAGCTGGTTCTTGAGATCGAACGGTGCGAGCTCGTCGTCGATGCTGGTGGCGAGGATCGGGGCGGGCGCCTGATCCTGCACGGTCTGCAATACCAGGGCGATGATCCCCTTGGTGATCGCGGCGTTGCTGTCGGCAAGGAAGTGGAGCGTGCCATCGTCGCGCACCATCGGATAGACCCATACCGACGCGGAACAGCCCCGCACCAACGTCGCCTCGGTCTTTAGAGCTTCCGGCATCGGTTCCAGATCGCGTCCCAGATCGATCAGTAGGCGATAGCGATCATCGGCGTCGAGGAAGCTATATTCGTCTTGGAGGTCGGACAGACTGGGCATGGTCCGTCCGGTACTAGGGTGGACCCTACAGGTCCACCCCGGCAGCGATCGCCTCAAGCTTGCGGATGCGTTCCTTGAGATCGGCGATCTCGATCCGAGCGCTGGCATTGGGTAGTGCCTGCTGCCGCGGCATGTCGCCGCTGGCATGCAATTCCTGCGCTTTTAGCTGCAGCCAGCCGCGCCAGCCGGTCAGTGCGGCGAAGGTCAGCATCGCCAGGCCGGCGAGTGCCGCGCTGGCCAAGGTGATGTAAAGGTTGGGGTCGGTCATGATCCCTGCTCCTTGGGGTTAGCTGCGGTCGCGCAGGCGTTCGATCTCGCGATCGAGCCGGGCGCCGCTATCGTTGCTGTCGGTGGCGAGCCGTTCGAGAACGGCCAGCCGCTCCTTCATCGACTTCAGTTCCTCACGCAGCCGCTGGTTCTCGGCATCAGCGGCGGCAGTGGCCGGGCGGAACGTGTCGGTAGCGTCGTCGCGATGCTCGTGGCGATAGCGTGCCTGCAGCACCCTGCCGACGGTGACGATCAGAATGATCGCGACCACCATGGCGAACGGATTATCCATGTAACTACGCTCCTAGTTAAGTGGCGCGCGGTCGTCGCGCAGCCGGTCGATCTCATGAGCGACGTCGATGCCGCCGTCGGTGACGATCCGCTCCAGTACGCGCACCCGCTGTTCCAGGCGCTCGTTCTGCGCGACATATTGCGCCGCCTTTTCGGCCGCCTGCGCATTCAGCGCATTGGCCATCTTCTCGCGATGCTTGAGCGTTACCTTGTAGGTCTCGTGGAGCAGACCGCCGATCACCGGAATGCCGACCACCACTAAGGCGATCATGAAGACAGTAAAGCCATTGTCTCTGAGCAATTCAAACATCTTACATCCTCCTCAGCGGCCACGTAGCGCGTCGATCTCGCGGGCGGTGCGCTCGGCAGGATCGGTAGCGATGCGTTCCAGCACCGCGATCCGCTCCTCTAGGCGGGCGACCTGCCCGCTCAGCCGCTCGTTTTCCGCGGCCAGCAGCTCGGCTTTGCGCATCGTGGAGAGATCGCCGTCACGGCGGATCAGCTCGCCTTTCTTGCTCTCCAGCGGATAACCGTGCTGGGCACGGATCCAGGTGGTCAGCACCCAGGCGATCGGCCCGCAGCTGATCGCCACGATCGGTATCAACAATCCCCAATTCATGCGACTTCTCCCCGTTGACTAGCCTGCGCCTCAGCGCAGGCTGTCGATCTCGTTGGCCAACCGGCTGTTGCGGCTGGTGTAATGCATCTCGATGTCGGCGAGCCGGCGATCGATGTCGCGGAAGCTGGAGCGGATTTCCGCGGTCGAGCGCTTCGGGTTGGAGCGCACGCCCTGCCAGAACTTCTGTTCCTCACGGTCTTCGTACAGGCCGGCGGGCTTGTTGTCGGCCATCCAGGCGACCAGCCAATAAGCGATCAGCGTCCAGGGGAAGCCCCCGGCGAGTGTCAAGACCACGGTGCCGACGCGGACCCAGGTGACATCGACCCCGGTATAGTCGGCGATCCCGGCACAGACGCCGAGCCATTTGCGGTTCTGCTTGTCGACGTAGAATTTGGTGCGGCTGGCGGACATTTCAGTTCCTCCTCGAAAGATAGTCGTCCGATTGGTCGACCCGCGCGGCGGGCTTCCAGTCGGGATTGTCGGCAGCGACGATGCGCTCGACGGTGTGCAGGCGGTCTTCCAGCCGGCGGGCGAGCGAGTAGAGCTCGTCGAGCAGGCCTTCGTCTTCCTGCGTGATCTTGGGCGCCTGCTTCCACTTGGTGACGTAGTGGAGGATGATCCACGGCATCCCGATGAAGAGCGAGGTGATCGCGATCAGCGGTACGAAGATGTCTTCCATCTCAACCGTCCCGGCCGATACGGGCCTTCATCGCCGCCAGTTCGGCATCGACCTTCTCGGCCGATTTCAACTCGGCGATCTCTTCGTCCAGCGTCTTGGGTGCGCCGCCCAGGCCCGCTGCTTCGGCGCGGCCTTCGGCCATGTCGACCCGTCGATCCAGGATGTCGAAGCGCGAGAACGCGTCTTCCACCTTCTGGCCGGCATACATCTCGCGCAGCTTGAAGCGGTTGTGCGCCGTCTCCAGACGGGTGACGATCTGGTTCTGCCGGGTCCGTGCCTCGCTCAGCTTCTTCTGGAGCTTGGCGATGTCTTCCTCGGCGCTGCGCAGGGCATCGTCGAGCACGGTGATCTCGGCGGTCAGCTGGCCGGCCATGTCGGCCGCCTTTTGCTTCTCGACCAGAGCGGCCTTGGCGAGATCCTCGCGATCCTTGGACAGCGCCAGTTCGGCCTTTTCGGTCCAGCTGTCCTGCAGCTTGCCGAGCTTGTCGATGTGGCGGCGCATTTCCTTCTGATCGGCGATGGTGCGCGCGGCAGAGGCGCGGACTTCGACCAGGGTCTCCTCCATTTCGAGGATGATCATGCGGATCATCTTCGACGGATCCTCTGCCTTGTCGAGCAGGTCGGTGAAGTTGGCGGCGACGATGTCGCGGGTGCGGGAGAAAATGCCCATGGATATCGGTCCTTCAAGCTGACTGGAATTCTTGCCGGGCGGGCTGCGGGGTCGGCATCCCGCCCGGCTCGCCTCGGCTCAAGCGGCCGTGGCGATGCTGGGCGTCGCGGCCTGCCCGGGGCCAACCGCTGCTAGCACGGTGACCGAGCTGAACAGGACGGCGAAGAACATGGCGGCGACGTTACGGCGAAGGTCGGTGGTCTGTGCGAACATGGTGATTACTCCTGAGTGTTTCGGCTCGTCGATCTGACGATTGCCTGAAGCTTTGCAGGGAGCGTGCCAGTTTTCGGAATGGCGGTTTTCCGCCGTTTCTGCTGCAGCTACGCGTAGCAGTGCATTTCTCGCTTGCGACGGCTTGGGAAAATACGCCAAGCTTTGGGAATGGAGCGGACAACACAGGTCATTGGGCAGTCGAACGTTTTTCTGGACGTGCTGGAGCGTGCGAGCCGTGCTGCCGCTCTGGACCGTCCGGTGCTCGTGATCGGCGAGCGGGGGACGGGCAAGGAACTGGTCGCCGAGCGGCTGCACCGCCTGTCCCCGCGTTGGGATCATCCGCTGGTCGTGATGAACTGCGCGGCGTTGCCCGAGACGCTGATCGAGGCGGAATTGTTCGGCCATGAGGCGGGCGCCTTCACGGGCGCGACCAAGGCGCGGGTGGGGCGGTTCGAGGAAGCCGATGGCGGTACGCTGTTCCTCGACGAGCTCGGCACGCTCTCGATGGGCGCGCAGGAGCGGCTGCTCCGTGCAGTTGAATATGGCGAGATTACGCGGATCGGCTCGTCGCGCCCACTGCGCGTCGATGTGCGCATCGTCGCGGCCACCAACGAGCATCTGCCGGCGAAGGTCGAGCGGCATCAGTTCCGCGCCGATCTGCTCGACCGGCTTTCGTTCGAGGTCGTCACGTTGCCGCCACTGCGTGCCCGTCCCGGCGACGTGATGGTGCTCGCCGATCATTTCGGCCGGCGCATGTCGGCCGAACTCGGTCGCGACGCCTGGGACGGGTTTGGGCCAAGCGCGATCGATGCGCTGGTGCAGTATCAGTGGCCGGGCAATGTCCGCGAACTCCGCAACGTGGTCGAACGTGCAGTCTATCGCTGGGAGCATGTCGGGCCGATCGAACATATCGAGTTCGACCCTTTTCATTCGCCCTATCAGCCGGCGAGCATCGCGCCCGCCGTTGCTTCTCCGGCAGCCGTCGCGGGGTCGGTGGAGACGGCGATCGCTGCTACTTCCACTCCGGCACTAGGCGGCGATTTCAAGACCCGCATCGCGCGCTTCGAACGCGAACTGCTGGAGCGCGCTTTGGCGGAGAACCGCTTCAACCAGCGCACCACGGCTGAGGCGCTCGGCCTCAGCTACGATCAGTTGCGCCACGCCCTGAAGCGCCACGGGCTAATTTCAGCCGGGCCTTCGGAATCGGTTGCGTAACGAGTCGGTGGGACCCATTTCGCCAAGCAGGGCGTTGCCCAGTCGACCATCTGATGGAGGATCCCCATGGCTTTCGAACTTCCCCCGCTGCCTTATGCGTATGACGCGCTGGAGCCCACGATCTCCAAGGAGACGATGACGTTCCATCACGACAAGCATCACGCCGCCTACACGACCAAGCTCAACGAAGGCGTCGCTGCCGACCCCAAGCTGGAAGGCAAGACGATCGAGGAGATCCTCGGCATGATCTCGACGCTGCCGCCGCTGGTGCGCAACAATGGCGGTGGCTTCTGGAACCACGATTTCTTCTGGAAAATCATGGGACCTGAAGGATCGACTCAGCCCTCGGGCAAGCTCGCCGAAGCAATCCAGACCTATGGCGGGCTCGACAAGCTCAAGGAAGATTTCAACACCAAGGGCGCGGGCCAGTTCGGCTCGGGCTGGGCATGGGTGATCGCCGACGAAAGCGGCGCGCTGAAGGTCGTCTCGACGCCGAACCAGGATAATCCGCTGATGGACGATGCCAAGGACAAGGGCACGCCGATCCTGGGCAATGACGTCTGGGAACACGCTTATTACCTCACCTACATGAACGATCGGCCGGGCTATCTGAAGGCGTGGTGGAACGTCGTGAACTGGGATGCGGCTGGCGCGATCTACGACAGCGCGGTCGGCTAAAATCATCCTCCCCAGCGCGGGGAGGGGGACCAGCGAAGCTGGTGGAGGGGGGGGCGGCAACGCAACCGTAGCGTAGCCGCCCACCCCCTCCGTCGCGCTAGCGCGCGCCACCTCCCTGTGCCGGGGAGGAGCTTCAGCCCTCCGGCGGCACCGGCAGATCGTCCGCGACCTTCAATCCATGCTTCAGCAGCATGGGCACGTTGGCAAACGCGAAGATCAATGTCAGCGGCACTGCACCCCACAACTTGAAACCGGCCCACACCTTAGTGTCGGAATCCGGCAGCGGCGCGTATGTCCGCCAGACATATTCGTTGAGGAGCGCCATCAGCACGAAGAATATCGCCCAATTGCGCGTCAGTTTGCGCCACCCTTCGGCGTTGACCCCTGGATAGGCGGTATCCAACAGCATCTGCAGCAGCGGCTTACGCGTCGCCAGACCGTAAGCCAGGATCGCGGCGAACATCGTGTACACGAAGGTGGGCTTCATCTTGATGAAGGTGCCGTCGTGGAAATACAGCGTCAGCCCGCCGAACACGAGCACCAGGGTGCCCGAGATCCACAGCATCGGTGAAATGTGTCCGGTCTTTACCTTGGACACGATCATCGCCGCGGCGCTGGCGATCATGAAGGCGACCGTCGCAGCGAGAAGCTTAGTCAGCGCAATACCGGGCGCGAACATGTTGACGAGGAAGAACACGGCAAGCGGGCCGATATCGATCGCCAGGCGCAGGCCGGTCGAGATCGGGGGACGGGCAGGGGCAGTGTTCATGACTATTTCCGGCTGGCCCTGCCGCAACTACCACCCCGGCGAACGCCGGGGTCCAGTCGGGAGACAGAGGTAATTTGGCGCGCGCGCGCCGTTACGAGAACTTGCGCAACTGGACCCCGGCGTTCGCCGGGGTGGTATTCGAGGTGAGCGGGAACGGAGCCGCTCACTTCTGCACCCGCTCCACGCCGGCAATGATCCGCGCCACCTCGTTCGGATCGAACGGGCGCAGATCGCCCATTTGTTCGCCGACCCCGATTGCGTGGATCGGCAGGCCGTATTTCTCCGCCGCGGCGACCAGCACGCCGCCACGCGCCGTGCCGTCGAGCTTGGTCATGACCAGACCAGTCACCCCGGCATCCTTGCTGAACACCTCGATCTGGCTGAGCGCGTTCTGGCCGGTGGTGGCATCGAGCACCAGCACCACGTCATGCGGCGCGGCGGGGTTGAGGCGCCCCAGGACACGGCGGATCTTGCTCAGTTCATCCATCAACTCGCGCTTGTTCTGCAACCGTCCAGCGGTATCGACGATCAGCACGTCGGTGCCGATCGCCGTCGCCTGCTTGACCGCTTCGTAGACGATTCCCGCCGCGTCGCCGCCTTCCTTGCCCGAAATGATCGGCACGCCGACCCGTTTGGCCCAAGTGGCGAGCTGGCCGATCGCGGCGGCGCGGAACGTGTCGCCGGCTGCCAGCATCACCGCATAATCCTGCTCCATTAGTAGGTGCGCGAGCTTGGCGATCGTCGTTGTCTTGCCCGAGCCGTTGACGCCGATGACGAGGATCACCTGCGGCCGCGGGAAAGCCTCGATCTCAAGCGGCTTTGCCACCTTGGCGAGGACCTTCTCGATCTCTTCCGCCACGATCAGGCGGATGCCGAGCTCCTCCATGTTGCGCTCGAAACTGCCCTCCGCCAGGCGCGCACGGATGCGCGCGGCGGTCTCGGGGCCGAGGTCCGAGGCGATCAGCGCCTCCTCGATATCATCGAGCGTCGCGGTATCGAGCCGGGCGGCGCCAAGCCCCGCAAGATTGCCGATCAGCCGATCGGAGGTACGCTTGAAGCCGCCGAGCAGCTTGTCGTGCCAGGCGGTGCTCATGCGGGTAATCCTGTCAGTCGGGTTTCGTCGGCAGCGATGATGGTCACGGGTATTACCAAGCCCGTTCGTGCTGAGCTTGTCGATGCACGTGTCTCATCTGCGCTGGTGATAGGTGGAACACGCCCTTCGACAGGCTCAGGGCGAATAGGAATGGGGGCGTGTGCCTCATCAAATCCAAGCGGAAAGCGCACCTCGGCGAAATTGGGCGTGTGCCCGCGGTCACCGGGCCGCTCGACCAGCACTTGCTGTGTCGTGCCGATCATGCCGCGTAGCCAGGCAGCCCGCCGCCGTGCGCCCGCCTCGCGCAGCTTCGCCGCGCGCTCCTTGCGCACCGCAGGCGACACCTGCGGCATCCGCGCGGCGGGCGTGCCGTCGCGCGGCGAATAAGGGAAGATATGGCCATGCACGATGTCGCAATCGTCGATCAGCGCGCATGTGTTGGCGAACATCGCCGCGTCTTCGGTCGGAAATCCGGCGATCAGGTCCGCGCCGATCGCGAGCTCGGGCCGTGCGGCCTTCAGCCGTTCGACCAGCGCGACGCTCTGCGCGCGCGAATGCCGCCGCTTCATGCGCTTCAGGATCATGTCGTCGCCTGCCTGTAGCGACAAGTGGACGTGCGGCATGATCCGCGGCTCCTGCGTGATCAGCGCAAACAGCCGTTCGTCGATCTCGATGCCATCGAGCGAGGAAAGGCGCAGACGCTCCAGCTTGGGGACGAACCGGAGGATGCGTTCGACCAGCAATCCCAGTGTCGGTGTGCCGGGCAGATCCGGGCCGTAGCTGGTCAGGTCGACCCCGGTCAGGACGATCTCGCGGTGCCCGCCCTGGACCAGACCGGCAATCCGCTCGACCACCGCGCCTGCCGGGACCGAGCGGCTGTTGCCGCGGCCGAAGGGGATCACGCAGAAAGTGCAGCGATGTTCGCAGCCATTCTGCACCTCAACGAACGCACGGGCGTGTGAGGAAAATGCAGCGGCGAGATGCGGCGCCGTATCACGCACGGCCATGATGTCGCCCACCACGACCGGTGCAGCAGCCTTCCAAGCTGAATACGACAATTTCTCGGCGTTTCCGATGACCCGATCGACCTCCGGCATCGCCGCAAACCCCGTCGGATCGATCTGCGCCGCGCAGCCCGTAACGACGATCTCCGCGCCAGGGCGCTCGCGCCGTGCCTTACGGATGCGATCGCGTGTCTCACGGACGGCGTTGTTGGTCACGGCACAGCTGTTCACCACCACCATGTCGCGCCCAGCGACGAGCGCACGGATCGTCTCACTTTCCGCGATGTTCAGGCGGCAGCCGAGGCTGATGATGTCGGGATCGGCGCGTACCGCGGCCGGCGAGCTGAGCATGCGCGGTGATCTAGTTGCGAACCGCCGCGAAGTCTACGACGCGAGGGGCCTGTTGATGCCAGCGCCTGATCGTTCAGCCGACGGCGCGTGCCACGGTGGCCGACGCCCGCTCGCTCGGCACGACCCGCAGCAGGCGCTTCTCGGCCAGCAGGCGGCGGACGTTGATCGCACTCAGCGGTTGCCCATACAGATATCCCTGACCCTTGGCACAGCCCAGCGCGCGCAGGCGTTCCTCGATCCGCGCATCCTCGATCCCCTCCGCCGTGATCGGCAGGTTCAGGCTTTCGCCGAGCCGCGTGATGGCGTTGACGATCGCTGCGCTCTCCGCATTCTCGGCGATCGACATGATGAAGCTCTTGTCGATCTTGATCCGATCGAACGGCAGCGCGCGCAGATGGGCGAGCGACGAATAGCCGGTGCCGAAATCGTCCAGCGCGATCGCGATGCCCTGGTTCTTGAGGCTGCCGACGATCGATTGCGCCAGCGCCAAATTGTCGAATAGCGAGCTTTCGGTGATCTCGATCTCCAGCCGGCTGGCCGGGAAGCCGGTTTCCGTCAGCACCTTGATAATCTTTTGCGACAGCCACGCATCCTTCAACTGCCATGGCGAGATGTTGACCGAGACCGACAGCCGCGCATCCCAATCCTTGGCGGCCAGGAATGCCTGCCGCATGATCGACAGTGACATCTCGGCGATCATGCCGGTCTGTTCGGCGATCGGGATGAAGGTGTCCGGTCCGATCAGGCCGCGCGTCGGATGTTCCCAGCGCGCCAGGACCTCGAAACCGGTCAGCCGACCGGTGGCGAGATCGACCTGCTGCTCGAAATATGGCACGATCTCGCAGCGTGGAATCGCCAAGCGCAGCCCGCTTTCCAGGTCGCTGCGCGCTTGCAGATCGCGTTCCATCGATCGGTCGAACCAGGCATAGCGGTTGCGACCGGCATTCTTGGCCGCATACATCGCGATATCCGCCGCGCGCATGAGCGCATCGATGCTGCTGCAGTCGAAATCGGACCGAGCAATGCCGATCGTTGCCGAGATATGCAGCTGCAACCCATTTACGTGCAGCGGCCGGGCAAGACGGCTGACCAGGCGCTCGGCGACCCGCTCGACCGTATCGGGATGCTCGGCATCGAACAGGAAAGCACAGGCGAATTCGTCGCCGCCCAGACGCGCGGTCAGTGCGATGGCCGGCATGGCATCTGCTATATCGGCCGCGACAAGCTTCAGCAGCGCATCGCCCGTGGCATGGCCGTGCATGTCGTTGACGGTCTTGAAATGGTCGAGATCGAGCATGATCAGCGCCATCGCCTTGCGGCGTTTCTCCGCGCGCACGAACATCGCTGCGCCTTCTTCGGCCAGGCTGCGTCGGTTGAGGAAGCCGGTCAGCGGATCCTTCGAGGCCAGGGAATGCGCCCGTTCCTCGGCGGCGGTACGCACCGTCACTTGCTGCGACAGATCGCGGTGACGACGCCAGCCGAACAGGATGAGTGCCACATTGAGCAGCAGTGCCACCACCAACGTGTGATTGACCCTCTCGCCATTCCCTGAATAGGCTTGCAACGAGAGGGAGAGGACGACGCTGGCGATACCGACGAAGAGCAGGATCGCCGCAAAGGTGATCGCGTCGTTGAGCAGCGTTCCACGCCCCGTCCCCGGAGATAGAGTGAGGTCGTCGCCATCCAGCGTCATGCGTTGCGGGCCTTGGGTTTGATCGAAGCGGACCCAGTGCCATAACGCAGGTGTAAATCGAGTTAAGGCGTGTCGGGCCTTGTACGGGGTAGGCGTTCAGGCCATGCGCTTGTCCAACACCGAGCTTTCATGCCTGAACAAGCCCGAGGTTGCCGAGGTGGCTGACACCCTCTTCGACGGTTGCATTCCACCCCTGCTTCCGCTAGCAACCCACCCGATCGCTCGTCTCGGACGAAGCGCAAAGGCAGCCCAAGGGCTACGCCGGCCGACGAGGTTTCGTCCGCCGGCGTGTTTTGCGTTTAGCCCGGGGCGCATCGGTCGCAAGGAAAGGTTTTGGATTGTTCGATAGCCTGAGTGATCGCCTTGGCGGTGTGTTCGATCGGTTGCGCGGCCGCGGTGCGCTGACCGAGGCGGACGTGCGCGCGGCGATGCGCGAAGTGCGCGTTGCCTTGCTCGAAGCCGACGTCGCGCTGCCCGTGGCACGCGATTTCGTCGACAAGGTGACCGAGCAGGCGGTCGGCCAGAACGTGCTGCGGTCCGTCACGCCGGGGCAGCAGGTCGTCAAGATCGTCAACGACGCGCTGGTCGAGATGCTCGGTGGCGAGAATGTCGACGCGGCCGAACTCGAACTGGGCGTCACGCCGCCGGCGGTGATCATGATGGTCGGCCTGCAGGGCTCGGGCAAGACCACGACCACCGCCAAGATCGCGCTGCGCCTGAGCGGTGGCCGCGGCGGGCGCGAGCGCAAGAAGGTGCTGATGGCGTCGCTCGACGTCAATCGCCCCAATGCGCAGGAACAGCTTGCCGTGTTGGGCACGCAGGCCGACGTGCAGACGCTGCCGATCGTCGCCGGGCAGCAGCCGGTGGATATTGCGCGCCGTGCGCTGCAGGCCGCGCGCCTGCAGGGCTATGACGTGCTGATGCTTGATACGGCGGGCCGCCTGCACGTCGATCAGGCGCTCATGGACGAGATGCGCGCCGTCGCCGATGTCGCGCAGCCCGCGGAAATCCTGCTCGTCGTCGATGCGCTGACCGGGCAGGATGCGGTCAACGTCGCGCAGAATTTCTCGGAACAGGTGCCACTGACCGGCGTCGTGCTGACGCGCATGGACGGCGATGCGCGTGGTGGTGCCGCGCTGTCGATGCGTGCCGTCACCGGCAAGCCGATCAAGTTCGCCGGTGTCGGCGAGAAGCTCGAGGCACTGGAGGCATTCCATCCGGGGCGTGTTGCCGGCCGGATCCTGGGCATGGGCGACGTGGTCGGGCTGGTCGAGCGTGCGGCGGAAGCGGTGCAGCAGGGCGAAGCCGAGGCGATGGCCGCCAAGATGGCCAAGGGTCAGTTCGACATGGACGACCTGCGCGCCCAACTGGGGCAGATGCGCCGCATGGGCGGCCTGGGCGCGCTGGCGGGCATGATCCCAGGCATGAAGAAAGCCCAACAGGCGATGGCCGCGGGCAATGTCGACGAGAAGATCCTGCTGCGCATGGACGCGATGATTACCTCGATGACCAAGAAGGAGCGCACCAAGCCCGAGCTGATCAACGCCAAGCGCAAGATCCGCATCGCCAAGGGCAGCGGCACGACCGTGCAGGACGTCAACAAATTGCTCAAGATGCACATGGAAATGGCATCGGCGATGAAGAAGATCCGCAAGATGGGCGGATTGAAGGGCCTGGGCGCCATGTTTGGCAAGGGCGGCATGGGCGGCGGCGGGGATGGCGGCATGGGTGGTGCCGGCGGTCTAGGGGGCCTTGGCGGCTTGCTCGGCGGCGCCGGCGGCGGCGGGCTTCCCGGTCTCGGCGGGGGCAACGCCAAGCTACCCCCCGGCTTCGACAAGCTTCTAAAGAAATAACTCCGCACCCGAAGCGTCATCCCAGCGAAGGCTGGATCTCAAGCGGCAAGGGCGCTCCATTAACAACCAAAATACTCCAGCCTGCGCTGGGGTGACGAAATCAACGAAGGAAGAATATCATGGCAGTCAGCATTCGCCTTACCCGTGGCGGTTCCAAGAAGCGTCCGTACTACAAGATCGTCGTGGCCGATGCCCGCGCGCCGCGCGACGGCAAGTTCATCGAGAAGATCGGCACGTATAACCCGCTGCTCGCCAAGGACGACGAGAAGCGCATCGTGCTCGATGGCGATCGTGCCAAGCATTGGCTGAGTGTCGGCGCCCAGCCGACCGATCGTGTCGCCCGCTTCCTGGATGCCGCCGGCGTCAAGGAACGTGCTGCGCGCAGCAACCCGAACAAGGGCAAGCCGGGCGAGAAGGCCGTCGAGCGCGCCGACGAGCGTGCGACCAAGGCCGAGGCTGCTGCCGCCGCCGCGGCGGAAGCCGCTGCGCAGCCGGCACCAGAGCCTGAAGCTCAGGCCGAGACCGAAGCCGTGATGGCAGCGGAAGTCGAAGCAGCGACCGAGACGCCGACCGCCGAAGGCGATGCCGTCGCCGAAGCGACCGACGCCGAACCGACGACCCAAGCCTAAACGGCACCAACATGGGCATCGCGCGTTCCAGCACCTTCAACAGTGCAGGAGTGCGTGATGCCCATCGTCGATCCAGAACCAACCGATGACGACGACGCCGACAACCAGGGCGTCTCCGCCACCGATCCCGCCGAAGGATCAGACGATGCTCCCGCCGAAAACGACGGCTCAGCCACCGGTTGACCGGGCAGATGCGCCGGTTACGCTCGCGGTCGTGATCGGCGCGCACGGTGTGGCCGGGGAAGTCCGGCTGAAAGTGTTCAGCGACGATCTTGGCAGCTACAAGATCTTCAATGGCGGCGCGCTGACGCTGAAATCCACGCGCCACGGCAGCAACGGGACGATCGCCCGCATTGCCGAAGTGACTGACCGCAATGCCGCCGAAGCGATGCGCGGCATGGAACTCACCGTTCCCCGTTCCGCCTTGCCGCCGCTGGAAGACGGGGAATACTATCACACCGACCTGCTCGGCTTGCCCGTCATATCTACGGACGGCGAGGCACTCGGCGCCGTCGTCGCCATAGATGATTTCGGCGCGGGCGATGTGATCGAGGTCGAACGACCTACAGGCAAGCGCTTCATGGTGCCGATGAACGGTGAGGCCGTGCCCGACTGGAACGGCGATCGTATGCTGGTCGATCCGGCGTGGATTGTTTGACGCCCCGCAAGACCTACGTCATTCTTGATCGTCGTGATGCGCGGAGTTCTTTAGGATGAGTGCCTGGCTGTTTGTTGCCGCTGCCATCGCGCTGGAAGTTACAGGCACGTTTTTACTTAGATTATCCGACGGCTTTGCCAAATGGCATTGGGGGCTACTCTCGATCGCGTGCTACTCGGCATGCTTCTGGGCGCTGTCTCCGGCCATGAAGGTGCTGCCGATCGGCGTCATCTACGCCGTCTGGGCTGGCGTGGGCATCGTCGCTGCGGCGTTGCTGGGGCTCGTGATATTCGGCGAGCGCCTCGGGATGGTTCAAGTGCTGTGCATCGCATTGGTGCTGGTCGGCGCCGTGGGGTTGCGACTGACGACCACCAGTTAACGCCTGATCGGGCGTTGCTCCGCCAGCAAGTTACGGATCGTCGTCGCGGCCACGCCAGCTTCGCCCATTGCGTGACTGATCTGGTCGAGCCCTTTCACCACATCGCCCGCCGCGAACAGGCCGGGGATACTCGTGCGCTGGTGTTCGTCCACTTCTAGGCACCCATCCTCCGACGCGTTGGCACCAGCGGCAACCGCCAGCTTGGACCGGATCACCGAACCCAGTGCCGGGTAGATGCTGTCGAATTCCAGCATACCACCCGGGGTCGTCACCGAGATCTGATCACCCGCAATCTGGATCGGCGTGCACGGCCCATCGACATGCACGATCCCTGCATCGTCCAGCTTTGCGCGACAGGTGTCGTCCAACTCATGCGCCGCGCCTGGCGCGATCAGCGTCACGTCGCTCGTATATCCGCGCAGGAAGATCGCCTCGCGCATGCCATGATCGCCGGTGCCGATCACCCCGACACGCTTGTCGGTTACTTCATAGCCGTCGCAGATCGGGCAATACCGTAGCAATCCACGCTCGAGCGCCGCGTCATGCTCTGCGTCATCCATCTTCGGCCGGTTGTTGACCACGCCGGTTGCCAATAAAACGGTACGTGCCTGGACGATGCGATCGCCGATATGAACCTCGAACCCGCCCTCGACCGGCAGGATCGCGGTGACCTCCGCCTGTTCGCGCGTCGCGCCATACTTCTCGGCCTGTTCCAGCATCAGCCGCAGCAATTCGGTGCCTTTCACGCCTGCGGGATAGCCAGCGTGATTGTGCGTGCACGGGATCAACGCCGCGCGACTGCTACCGCAATCGAACAGTCGGATGGAAAGGTGAAACCGTGCGAGATAGATAGCGGCGGTGAGCCCGGCCGGGCCGGCCCCGATAATGATGCAATCGTCCATGATCGCGCTACGCGCGGCGCGGGGCGTTGTTCCTTGACACGGCAATCAGGCGTATATACATTCCGTGTATACGGAGGATGGTATGGACGACGACGCTTATCGCGGAACCACATTCAAGTCGGGCAACTCCGTTGCCTTGCGGCTGCCCAAGGGCATGGGCATTCCGGAAGGCACCGAGGTCCGCATGGTCAAAGACGCGCCTATGTCGTTCAGGGTCGAAGCGGTCGATGCGCCGCGGCGCACGATCGACATTAGCGGATTTGCGGGAAAGGCCCCGGGCGCAAAGCTGATCCCGCATGGCGACTTTGATGAGCGGCCCAGCACGACTGCAAAGCGGCTGGCAGAACGCGACGCGTGACCAAATTCCTCATCGACGCGGATATGGCTATTTACGCAATGGCGGGATTACGCTCACGGCTAAATGACAGACTGGCCGCCTGCTATCCCGGCGACGTGGCGATCTCTGCTATCAGCTTTGCAGAGATCGCCGTTGGCACCTTCGTGGGCAAACCCCCGACGCCTGAAGTACTGGATGCCTTTACCCGGGTGATCCCGATCATGGCCTTCGACGAGGGCGCCGCCCGCGCCTATGCAGGGCTGCCGTTCAAGCGTGCGCGCTTCGATCGGCTGTTGGCGGCGCACGCCCTCAGCCTTGGCGCGATCATCGTCACCAACAATGCAGACGATTTTGCCGACGTGCCTGGCCTGAATGTCGAGAACTGGACTTTATGACCTTCGCCGCTACCGTCCTGACGCTCTATCCCGACATGTTTCCCGGGCCGCTCGGTACCTCGCTCGCCGGGCGGGCGTTGGGGGAGGGGAAGTGGTCGCTCGACGCGGTCAACATTCGCGATTTTGCGACCGACAAGCACAGCACCGTCGACGGCACGCCGGCCGGGGGCGGGGCAGGGATGGTATTGCGCGCCGATGTGCTGGCGGCCGCGATCGACAGCGTGTCCTCCGGGGCTCCGATCCTCGCCATGACCCCCCGAGGTGCCCCGCTGACGCAGGCGCGGGTGCGCGCGTTGGCGCACGGTCCGGGCGTCACCATCCTGTGCGGTCGTTTTGAAGGCTTTGACGAACGCATCTTCGAAGGCCGGCAGGTCGAGGAAGTATCGATCGGCGACTATATCCTATCCGGCGGCGAGATGGGTGCCTTGGTGCTGCTCGACGCTTGCATTCGGCTGCTTCCCGGCGTAATGGGCGCGGCTTCTAGCGGCGTGGACGAGAGCTTCGAAGGAGGCATGCTCGAATACCCGCAGTACACCCGACCAGTAGAATGGGAAGGGCGCACGATCCCGCAAGTGTTGCGATCGGGGGATCATGCGAGGATCTCAGGCTGGCGAAAGTCGATGGCCGAGACCGACACACGGCTAAGGCGGCCGGATCTTTGGGAGCGCCATATCGGTGCTCGGGTCCAGTCGCCCTCTGGCGCGCGACAGAAGAAGGACGAATGAGATGAATCTCATCCAGACGATCGAAGCCGAGAACATCGCCAAGTTTCTCGAGACGAAGAAAATCCCGGAATTCCGCCCCGGCGACACGCTGAAGGTCGGCGTGAAGGTGGTCGAAGGCGAGCGTACCCGCGTCCAGAACTACGAAGGCGTGTGCATCGCGCGTTCGAACAAGGGCATGGGCAGCAACTTCACCGTGCGCAAGATCAGCTTCGGTGAAGGCGTCGAGCGCGTGTTCCCGCTCTACTCGCCGAACATCGACAGCATCGAAGTCGTCCGCAAGGGCGCCGTGCGTCGCGCCAAGCTGTATTACCTGCGTGGACGCACCGGCAAGTCGGCGCGTATCGCCGAGCGCCGCGACACGCGCCCGGCCAAGACAACCGCCGCCGAGTAATCGAACCGGTATTGAGCTGGCGACAGGGCGCGGAGACGATGGTCTCCGCGCCCTTTTGCGTTTTGGGCGGTGATGATATCCCAACGGGCACCCCGGACTTGTTCCCGGGTTACGGTGCCGCAGGGTCGGCGTTCTGCTTTCGGTCGTCGGAATAAGCGGCGTGGTGGACCCCGGAACGAGTCCGGGGTGACGGTTGGCGCGGGTTCATCTGCTGCACCCTAATAGCTTCCGCCGCGTTCAGCCGGCAGGAAGGCAAGGATGGCATTCGTTCAATCATCGCGCGCCGATCGCGTACGCGGCGCGCTCATCGCGATCACGCTGCAGGCGATCATCGGCTATGCCCTGATCGCCGGCCTGGCGGTTGGTTTCCCACAAGCTGTCAACGAAACGCTCGAGACCTTCACAGTCCTTCCTGCACCGCCACCGCCGCCCCCTGAAAAGATCAAGCCGCACCGCGTGGTGAGCAAGAAGGCCGAAGGCGCCGCATCGCCACCGAACCTGCGCTCCAAGGCGACCGAGCTCGTCGCTCCACCGCCAATCGTCCCGCCACCGGTGCCGCCGACGATCGTCGCTGCCGAAAAACCGGGCATCGGCAACCAGTCGACGTCGGGCAACGCCGAGGTGCGCGGCCCCGGTACGGGAAGCGGCGGCATCGGCAATGGGACGGGTAGCGGGCGCTATGGCGATGGCGACGGCGATGGCGGTCGCGAAATCCCCCCGCGGCAGACCAAGGGCATGAAGCGCGGCGACTATCCCAGCGACCTGTCCGACGCCGGCATCGGTGGCACCGTGGGGGTGCGGTACGTGGTGACAGCGACCGGACGCGCGACCCAATGCCGGATCATGCGCTCCAGCGGCAGCCGTGCGCTCGACGTCCGCACCTGCGAACTGATCGAGCTGCGCTTCCGCTTTAAACCGTCGCTTGATGAGGATGGCCGGCCGGTGGCATCGGTGCTGGTGCACGATTACAGCTGGATCAACGAGCTCAACGATTGAGCCTGGCAGGCTTGCGGTATAGGCTTGCGTGCATGCGGAACCGTTGCCCCTGGGCCGAAAGCTCGGACATGATGCGCGCCTATCACGACACCGAATGGGGCGTGCCCGAACGCGATTCGCGAGCCTTGTGGGAGAAGCTGCAGCTCGACGGCTTCCAGGCCGGCTTGTCGTGGAGCATCATCCTCAAGAAGCGCGATGCCTTTCGCGAGGTGTTCGCCGGGTTCGATCCGGAAAAGGTTGTCGAGTACGACGAGGCGGGTATTGACCGGCTGGTGGTCGACGAGCGTATCATCCGATCGCGCGCGAAGATCGTCGCCACGATTGGCAATGCCCGCGCCTATCTCGCAATGCAGGCGGCTGGCGAGGATTTCGCGGAGTTCGTGTGGGGGATGGCGGGTGGCGCGCCGGTCGTCGGTGATGGCGTGCACGTGCCGGTCAAGTCGCCGCTGTCCGAGGACATGTCCAAGGCACTCAAGAACCGCGGGTTCAAGTTCGTCGGGCCGGTGATCGTCTATGCCTGGCTGGAGGCGTGTGGTGTGGTCGACGATCATCTCGCGACGTGCTGGCGGCACCGCAGCAATGAGATGCCAGCCTGAACTATAAAAATCACTGTTCCAGACCGCGGCGTGCCGCCATCACGCTACCGATGAATATGGTGACCACCACCGAGCCCGACGGCGCCCCGCGCATCGCCACGCTGGACATCCTGCGCGGGATCGCCATCCTCGGCATCCTGTTCATGAACATCAACGACATGGGCGGATCGTTCTGGGCGTCATCCACGGATATCCGCCACCTCGGCTGGACGACCGCGGATCAAATCGCCTGGTGGCTGCGCGAGGTGTTGGCCGATGGCACGGCGCGCTGCCTGCTGGAGATGCTGTTCGGCGTCGGCATGGTGATCCTGACCGAGCGTGCGGCGGCAAAGCTGGCGCCGCCGCCGGACTATCCCAGCTTCCTGAGCGTCGCCGCCGACACGCTGTTTGGCCCGCTACGCGTCTTGCGTGCCTATTATTGGCGCAATGTCGTGCTGTTCCTGTTTGGTTTGGTGCACCTATTTATCCTGCTCTGGCCCGGCGACATCCTGCACACCTACGGCATCGCCGCGATGGTCGCTTTCCTGTTTCGCCGGCTTGAGCCCAGGGCATTGCTTATGCTCGGACTGGTCATGGCGATGCTGCAACTGCTCGGCGGCGGCATCGGCGTCCATATGGCGCAGCAGGCGCGCATCGAGGTTCCGGCACTAGAGGCCAGGCTTGCCGCGGGCGAGAAGCTTACGCCCATGGAGAAGAGCAAAGTGGAGACTTTCGCCCAGCGCAGGGCGGAAGGGCTGAAGCAGAAGAACGACCAGAAACGCCGCATTTCGCGCGAGGACCGGCATCGCTCCGCCGCCACCGGCACTTTTGGCAGTTGGGCCCAAGATGCCCGGACCGGTATCTTGTTCATCTGGGGCGTGGCGGACGGGATCGGTGACAGCGTGATGCTCGAACCATTGTTCGTCTGGGAGGCCGCAGGGACGATGCTGATCGGTGCTGCCTTGTTCAAATGGGGCATCATCCAAGGTCGGCGGTCGCGGCGTTTCTATGCGGTGATGGCGGTTATGGCCTATGCCGTCGGCCTGAGCGGACGCGCCATCGGCGCCTATTGGGCGACTCGCTTCGACGATCAGCCGCACCTGATCGACGCCGCTAGCGAGGTGCTGCGGCTGGCGACCACATTCGGCCATATCGGCCTGGTCAATCTCATGATCATGAGCATTGGTGGCGCGGCCTTGCTGCGGCCGTTCGTGGCCGCGGGGCGGGCGGCGCTGACGCTCTATGTGCTGCAGACGATCATCTGCCTGTGGATCCTGTATCCGCCGTTCGCGCTTGGCCTGTATGGTAAGACCGGCTGGGCGGTGATGATGCTGACCGCGCTGGCGATCGACATTGCCCTGCTTTGGTTAGCCAATATGTGGCTGCGGCATTTTGCGATCGCCCCGGTCGAATGGGCATGGCGCTCGCTCGTCGCACGCCGGGCGCTGCCGTGGCGTCGGCGGCCGATAGTGAGCGACAATTCCTCGGCCGGCGGTATAGCTGCCGCGTGAAACCGCGGGTCGGGACGGAGATGAAAGATGACGAAATCATGGCTTCTGGCGGGGGCAATGCTGGCCTGCGCGGGTACCCCCGCCTTGGCCGCTGATCGCGTGTCCGCGCCAAGTCAGCTCACGCTGAAACGCGTGTTCGGCTCGCCCGATCTCTCCGGCGCGCAGCCGCAGTCGCTCAAGCTGTCGCCCGACGGCACTTTGCTGACCTCGCTTCGGCCGCGCGCCGACGAGAAGCAACGCTTTGATTTATGGGCGCTCGATACCCGTACCGGGCAGGAGCGGATGCTGATCGATTCCAAGAAGGTCGGCAGCGGCGCGGAACTCTCCGAAGCCGAAAAGATGCAGCGCGAGCGCGATCGCAGCATCAGCGGCAAGACCGGCATCGTCTCCTATGAATGGTCACCCGACGGGAAGACCATCCTCGTGCCGATCGATGGCGATTTGTATCTCGCCGGGCTCGACGGCACCGTCACGCGGCTGACGCAGAATGTCGGCGGTGCACTCAATCCCAAGATCAGCCCGGGCGGCGGCTTTGTGTCGTATGTGCGGGATCAGAACCTGGTCGTGCAACCGCTTGGCGGTGCGCCGCGGACCGTGACCGATGATGGTCGAGAGACGGTGCATTGGGGCGAGGCGGAGTTCGTCGCACAGGAGGAAATGGATCGGCGCACCGGCTATTGGTGGTCACCCGGTGACCGGATGATCGCCGTGGAGCGGTTCGACGAGGCACCGGTCGGCATCGCCACGCGTGCGGCGATCGGCGCGGAAGGGACCAAGACATACGATCAGCGCTACCCAGCGGCGGGCAAGCCCAACGTCCTGGTCGACCTGTACGTGATGAAGCCGGACGGGACGGGCAGGGTGAAGGTCGATCTGGGCAGCGAGCGCGACATATATTTGGCGCGCGTCGATTGGGCGCCGGACGGCAAGGCCTTGCTGGTGCAGCGGCAGAACCGCTCGCAGACCGTGCTCGACATGCTCAAGGTCGATCCCGCGACCGGTAGATCGACGATCCTGTTTACCGAGAAAGCCCGGCGCAACAGCTGGGTCAACCTGACCGACGCCTATCGCCTGCTCGACGACGGCAGCCTTATCTGGTCATCGGAGCGTGACGGCTATGCGCACCTCTACCGGCTGAGCGGGGCCAAGTGGACGCAATTGACCAAGGGCGCGTGGGTGGTGAACGATCTCGCCGGCGTCGATCAGGCCAAGGGACGGATCTTCTTCACCGGCAACAAGGATGGCGTGCTGGAGAAGCATCTCTACAGCGTGGACATCGCGCATCCGAACGTCGTCACGCGCTTGACCGAGCCGGGCTGGTGGAACGGTGCGACGATGGATGGTGCGGCGACGCGGATGATCGTTTCACGTTCCAATCCCGATCAGCCGACACAGGTGTACCTCGCGGATGCGGCGGGCAAGCGGCTGTCCTGGGTAAACCAGAATGCGCTGGTCGCCGGCCACCCTTATTTTTCCTTCGTCACCCACCATCAATCGACGAAGTTCGGCACGCTGAAGGCGGCCGATGGCTCGACGCTATATTGGGAGATGATCACGCCCCCACTGGAACCCGGCAAGCGTTACCCCGTATTCTTCGAACATTATGGCGGCCCGCATTCGCAGACCGTCAGCCGCAACTGGGGTTCGCCGCTGCACCAATATCTGGTGAGCCGCGGCTATATCGTGTTCATGATCGACAATCGCGGATCGGCCAATCGCGGCGTCGCTTTCGAGAGCCAGCTGTATCGCGCTGCCGGCGCGGTGGAGGTCGAGGATCAGCTGCTCGGCGCCAAGTGGCTGAAGCAGCAACCGTTCGTCGCGCCGGACAAGATCGTCACCTATGGCTGGTCCTATGGCGGCTACATGACGCTCAAGATGCTGGAGGCGGCACCGGGGACGTTCGCTGCGGGCGTGGCGGGTGCGCCGGTGACGAAGTGGGAATTGTACGACACGCATTATACCGAGCGCTACATGGGCGATCCGAAGAAGGATGCAGCCGCCTACGCGGCATCGAGCGCGCTGATCGACGCGCCCAAGATCAGCGATCCGCTGCTGCTGATCCACGGCATGTCCGACGACAACGTGTTCTTCGAGAATTCGACCGCACTGGCGGCCCGGCTACAAGCCGCGGCGACGCCATTCGAGATGATGTTCTATCCCGGCTTCACGCACCGCGTGTCGGGGCCGCAGGTCGGCGAGCATCTGTGGACGGCGATCCTGGACTTCTATGACCGCCGCCTGGAGAAGTAGCTTTCCTCACATCCGTCATCCTGACTGAAGTCAGGATGACGGATGTGAGGTCAGGCGCCGGCCGTGCTTAGCTGCTCAAGCTGATCGGCGCTCAACTCCAGCGTCATCGCGCCGAGCAGATCTTCCACCTGCGCCACGCTCGTCGCACTCGCGATCGGCGCCGTGACGCCCGGTTGCGCGGCCAGCCACGCGAGCGCGATCTGCGCCAGGCTGGCACCAGTCTCCGCCGCGACGCCGTCCATTGCCGCGAGCACGTCCTTGCCGCTGCCTTCCAGCAACGCGCTCATCCGCCCGCCACGCACGCTCTTTCCAAGATCGTCGGCGGAGCGATATTTGCCGGTCAGGAACCCCGAAGCGAGCCCATAATAGGGCACTACGCCGATATTGTTGGTCACGCAGTAATTCTGCAGCTCGCCTTCGAACTTGTGGCGGCTGACGAGATTATATTCGGGCTGCAGCACATGGTAGTGCGGCAGACCATGCGCCTTGGCCGCATCATTGGCGGATTTCAGCCGCGTGGCATGGAAGTTGGATGCGCCGAGCGCCCGGATCTTGCCCGCGTCGATCAGCTTGCCGAACGCGGCAAGCGCGTCTTCCTGGGCAACGGTATCGTCATCCTGGTGCGCGAAATAAAGATCGATCGTGTCGATGCCGAGCCGCTGGAGCGACGCATCGCAGGCCGCGGCGATATGTGCCGGTGCGAGCTTCTCCTCGCCCAGCATGCCAACCTTGGTGGCGATCAGTACGTCGGCGCGTTTGCCGTTGGCACTGAGCCATTCCCCGATCATACTTTCGGATTCACCGCCCTGATGGCCGGGGATCCACGCGGAATAGACGTCCGCCGTATCGATCAGCGTGCCCCCGCCGGCGACGAACGCGTCGAGCACGGCGAAGCTGGCGTCGCGATCGGCGGTCCAGCCGAACACATTGCCACCAAGCACCAGCGGCGCGATGTGGAGATCGGTTGCGCCGAGGCGGCGGAGATGGGTCATTGTGGCTGGCTCTCGTTTTCACCGTCCAGGCTGACGGCATTGGCATCGACGCTATTCGCATCGAGCGACGCGGCGGCGTCGTTCAATTGCTGCTGCTCGCTCTGGCTGACCGCGCCCGGCGCGTCGTCGGTCGAGCCGCAGGCGGCAAGGAGGAGAAGCGCGACCACGACAGCCGCGGGCTTGATCGTCATGCGCATTCCCCTCCCGCCCGAACTCAGTTCTTGATCGCGTTGCCGGCGTCTTTCAACGCAGCGCCGGTCGTGTCGGCGGCATCGTCGGCGGCGTTGCCGATCGCGGCGGCGCTGTTGTCCATCGTCGCTTCGGCCGACCCGAACGCGCGATCCGCAGCGGCATCGGTATCGTTGATTGCTTCGCCGAACGTCGCATTGGCGTCCGCGCTCACCGTATCGGCAGCCTGTGCGGTTTCGTTCTGCGCGGCGGGCGAGCAGGCGGCGAGCGACGCCGCGCCAGCGGCAACCAGGGCGGGGGCGATGAACTTCTTCATGGGTTTCTCCTCAAAAAGACGACGTAATTGTCAGGTGATCGTTCGCCGCCAACGCTAGCGAGACGAAAATGGGTTCGCAACCATCGTGCGTTGACCTCATATAAAGATATCTTTATATCTCCTCGGCGATGACTGTAGCCCTCGATATATTTCGCGCCCTTGCCGATGCGACGCGGCTTCGCATCCTGGCGCTGCTGCGTTCGATGGAGCTGTCCGTCGGCGAGCTGGCGCAGGTGCTCGGGCAGAGCCAGCCGCGCGTGAGCCGCCATGTGAAGATCCTGTGCGACGCAGGGCTTGCCGAGCGGCGCAAGGAGGGCAGCTGGGTGTTCGTCGGCCTAGGCGGCGAGGGCAAGGTGGCCCCCGTGGTTGCGGCTTTGGATGCGTGGAACCTGATCGAGGCCGATCACTGGGCAGTGGCGGATGCGGCGCGGCTAGCCGCAGTGCGGGCGGATCGCGCGTCTTCGGCGGCAGGCTGGTTCGAGGCCAATGCCGGGCAATGGGATGCCATTCGCTCGCTGCATGTCGCGGAGGAGCAGGTCGAGGCGGCGATCGCCGAGGTTCTTGGCGATTTGCCGATCGGGCAGCTGATCGACATCGGTACCGGCACCGGGCGGATGCTGGAATTGTTCGGCGGCAAGGCCAGGCAGGCGCTCGGCATCGATCGCAGCTCGGAAATGTTGCGCCTGGCGCGCGCGAAATTGTCCGAACGCGGGGTAGAGGCAGAACTGCGCCAGGCCGATCTGTACGCGCTGCCGCTCGGCGACGGCGCGGCGGATGCGGCGATCATCCATCACGTGCTGCACTTTGCGCAGCAGCCGGGCGCGGCGATCGCCGAGGCGGCGCGCGTGCTGAGCCCGGGTGGTCGGCTGCTAATCGCCGATTTCGCAGCGCACGATCGCGAAGAACTTCGCGCACGGGATGCGCATACCCGGCTGGGGTTCTCGGACGAGCAGATCGCCGCCTGGTTCGCCGCCGCCGGGCTGATGTCGGCGCGGACGGAGACGCTGGAGGGCGGCGAGCTCACGGTAAAATTATGGCTCGCGCGTAAAGGCGCCGAGCAATTGCATGAGGTACGGGCGGCATGACGATCTCGGTTTCGCAACTGGAAGAGGCGCGGCGCGCTTTGGATGCCCCCCTGTTCGCCGATCTGGCGGGCGACGCGGCGGTTTCGTTCGAGTTCTTCCCACCCAAGACCGAGAAGATGGAAGAGACGCTGTGGGAGTCGGTCAAGACGCTCGAGCCCCTGGGCCCGCGCTTCGTCTCCGTGACTTATGGCGCCGGCGGTTCGACGCGCGAGCGGACGCATGCCACGGTGGCCCGCATCCAGCGTGAGACGTCGCTGTCGGCCGCGGCGCATCTGACCTGTGTCGAGGCGACCAAGGACGAGATCGACGACGTGGCGCGCGAATATTGGGCGGCCGGCGTGCGGCATATCGTTGCGCTCCGCGGTGACAGCCCGACGAGCGGCCAGGCCTATGCGCAGCATCCCGGTGGCTATGAGAATGCCGCGGCGTTGGTCGCGGGGCTCAGCAGGCTGCATCCGTTCGAGATTTCGGTTGCGGCCTATCCCGAATGTCATCCGGACTCGCCGCATGCGGCGCACGATCTCGATAATCTCAAGCGCAAGTTCGATAACGGGGCGACGCGCGGGATCACGCAATTCTTTTTCCAGCCCGAGACGTTCTTCCGCTTCCGCGATGCGATGGCCAAAGCGGGCATCGACGGTGAGGTGGTGCCCGGCATCATGCCGGTGACCAATTTCGCCAGCGTCAAGCGGATGGCGGCGATGTGCAACACCGACGTGCCGGCGTGGATGGCGCGCTTGTTCGAGGGGTTGGACGATCTGCCCGCAGCGCGGCAACTGATCGCGGCGACGCTGGCGGCCGAGTTGTGCCGCAAGCTGTATGCCGGTGGGGTGAAGGAGTTCCACTTCTACACGCTCAACCGCGCCGAGCTGACCTATGCGATCTGCCATATGCTGGGGGTTAGGGCACAGGCCGGGGTGAAGGCCGAGGCGGCGTAAAATGTGCCCCCGCGAAGGCGGGGGCCCAGACTGGGCCCCCGCCTTCGCGGGGGCACAAGGGAACAGAAGTTATGACGATCCGCGAAACATTCCTGGCCGAAGCCGCCAAGCGCGTCCTCATCACCGATGGCGCGTTCGGCACCGAGATCCAGAACTGGAAGCTCGATGAAGCCGATTATGCCGGCGATCTTGGCCTGTTCAAGGACCAAAAGGGCAATAACGACATCCTCGCGCTGACCAAGCCCGAGGTGCCGGAGACGATCACGCGCGAATATCTCGACGCGGGATCGGATATCGTCTCGACCAACACGTTCAGCGCGAACCTGATCAGCCAGGCGGATTATGCCGCCGAGCATCTGGTGCGCGAGATCAACCTTGCCTCAGCGCAGATCGCGCGGCGGCTGGCGGACGACTATGCCGCTAAGGACGGCCGGCCACGCTTCGTTGCAGGCGCAATCGGGCCAACCAACAAGACGCTGTCGCTATCCCCGGACGTTAACGATCCCGGCTTCCGAGAGATCACCTTCGATTACCTGAAGGACGTGTACCGCGAGCAGATCGATGCGCTGCTCGAAGGCGGGGTGGATTTCATCCTGATCGAGACGGTGTTCGACACGCTGAACGCCAAGGCCGGGATCATGGCCGCATTGGAAGCAGCGGACGCGCTGGGTCGTGAGGTGCCGATCATGCTGTCTATGACGCTGACCGATCTCAGCGGACGCAACCTTTCCGGGCATACGGTGGAAGCGTTCTGGCATGCCGTGCGGCATGCGCGGCCGATTACGATCGGGCTGAATTGCTCGTTCGGCGCGGAGCAGTTGCGGCCGCACGTACGCACCCTGTCGAACATCTGCGACACGCTGATCATGGTCTATCCCAATGCCGGCCTGCCCAACGAACTGGGAGAATATGACGAGCAGCCCTCGACCACCGCGGGTCTGGTGCGCGAATGGGCGGCCAATGCGCAGGTCAATGTGCTGGGCGGCTGCTGTGGGTCTACGCCGGCGCATATTGCGGCGATGGCCAAGGCGGTGCAGGGGCTTCCGGCGCGGGTGGTACCTGTGCCGCCGGTGAAGACACGGCTGGCCGGGCTGGAGCCGATGACGATGGCGGCTTGACCTATCTCCCTCTCCCCTCCGGGGAGAGGGCAAGCGAGTGAAGCGAAGCGCGGGAGAGGGGCAGTCGCAAGCGTCACCTCTCCGTACTGCCCCTCTCCCCGACCCTCTCCCCGCAGGGGAGAGGGAGAAGAAAGTTACCATGACCACCATTTCCGCCACCAATTTCGTCAATATCGGCGAGCGCACCAACGTCACCGGCTCGGCGCGCTTCAAGAAGCTGATCATGGCGGGGGATTACCCTGCGGCGGTGGAAGTCGCGCGCCAGCAGGTCCAATCCGGCGCGCAGGTGCTCGACGTCAATATGGACGAGGGGCTGCTCGACGCCGAATACGCCATGACCACGTTCCTCAAGTTAATCGCCGCGGAACCGGATATCGCGCGCATCCCGTTCATGGTCGACAGCTCGAAATGGTCGGTGATCGAGGCGGGGCTGAAATGCGTCTCGGGCAAGCCGATCGTCAATTCGATCAGCATGAAGGAGGGCGAGGAGAAGTTCCTCTACGAAGCGCGAAAGTGCATGCAGTACGGCGCCGCCGTCGTCGTCATGGCGTTCGACGAGGCCGGGCAGGCCGACACGCAGGCGCGGAAGATCGAGATTTGCGAGCGCGCCTACAACGTGCTGATGGGGATCGGCTTCCCGCCCGAGGACATCATCTTCGACGCCAATGTGTTCGCGGTCGCCACCGGCATCGAAGAGCATAACAATTACGGCGTCGACTTCATCGAGGCGGTGCGCGAGATCCGGCAGCGTTGCCCGCACGTCCATTTCTCGGGCGGCCTGTCCAACCTCAGCTTCTCGTTCCGCGGCAACGAGCCGGTGCGCCGCGCGATGCACTCGGTGTTCCTGTATTACGCCATTCCCGCCGGGCTCGACATGGCGATCGTCAATGCCGGGCAGCTGGATATCTACGACGATATCAATCCAGAACTGCGCGAAGCGTGTGAGGACGTCATCCTCAACCGGCCGCAGCGCAAACCCGACGAGACGCCGACGGAGCGATTGATCGCGATCGCCGAGCGGTTTCGCGGCACCGATGCGGTGGCGGAGAAGGCGGCGGCGGAGTGGCGCTCGCTGCCGGTGACCAAGCGGCTGGAATATGCGCTGGTCAAGGGCATCGACGCGCATGTCGTCGACGATACCGAGGAATGCCGCCAGCAATTCGCGCGGCCGATCGAGGTGATCGAGGGGCCGCTGATGGACGGGATGAACGTGGTCGGCGACCTGTTCGGCTCGGGCAAGATGTTCCTGCCGCAGGTGGTGAAGAGCGCGCGCGTGATGAAGAAGGCGGTCGCGCATCTGTTGCCGTTCATCGAAGCGGCCAAAGAGCCCGGCGCGCGCGGCAAGGGCAAGATCATCATGGCGACCGTCAAGGGCGACGTGCATGATATCGGCAAGAACATCGTCGGCGTCGTCCTGCAGTGCAACGGCTTCGACGTGGTCGACATGGGCGTGATGGTGCCGTGGAGCGATATCCTCAAGGCGGCGAACGAGAATGACGCCGACATGATCGGGCTCTCCGGGCTGATCACGCCGAGCCTCGACGAGATGGTCACCGTCGCCGAGGAGATGAAGCGCGCCGGCATGACCATGCCGCTGCTGATCGGCGGCGCGACGACGTCCAAAGTGCATACGGCGCTGCGCATCGCGCCGGCCTATGATGGTCCGGTGGTCCACGTGCTCGACGCGAGCCGCGCCGTCGGCGTCGCTTCGACCTTGGTCAGCGATACGATCCGCGACGAGTTCGTGCAGAAGACCGCGGACGATTACGAGGCAGTGCGCCTCGCGCGCGCCAACAAGGGGCAAAGCGCGCTCGTCCCGATCGCCGAGGCGCGCGCCAATGCTTTCCCAGCCGACATGGCGATCAAGCCGCCAGCGCCAAAACAGCCCGGCGTGCATGTGTTCGACGATTGGGACCTGGCCGACCTGCGCGAGATCATCGACTGGACGCCGTTCTTCCGCGCCTGGGAGTTGGCGGGCAATTATCCTGCGATTTTGACCGATGAGGTGGTGGGGGAAAGTGCGACGTCGCTGTTTGCGGATGCGCACAAGATGCTCGACCAGATCATTGCGGAGAAGTGGCTGACGGCCAAGGGCGTGGCTGGATTGTGGCCTTGTCACCGCGATGGGGATGACGTGTTCATCTACACCAACCCGTCGGAAAGCCATCGAAGCCCCGACGGTGCGTCGTTCCCCGCCGATCTTCGCATTCCTTCGCTTGATCCCGCTAGCCGGGAAACGGTGCGTATGCCGTTCCTGCGCCAGCAGGTCGCCAAGCGCGAAGGGCGGGCGAACATGTGTCTCGCCGACTTCATCGATCCGCAGGGCGACTGGATCGGCGGCTTTGCGGTCACTGCCGGGCATGGCATCGAAGAGCATCTCAGCCGCTTCAAGGCGCAGCATGACGATTATCAGGACATCCTGCTCAAGGCACTGGCAGATCGCCTGGCCGAGGCGTTTGCCGAGCGGCTGCACCAACATGTCCGCACCACCTTGTGGGGCTATGCTGAGGGCGAGCAACTCACCAACGAGGCGCTGATCCGCGAGCAATATCGCGGCATCCGCCCGGCGCCGGGCTATCCAGCTTGCCCGGACCACAGCGAGAAGCCGATGTTGTTCGACTTGCTGGGGGCTACCGACGCCACCGGGATCACGCTGACCGACAGCTTTGCCATGCTGCCGACGGCAGCAGTCAGCGGCTTCTATTTCGGGCATCCCCAGGCGGAATATTTCGGTGTGGCGCGTGTCGGCCCCGATCAGGTGCAGGATTATGCCGAGAGGCGGGGCGTCGATCTGCCAACCGCGCAACGCTGGCTGAGGCCCAATCTCGACTGAGCCGCAGCAATTGTCATATAAGTATAACTAACAAATGACCGCACTGTCATTGTGGTTGAGCATCTTTGTCACGGGCCGGAGATAGGGCGCGGGTTCACCACAAGAGGGTCGTGACCATGAGTGACAAGCCAGAAGACGTGCGCGGCGATATTGATCCGACGGCGTCGCCGATCGATCAGTTCGCCGCCGCGCAGCACAGCCGCCGTAACATCATGAAGTGGGGCTCGCTGCTGTCCGCCATGAGCATGACCGGCGTGCTCGCCGCGTGCGGCAACGATGACGACCCGCTGCCGACGCCGACCCCCAGCCCGACCCCCACGCCGACCCCGGCCGCCTCGGTGCAGGTGTCGAGCTTCGGCCTTGCCGTGCTGCCCGACACGCAATTCTATTCGCGCTACGCCACCGAAGGCACCGGGAACCAGTTCAAGCGCCTCTATGGCAGCGAACCCTATCTCGCCCAGACGCAGTGGCTGGCCAAGAACGCCGCGGCGCTCAAAATCCCGTTCGTCATCCATGTCGGCGACGTCGTCGACCAGGTCGGCGTCGAGGAACAGTGGAAGGTCGCCGACACCGCGATGAAGGTGCTGGAAGACGCGAAGCTGCCGTATTCGGTGGTCGCCGGTAACCACGACGTCCGCTCCGATGCAGGCTACGATTCGGCACGTCCGGATGTCGGCACCGATGCCGATCGTAATCTCGCCGACGAGCCGTATCTGAAATGGTTTCCGACCGAGCGCGCGGCGCGCCAGAAGACGTTCGGTGGGCGCCATCGCAGCGGCTTCCACGAATATCACACGTTCGAGGCCGAGGGGCAGAAGTTCCTCGTCCTCGCTATGTCGTGGCGCACGTCGAAGGCCGGGATCATCTGGGCGCAGAACGTGCTCAACGCCAATCCGACGCTGCCGTGCATCCTGGTCAATCACGAATTGCTCGGGATCGCCAATGACGCAGTCAGCCCACTCGAGGGCGACTATGGCAAGATGCTGTGGGAAAATCTGATCCGCACCAACGATCAGATCTTCATGACGCTCAACGGCCATATCCACGGTTCGTCGCGGCTGACCAAGAAGAACGATTTCGGCAACGATGTGCTCGAGATGGTGGTCGATTACCAGATGGCCTATCAGGGCGGCAACGGCCTGATGCGCTTCTACGAATTCGATTTGACCAACAACAAGATCCACGCTCTGTCCTTCTCGCCCTGGGTGCCGCAGAAGCCCAAGGACACGCTGAACGCGTTCGACCAGGCCATGCTGACCGAGGACAATCACCAGTTCACCGTCAGCATGAACTTTGCCGAGCGCTTCAAGCGGTTCGCCCCGACCTTCAAGGCGGCGGCAGCGTCGAACCTGTCGCTCACCGCGGCGACGACCAAGATGATCATGGACGGCTTCACGGCGGTCCCCGTGCCGCCGGCCGCGCCGGCCGCCAGCGCGGAGGATTATGTCAAGATCGCCGGTACGACGGCGCACTGGCGCTTCTATGGCGGCACCAATGGCGCCGCCGTGCCGGTCGGCCAGGTGATCGCCGATGCTTCGGGCGGTAATAATCCGTTGAAGCGCGCGGCGCTCAATGTGCCGGCGACCAACACAGCGCAGGCGTCGGACCTGACGTGGAGCGACGATCACCATTACCTGTCGGCCGCGCCGGGATCGGTGGTGTTCTCCAACACGAGCAATGCGCCACGGCTAAGCTACTTCCTGACCGACGTCGCCGCGCAGATGAACGACGATGCGTTCGAGCAGGGCTATACGATCGAAGCGTTCGTCAAGATCGCCAAGGATTGGACGGCGACGAACAATGCCTGGATGAACGTGATGACGCGCGGCGGCCGCCGCGACGCCATTCCGGGCTGGTCTGGCAGCTATGGAGACTCGCCGCCGATCCAGTTTGCCGTGTCCAACCTGCGCGAGATCCAGTGGGAAGTGCCTTCGTTTACCGCCGCCGGCCCGGTACGGTCGCGGACCGCTTGGTCGGGCGAAATCATCGTCGATCGCTGGATGCATCTCGCATTCGTCAACGATCCTGTGGCCAAGACGATCACGATGTATATCGAGGGTGCTCCGGTCTTGCGAAACGCCGTGGACGCCGTCGGCCTGCCGAACAATGGCCTGCCGTGGGTCGTCGGTGCAGGCGCCTCGAACCTGGCCAGCCCGGGCGGCGGTTTCCTGGGGGCGATCGGCGAAATCCGCATCGTGCCCAAGCCGCTGTTGCCGGCACAGTGGCTGACGGCGCGCGCACCGAAGTGAGGAGGCGGGGAGCGGGCGACGGCCCGCTCCCCAGCTACCTTCCTATAGCGCCGACAAAGCGTGTCTTTTTGAAACGACCGGGTCCGCCGGTAACCCCCCGGTGGCCCGATCGTCGCCGTTAACCGGCTTTTCCTCTTCCGACGCTGCGCCCGTCACTCCAGACCGGAGGGGAAGGAGTTCTCCGCATGCGTCTATCTCTTGCTGCACTCGCTCTTGCGCTGACCGTCCCCGCCGCCGCCCAGCAGGCGCGCGCGCCGTTCGTCATTGCCGAGACGGGGCAGGGCTTCAACACGATCGACGATGCGGTGGGCGCGGTGCGCATGGGTACGGCGACGATCCTGATCGCGCCGGGCACCTACCACCAATGCACCATTCAGGCCGGCGGCCGGATCACGTTCAAGGCGGTGCAGCCGGGGACGGCGATCTTCGAAGGCGAGACCTGCGAGGGCAAGGCAGCGTTCGTGCTGCGCGGGCAGGAATCGATTGTCGACGGACTGGTGTTCCGCGGCATGCGAGTAGATGACGGAAATGGCGCCGGCATCCGTACCGAGATGGGTAACCTCACAGTGCGCAATTCGATGTTCCTCGACAGCCAGGAGGGAATTCTGGGCGGCGAGCCGACCGGGCAGCGGATCGTGATCGACCGGTCGACCTTTTCAGGCCTGGGGCAGTGCGACGAGACGGTTGATTGTGCGCATTCGATCTACCTCGCCAATCAGGGATCGGTGACGATCACCAATTCGCGCTTCGAGCGCGGCACCGGCGGGCATTACGTCAAGCTGCGCGTGCCCAACGTGTCGATCACCGACAACAGCTTCGACGATACCGGCGGCAAGAAAACCAATTACATGATCGACCTGCCCGAAGGTGGCACCGGGGTGATCGCGCGCAACACGATGGTGCAGGGCCGCAACAAGGAGAACTGGACCGGCTTCGTCGTGGTCGCGGCGGAGCAGCGGAAATACCCCTCGACCGGGCTCAGGGTCGAGGCAAATACCGCCGGCCTGGCACCCGGCGAGACCCGCAGCCCCGTGTTCGTCGCCAACTATGGCCGCGACCGGTTGGCGCTCGGCGCCAACCGGCTGGGTGCCGGCATCAGGGCGTTCGAGACGCGCTGAGCCGGCACCTTACCTGCAGGAAGCGCCGCCTGCGGTGAGATCCAGGCAGCGGCCATCCACGCCGCGCAGCTTGAGCCCGATCGTGCGCGCAAGCGTTGGCGCGATGTCGACGGTCTCGACGCCACCCGGATGCTCGAAGCCCGTCATCCCTGCGCGCCAGAACAGGATCGGCACGCGACGGTCATAATCGTAGGGCGACCCATGCGTGGCGACATAGCCGCCGGCGGCATTGGGGATCGGCGTAACGCGCGGCTTGAGGAACACCAGCAGGTCGCCCGAGCGCGTGGGATCGAACGAGGCACGCGCGCGCTCGGCGAGCGTCCATGCCGCCGGCGGACCCTTGGGCATCGGAGTCGCCTTGATGTCCGAAGCGGTGAGCACGGCGGCGACCTGCGGCATTGCCTTGTAGCGGGCGACTGCCTCTGCGAGCACGGCCTTGCGTTGTGCCGGGGTGAGCGCAGTGGATAGCCAGACGTCGCCATTGGGAATGTCGCCGAACAGCAGGGGCGCGGCGATACCGAGCTTGTCGGCGATCGCCTTGCCCATGGCCGCAGGTGCCAGCACGGGCGCAGCGCGCTGCGCCTCGGGGATGTTAGACAGCACTTCGCGTTCGGGGATGTCGTTGCCGCCATGGTCAGCGGTCAGCACGACCTCGTAATCCACGCCGGTCGCATCGAGCACGGCGAAGAAGCCGCCGAGATTGCGATCGAGCTCACCCATCTGCAGGCACATCTCGGCGCCCTCGGTGCCGTAGGTGTGTCCGATATAATCGGTTGCCGATGCGCCGACGGTGATGATGTCCGTGGCGGGGCCTTGGCCGAGCTTCATGTCCTGTACCAAGCCGGCGGCGAGCGCCAAGATCGCGGCATCGAAAGCTGGGTTTGCGCGGAACGCGCTCGCATTACCGGCGGCGCGTTCGAAATGGCCGGTGCCGACACTCTTGCCCCCGCCGAGTGCGACTGCCTTGTCGCGTGCCATGCAGTTGGCGGTGACCGCCAGCGGTGCTTGCGCTCGGGCCACGAGCGCAGCGACGGTGGTGTTCGCGCGCGCGACGACCGCAGGCTCCGTGCGACCGGCATAGCTGACAAAGGCCTTGCCGTTCCACCACCATAGTTCGTCGACCTTGTGGCCGCCCATCATCACTGCCGCGCGGTCCTTGCCCGCTACCGACACGACCCGCGTGCGCGGGTCGGCCGCCTTCATGCGCTCGCCGAGCGTCGGCACCTTCAGATGCTTGTCGGACACGGTGTAATTGGATGAAGTGCTGCCGGGGACGGTCTCGTCCTCGGCGCAATATACCGTCTTTTCGGCGCGGAGTGCCGCCTGGTCGATCCAGTTATTAGCGATGATGCCGGTATGGGCCGGGCGATAGCCGCTGGTGATGGTCGAATGACCGGGGCAGGTTTCGGTGGCGGCATGGCTCTGGAAGCCCGAGGGAAACACGCCGCCCTTCAGCAGGCGGGCAAGGCCGTCGCTATAGCTGGCGCGGTATTCGCCAAACAGATCGGCGGAGAATTGATCGACCGATACGACGACGATCAGCTTGGGCGGTCCCTTTGGCGTACCCGGTGCGGTCGGTACCGGTAGCGTTCGTGGCGCGCCCTGCGCCGCAACGGACGCGGGGACGATTGGCGCCGTTCCGGCAAGCGCCAGAGCGATGATGGCGGCCATGGATTTCATGGGATTTCCTTCGAGTGCAATTCCACTGTCGCCCCGCTATGCGCGAGGGCGATGATAGGGACAAGAATGCCGATGCGCGGTTTATGGGTCACGATCGTGACGCTGCTGACGATAATGCTGGCCGGGTCGGCAGCGGCGTACCCGCAGCCGTCGATGGGCGCCACACAGCATCTGGCGATCCGGCTGGTGGCGGAAAGCCCACAGCCGGCGGCAGGATCGCGCGTCACGCTGGCACTCGAGACCCGGCCCGAGCGCGACTGGCATGGCTATTGGTCCAATCCGGGCGATGCAGGATTTCCCGCGACGCTGACCTGGACGCTGCCCAAGGGCGTCATCGCGGGCGTGCTGGCCTATCCGGTGCCGGGCACGCTGCTGATCGCGGGCCTGATGAACTATGTCTATGAGAAGCCCTATGCGCCCCTCGTGACGTTGACCATTCCGGCAGGACTGGCGGCGGGGACCAAGCTGCCGGTGCGGCTCAAGATGAGCTATCTGGTGTGCACCAAGGCGTTGTGCGTGCCGGAGAATGCCGATCTGGCGCTCGACCTAATGGTTGGTGACGGCAATGTCGCGCCGGGCGTGCGGAAACGGTTCGATGCATGGCGGCAGGCGATACCCAAGCCGCTGGACACGAAGGCGACCTGGCAGGCGGCGGACGGGGTGGCGACGATCGCGGTGCCATATCCCGCGGCCGCGCCGCTGGCTGGCGGCTATTTCTTCCCGGTGACGTCGGGGGTGATCGACAATGCCGCACCGCAGACGATCTCGCGCGACGGCGACCGCGTGCTGATTGCGACCAAGGCAAGGGCGGGTGGCCAGCAATTGGATGGCGTGCTGCGCATCGCGCCGGATCGTGCATTGTCGGTGACGGCACTGCCCGGCACCGTGGCGAGCGCACGTGGCGCTCCCCTCGGCGAGATGTGGCTGGCAGCCCTGATCGCGTTCGGGGGGGCAATGCTCGGCGGGTTGATCCTCAACGTCATGCCTTGCGTCTTCCCGATCCTCAGCATCAAGGCGCTGAGCCTGGCGCGTGGGCATCTGGACGAGGCCGCGGCACGGCGCGAGGCGCTCGCTTATGCGGGTGGCGTGATCGCGGTGTGCGTGGCGCTGGGCGCATTGATTCTCGGGCTTCGCGCGGGCGGGTCCGCCGTCGGCTGGGCGTTCCAGCTGCAGGATCCGCGCGTGGTCGTGCTGCTATTGTTGCTGACGGTCGGGCTGGCGCTCAACCTTGCCGGACTGTTCGAGATCCCCACGCCGCGCTTTGTCGGTGCCAGTGGCGGGGTAAGCGGCGCCTTCGCAACCGGGGCACTGGCGGCGTTCGTCGCGACGCCATGCACCGGGCCGTTCATGGGGGCCGCACTCGGCGCGGCTTTGGTGCTGCCCTGGGCAGCGGCGCTGGCGGTATTTGCCGGATTGGGGTGGGGGCTGGCCTTGCCGTTCCTGGCCTTGGGCTTCATCCCGAGGTTGCGGGGGCGCTTGCCGAGGCCGGGTGCCTGGATGGAGACGTTTCGCCATGTGCTGAGCGTGCCGATGTGGCTGACCGCACTGGCGCTCGCCTGGGTGCTGGGGCGGCAGGCCGGCGTCGATGGGTTGACGCTCGGCCTCGGGGCGGCGCTATTGATCGGGCTGAGTCTGTGGGTAGCGGGACGCCGGCAGGGGCGGGGGCTGAGCTTCGGGCCGGTTGCGGCAATCTCGCTGGCGGTCACGGCGACTGCGGCCGCCATGTTGATGCAGCGCGCTTCGGCTGGCCCGGTGCAGATGGCGGGGAGCGAGGCGTTCAGCGAAGCACGGCTTGCCGCGCTGCGCGCCGAGAAGCGGCCGGTCTTCGCCTACTTCACTGCCGATTGGTGCGTGACGTGCAAGGTCAACGAGGCAGCGGCGATCGACACCAAGACCGCGCAGGCGGCGTTTGCGAAGAACAAGGTTGCGGTGCTGGTCGGCGACTGGACTGATGGCGATCCGGTGCTCGGCCGGTTCATCGAGGCGCACAACCGCGCGGGTGTCCCGCTATACTTATACTATGCACCCGGCGCCGCTATGCCACAGGTGCTGCCGCAGATTCTTACGCCGGGAATGCTGGCGAAGCTTGGCTCCTAGCGGCGCGCGCCCGGCAAATGGAGCCTGGGTGCCGCGGGTGCTTGTGCGGCGCAGCGATATGGCACAGCATGGAACCACATGCGATATGGGGGCATTACGAAACAGATGGGGATAGAGCGCGCGTTCGACGAGATCATGGGGATTGGGGGCGGCATGGTGCCGCGCAAGGAACTCGCACCGCTTGGGCGGTGGATCGAAGATACGCCGCCGCAGGAGCTCCGCCGCCGCCAGCAGAGCGCCGAAGCGACGTTCCGGCAGTTGGGCATCACCTTCGCCGTTTACGGGGAGAGCGACGCGAGCGAGCGGATCATCCCGTTCGATATCGTGCCCCGTATCTTCCTGGCCGATGAGTGGCAGCGCCTGTCCGAAGGACTGGTGCAGCGTGTCGAGGCGATCAACGCGTTTCTCGACGATATTTACGGCGCAAGGAAAATCCTCGACGCGGGCGTGCTGCCGCCGGATCTGATCTTCGGCAATGCGCAGTTCCGGCCTGAGATCGCCGGCATGCGGCCGCCGCACGGCATCTGGGCGCATATCTGCGGGATCGATCTGGTGCGCACCGGGCCTGACGACTTCTTCGTGCTGGAAGACAATGCCCGCACGCCCTCCGGCGTCAGCTACATGCTGGAGAACCGCGAGGCGATGCTGCGGCTGTGCCCCGAACTGTTCCGCGAATTTCGTGTGGCAGCGGTCGATAGCTACCCGGACCGGTTGCTGGAAACGATGAAGTCGGTGGCGCCGCATGGGGCGTCGAACCCGGTGTGCGTGGTCCTGACACCCGGCCACTATAATTCGGCTTATTACGAGCACAGCTTCCTGGCAGATTCGATGGGTATCGAATTGGTCGAGGCGGCCGATCTGCTGGTCGACGATGATGTGGTATGGATGCGCACGATCGGCGGTCTGGTTCGGGTGGATGTGATCTACCGGCGGATCGACGACGACTATCTCGATCCGTTGGTGTTCCGGCCGGATTCGGCGTTGGGCGTGCCGGGTCTGATTGCCGCTTACGCCGCGGGCAACGTCGCGCTTCTCAACGCGCCGGGCAATGGCATCGCCGACGACAAGGCGATCTACAGCTACATGCCCGACATCGTGAAATTCTATTCCGGTGGCGAGGCCAAGCTCCCCAATGTCGAGACGTGGCGCTGCCGTGAACCGCAGGCGCTGCGGTACGTGCTCGATAATCTCGAGCAGTTGGTGGTCAAGCTCGTCGATGGCTCGGGCGGCTACGGCATGCTGGTCGGGCCGACGGCTTCTTCTCGCGAGATCGAGGACTTCCGAGCTGCGCTGATCGCCCAGCCCGAACGTTATATCGCGCAACCGACCCTCGCCCTGTCGACCGTGCCGACTTTGTGCGATGCCGGTCTGGCGCCGCGCCACGTCGATTTCCGTCCCTTCGTTCTGACGGGATCGAAGGGCGTGCAAGTAGTGCCAGGCGGTTTGACCCGCGTGGCGCTCAAGGAAGGGTCACTGGTGGTCAATTCGAGCCAGGGCGGCGGCACCAAGGACAGTTTCGTGCTGATGGAAGGGCAGGCGCAGCGGCTGGAGCCTGGGCAGATGACACAAACCATGGGCACGATGACGCAGGGGCAGGGATCGTGAGGGCGCCGGCATGCTAATGTTGTCCCGGACTGCATCGTCGCTGTACTGGCTCGGGCGCTATATCGAGCGGGCGGATTTCGTAGCGCGGTTGGTCGAGGCAACCGTTCGGCTCGATGTGCTGTCGCCGCGGCCGGCGGGCGAGGCGGCGTGGCGCAGCGCGCTACGCGTGACCGAGACGGATGCGGCGTTCGAGGCGACGGGAGCGGGCGTGAGCCAGCAAAACGTTGCGCGGTTCCTGATCACCGACAGCACCCATCCAGGCTCGATCGTCCGCTGCCTGGACATGGCGCGCAACAATGCGCGCGCGGTGCGCACTGCGCTGACGCGCGAGGCATGGACAGCGGTCAATTGCGCCTGGCTGATCTTCGATCGGCATGCGAGTGCCGGTGGAGCACAGGCGACGCTCAAGTTGGTCGAGACGGTGCAGACGGAAGCGCGCGGGTTCGAGGGGGCGGTGCACAAGATGCTGCGCAACCAGACGACGCAGTTCATTCGCCTCGGGCAGGCAGTCGAGCGGGCGGACAACACCGCGCGACTGCTCGACGTAAAATATCACCTGCTGCTTCCTGAGGGTGAGCGCGTCGGCGGGGTGGTCGATCGCGACCAATGGACCACGATCCTCCAAACGGTATCCGCGGTGACCGCGTATCGCTGGCTGTATTCGGAAGGGCTGCGGCCGGCGAATGTCATCGACTTGCTGATCGCCCGCCAGGAACTGCCGCGAAGTTTGGCGGCTTCGGTGGAGGAGACAGTGGAGATATTAAGCTTACTTGCCAAGCGTACCGGGCTGCACGGCGAAGCGGACCGCATGGCGCGCCTCAGGAACACGCGGATGGGGAAGACGCGCACTGGCGAGGTGATCGTCAGCGGGCTGCATCAATATCTGCGCGCCTTCCTGGCCGAAAACGACCTGCTGCACGCGGCGATCGGCCGCCAGTTCAAGTTCGGCTGATGCGGCTGTCGATCGATCATCGCACGACGTATCGCTTCTCCGCCCCGCAAGGCCGGCTGACGCAGATGCTGCGCCTGACGCCCGAGGATACCGATGACCAGACGGTGGCCAGCTGGAACCTGCACGTCGATTGCGACGCACGGCTGCGCCCGGGGCGCGATGGCTTCGGCAACAAGGTGACGATGCTATACGTCGCCGGCGCGATCGACAGCATCGAGATCGAGGTGACGGGCGAGGTGCTGACCAACAGTACCGACGGCGTGGTGCACGGCGCGCACGAAGGGCTACCACCGGCACTATACCTGCGATCCACACCGCTGACGCTGGCGGACGCGGCGATTGTCGATTTTGCCGCGGCCGCCGTGGAGGGGGGCCGCGATCTGATCGACCAGATGCATCGGTTGAACCTGGCGCTGCATGCGCGCTTCAAGGAGGATCGCGCGCGACCGGTGGCGGGGCAGACCGCGGCAACGGCGTTCGCCGCCGACAAGGCGACGCCACGCGATATGGCGCATATCTTCGTCGCTGGCGCGCGGTCGCTGGGCGTGCCAGCGCGCTATGTCTCGGGTTATAGCCGGAATGCCTTTGGCGGCGAGCATCGCCCGGCGCCGCATGGCTGGGCCGAGGCCTATGTCGAACGTCTCGGCTGGGTTGCATTCGATCCCTGCGCGGGACGATCGGCCGACGAGGCCTATGTGCGAGTGGCGGTGGCACTCGACGCCGCCGGCGCGGCGCCCGTTGCCGGATCGCGGCTCGGCGAGGGCCGAGAGCAGATGGATGTGGACGTCACGGTAGCGCCCACCGAGGGGTGACGTGGATCAGCTGCCGGAGGAGCCGTCAGGCCAGTTCCTTCTCCAGTGCAGCCTGAACGCTGATCGGGGCCGCCACCGGTTCGTCCTGGAACAGGCTCCAGCCCCGTGGCCCAAGCACTTCGAGCGGGCGGTAGCGCGTCTTGTACTCCATGCGCTGCGATCCCTTCACCCAATAGCCGAGATAGACATACGGCAGACCGACGGCGCGCGCGCGCAGGATGTGATCCATGATGATGAAGTTGCCGAGACCCGGAACGTCCGAATCGAAGAAGCTGTAGATCATCGACAGGCCATCCGCCTGCTGATCGGTCAGGCAGGCACCGATCAGACGCCCCTGGCGGCCGTCTTGCGCCGGTTCGCGATACTCGACGATGAAGCTGTTGACTGGCGAATGTTCGACCATGTCGGCATAGTCGCCCTCGTCCATTCCCGCCATGCCGCCGCCGGGGTGGCGAGCGGCAAGATAGCCGCGCAGCAGCTGGAACTGCTCGTCCGTCGCCCAGGGGCGGCAGGCGGTAATCTCCAGCGCGCCGAGACGCTTGAGCAATTTGCGCTGGGTTGCATTGGCGACGAACTCCGACGCCACGACTCGTACCGACACGCACGCGACGCAAGACGCGCAACTGGGACGATAAGCCACTGACTGGCTGCGACGAAAGCCGATCCGGCCCAGTGCGTCGTTCAGTTCGGCGGCGTGGGGACCGTTAAGTTCGGTGAAAACCTTTCGCTCCTGCCGGCCCGGCAGATACGGGCACGGCGAGGGGCTGGTCACGAAGAAGCGCGGAAAACGAAAAGGCGCAGTCACGCCGGAACTCCCAAAAGCGAACCGGGTGCTGACCCGACCGCTCACATCTATGGGTCGCTTTTAAAATGATGAAAAGGTCGTTTACCATCATTGATCGTTAACGCGGTCGCGCGTTAGGCGAGTTCGACGGGGCTCGCTTCGTAGCCCGCCTCGGTCAGAGCTGCGGTGAGGCGGTCGAGATGCGCCCGATCTCGCGTTTCGCATTCGATGTCGGTGATCAGCCCCTTGGCGGGCAGCGTGGTGAACACGCGCTGGTGATAGACTTCGATGATGTTGACGCGCTGCTGATCGAAGATGCGCGCCACGTTGAACAGCGCGCCGGGCTGATCCTGCAGACGGATGCGCAGGCGCGCCAGGCGGCCGGAACGGGCGAGATCGCGCAGCAGGACGTTGGCGAGCAGCCGCGTGTCGATATTGCCGCCACACAGCACGACACCCACCGTCTTGCCGCGGAAACTTTCGGGATGCTGGAGCAAGGCCGCCAGGCCCGCGGCGCCGGCGCCTTCGACCACGGTCTTCTCGATCTGCAGTAGCAGGCTGACCGCCTGTTCCAGGCTTCGTTCGCTTACCAGCACGATATCGTCGACCAGATCGGCGACCATCAGCGAGGTGATGCCGCCGGGTTCCTTGACCGCGATACCCTCCGCCAGCGTGTCGCCCGCGCAGGGCATGTCGGTGCCGTTGATGCGGTTGTACATCGAGGGGAATAGCTCCGCCTCGACGCCGATTACTTCGATCGGCTTGTCCGCCGCACGCGCCACGGTGGCCATGCCGGAAATCAGCCCGCCGCCGCCGATCGGCGTGAGCAGCAGATCGATCGCGGGGACGTCTTCGAGCATCTCGATCGCCACCGTGCCCTGGCCGGCGATCACCCGAACGTCGTCGAAGGGATGAACGAAGGTGAGGCCATTCACCGCCTCCAGTTCGCGGGCATGGGCATAAGCGGCATCGAAGGTCTCGCCGTACAGCACCACCGTCGCCTTATGGCCTTCGGTCTGCGTCACCTTCACGGTCGGTGTGTTGGTGGGCATGACGATCGTCGCCGGGATGCCGAGCCGATTGGCGTGATAGGCGAGTCCTTGCGCATGATTGCCAGCCGATGCGGCGATGACACCCGGCGTGCCGGGGGGCAGCTGCAACAACGTGTTGAGCGCGCCGCGCTCCTTGTAGGCGGCGGTGAACTGCAGATTCTCGAACTTCAGATACACCGTCGCGCCGGTAAGTTCGGAGAGCGTGCGGCTGATGAAGGTCGGCGTTCGGACGATCTGATCGGCGATGCGCGCGTGCGCGTCGCGGATGTCCTGGATGGTCACGGGAGCATGAGGCGGCGTGGGGAGGGGATAACTTGCCATAGATCAAGCCGACTAGACCATCTGGCGCAGCGAAGGAACACTGACTATCGGAAGAGCCATGGCAACAATCGCATTCATCGGAACCGGCGTGATGGGCGCGCCGATGGCGGGGCATCTCGTCCGCGCCGGGCACGACGTCACCGTCTATAATCGCACGCGCGCCAAGGCGGATGCCTGGGCGGACACTTATGGCGGGCAGGTCGCCGATACGCCGGCCGCGGCGGCAATGGGCAAGGATGCGGTGATCACCTGCGTCGGCAACGACGATGATCTGGCTGCGGTGACCCTCGGGGCCGAGGGCGCCTTTGCGGTGATGCGCGACGACGCGGTGTTCATCGACCACACGACCGTGTCGGCGGATATCGCACGACGGCTGGCAAGTGCGCGGGCATTATCGGTGGATGCACCGGTATCAGGCGGGCAGGCGGGTGCCGAGAACGGCAAGCTGTCGATCATGTGCGGCGGATCGGCCGAAGCGCTGGCCAAAGCGGAGCCGATCATGGCCGCCTATGCCGCGCGGATCGTGCATGTCGGTGATCCGGGGGCGGGGCAGACGACCAAGATGGTCAACCAGATCGCCATCGCCGGCGTGCTGCAGGGTGTGAGCGAGGCGCTGCGATTCGCGCAGGCAAGCGAACTCGACCTCGCCAAGGTGTTCGAGGCGATATCGGGCGGTGCGGCGCAGAGCTGGCAGATGGTCAATCGCTGGGAGTCGATGGGCGAGGACCGCTTCGACTTCGGCTTTGCGGTGGATTGGATGCGCAAGGATTTGGGGCTGGCGCTGGATGAAGCTAAGCGCAACGGCGCGGTGCTGCCCGTCGCGGCGTTGGTCGATCAATTCTATGCCGAGGTGCAGCGGATAGGCGGCGCCCGCCAGGATACGAGCGCGCTCGTCAGGAGATTGCCGAAGTGAAACGTTGCACGACCGTCACCCTGAACTCGTTTCAGGGTCCATGCGCGGCCACTTGCCTCATGCGTGTCGCCCGTGTGGCAGATGACCGCGCCTGGATGCTGAAACAAGTTCAGCATGACGGTAAGCGTGTGGTGCAGGCAGTGCTCGCGGCGTTCGCCCTGAGTTTCGCAACCCCCGCCCTCGCCGATGCCCTGGTCGACAATGTCAACGGCGTGACGATGGACAAGGACGGCAAGCCGATCCAGTTCACCGGCCTGCTGATCACGCCCGAGGGCAAGGTCAGCCGGTTGCTCCAGCGCGGCGACAAGCGGCCCGAGAAGCTGGATTGGCGCGCGGACATGAAGGGTAGGACATTGCTGCCCGGCTTCGTCGACGCGCATGGCCATGTCATGGAACTGGGCTTCCGCGCGCTGGCGCTCGACTTGTCCGATACGCGCACGCTGGAGGAAGCCAAGGCGAAGATCGCCGCTTATGCCAAGGCCAATCCCGATCGCAAATGGATCTTGGGGGGCGGCTGGAACCAGGAGGCGTGGGGCCTGGGCCGGTTTCCCACCGCTGCCGATCTCGACGGGATTGCCGGCGATCAGCCGATCTGGCTCGCGCGCGCGGATGGTCATGCCGGTTGGGCGAATTCCGCCGCGATGAAGGTGGCGGGCGTCACCGCGCGCAGCATCTCGCCGGCGGGCGGGCGGATCGAGAAGACGGGCACGCTGCCGAACGGCGTGTTCGTCGATGCCGCGCAGCAATTGATCGAGAAAGCGGTGCCGCAGCCGCTGCCGGCGGACAGGAATGCCGCCTTCATCAAGGCGCAGACGATCCTGCTCGGCTTCGGCATCACCGCGACTGCGGACATGGGGACCTCACTCGACGATTGGCTCGCCTATCGCCGGATAGGCGATCTCGGCGCGATGCGGGTGCGGGTGATGAGCTACGCGAGCAGTGTCGACACTGCGGTGCAGGTCGGCGGGCGCGGGGGAACGCCGTGGCTGTACGGCGACAAGCTGCATCTGGGTGGTGTGAAGCTGTACGCCGATGGTGCGCTTGGATCGCGCGGCGCGTGGCTGAAGGCGCCGTATAGCGACGCGCCCAAGGAAAGCGGCCTCGGCTTCATGGCCGAGGACGTGATCCGCAACCTGATGAGCCGGGCGTCGCTCGAGGGGTATCAGGTCGCGGTGCATGCAATCGGCGACAAGGCCAATGCGCAGGCGCTGGACGCGATCGAGGCGATGTCCGATACCTATAAGGGCGATCGGCGCTGGCGGATCGAACATGCGCAGATCGTCGATCCGATCGACCTGCCGCGCTTCGGCAAGTTCGGCACGATCGCCTCGATGCAGCCGGTGCATGCCACGAGCGATCGGACGATGGCCGAGGCGCGGCTGGGCGCAGCGCGACTGACCGGCGCCTATGCCTGGGCGACGATGCTGAAGAACGGTGCCAAGCTGGCCTTCGGATCGGACTATCCGGTGGAAAGCCCCGATCCGTTCGCCGGCTGGGCCGCGGCGTTCACGCGCACCGATGCGACGGGGCAGCCGTTCGGCGGCTGGCGGCCGGAGGAAGCGGTGACGCGCGAGCAGGCGTGGTGGGCGTTCACGCAAGGGGCGGCCTATGCGGGGTTTGCCGAAGACAAGTTCGGGCGGCTGGCGGTCGGGCAGCAGGCGGACTTCATCATCGTCGATCGCGATCCGCTGCTGGCTTCACCGGCCGAATTGCGGACCACGAAGGTGCAGGAGACCTGGGTCGGCGGGGCGAAGGTTTGGTCGCGGAAGTGAGGGGCGAATCGTAACGTCATGCTGAACTTGTTTCAGCATCCATGCGCGGTCAATTGATGCAAGGGCGACGTATATGGAGCGTGAACCCGCTGTCTACATACTCGCCAGCCAAAAGCGCGGGACCTTATATGTCGGCGTAACCTCGGTGCCGGTCGGACGTATGATGCAGCACCGAGACGAACTGATCGAGGGCTTTACCAAACGCTACGGCGTCAAGCGGCTCGTGCTGATCGAGCACGCCGAGACGATGGACATTGCGATCGCCCGGGAGAAGCAGTTGAAGAACTGGCATCGTGCATGGAAGATCAACCTCATCGAAGCGACTAATCCGACCTGGCGTGACTTGGCGCTGGATTTCGGCCTGGCACCTTTGTCGCCGACGCGGATCACCAGGTGACGTCGCACCGGGATTGCTTTGGGATCGCGGCGCGGTTGATCGACCCACGGGTCGTGTCCATGTGGTGGGTGGCCGCGCCTGGATCCTGAAACGAGTTCAGGATGACGGCGGGACGTGGTTCAGGCCCTAACCCCCAAACAAAAGGCCGCGGCACCCCCCGATGCCGCGGCCTTTGCTGCCCGCGGCAGCAGCCCTATTCGATCGATCAGGCGACTTCGGCGACCGGCATGCCGACTTCGTCCGGTTCGCGCAGCACATAGCCGCGGCCCCAGACGGTCTCGATGTAATTCTCGCCATCGCAGGCGAGGCTCAGTTTCTTACGCAGCTTGCAGATGAACACGTCGATGATCTTGAGTTCGGGTTCGTCCATGCCGCCGTACAGGTGGTTGAGGAACATTTCCTTGGTCAGCGTCGTGCCCTTGCGCAGGCTGAGCAGCTCGAGCATCGCGTATTCCTTGCCGGTCAGATGGACGCGGCTGCCATCGACTTCGACCGTCTTGGCATCGAGATTGACCGCGAGCTTGCCGGTACGGATGACCGACTGGCTGTGACCCTTGGAGCGACGCACGACGGCATGGATCCGCGCGGTGAGTTCTTCGCGGTGGAACGGCTTGGTGACGTAATCGTCGGCGCCGAAGCCGAACGAACGGACCTTGCTGTCCATCTCGTTGATGCCGCTCAGGATCAGCACCGGCGTCTGCACGCGGGCGACGCGGAGCTTCTTGAGCACGTCATAGCCGTGCATGTCGGGCAGGTTCAGATCGAGCAGGATGATGTCGTAATCATACAGCTTTCCCAGATCGAGCCCTTCCTCGCCAAGGTCCGTCGTGTAGACGATGAAACCCTCGGCAGTGAGCATGAGGTCGATCGCCTTGGCGGTCGAGGGCTCGTCTTCGATCAACAGTACGCGCATCTTGGCCGTCCCCTGTCCAGACGCGTCGCCATCAGCCTGTTGCTGATCGCTATCGCGCATAAACCATTAACCTCATCAGGGATGAACGCAAAAGGTTAATTTCGAATTAAGCGGCCTAGTTCCGCGAGTCGCGGGCAATTCTTTCGGTCGGCGCCGCGAATCACCTGTGCGATGAGAGCCCTTTTGGCCTGAAGTGGTAAACAACGCGCTACGCGTCAGCTGCCAAATCCATCTGCCGCGCAGACGCTGCGCATCCGTTCGGCCAGGAAGGCGATCAACGTCTCGACGCGGGCGGGGCGGAGATTGCTCGGCGGGGTGAGCAGGTGGAGCGCGATCGGCGGCAAGGTCCAGTCGGTCAGGATCGCTTCCAGCGCGCCACTCGCCAGATCCGGGCCGACGATGAAGTCGGGCAGGATGCCGATGCCGAGCCCGGCACGGAGCGCGGGCAACAGCGCGTCGCCGCTGTTGGTGCGCAGCGGGCCGGTCGGGCGTACCGCCGCCTCGCCACCATCGGGGCCGCGGAAGCGCCAGGGGCCGGTGACGTTGGTGTAGGCAAAGCATGGCCGCTCGCCGAGTTGCGCAGGGTGGGTCGGGCGGCCGTGTAGCTGCAGATAGGCTGGCGCGGCGATGATATGTGCGTTGACGGGGCCGAGGCGGCGCGACCGCAGCGAGGAATCGGGCAGATCGGCGATGCGCAGCGCGATGTCGAAGCCGTCGGCGACGATGTCGACCTTGCCGTCGGTGAGGTTCAGATCGATCTCGATGCCGGGATGCTGCGCCAGAAATTCGGTCACGAGCGGCGCGACGTGGAGCAGGCCGAGCGTCATCGGCGCGGTCAGGCGGACCAGGCCGCTGGGCGCGGTAGCGGCGTCGCGCGCGGCTTCCTCCGCCGCGTTCGCCTCCGCCAGGATGCGCGCGGCATGCTCGGCCAGCGCCTTGCCGCTCTCGGTCAGCGTCAGGCGGCGGGAGGTACGGTGGAACAGCGACTGGTTGAGATGCGCCTCCAGCCGGGTGATCGCCTTGGACACCGTGGCCTTGGACACGCCGATCGTCTCTGCCGCGCCGCTGAACGAGCGATGCTCGACCACTTGCGCGAAGATCGCCCAGGCTTCGAGGTCCGGCAGGCGCATGATCGAGTCCTTTCTCTTGGTCCCGCAAGCTACCAAGTGAAACGATTGGTTTCCAGCGTTTCCGTTTACGACCTAATCAAAACCACTATCTTGGCGGCAACAACTGTTAGCGAGGACTTCGCCATGATCGATACCAAGAGCAAAATTGAAAAAAGGTCGTTCGACAGCCTGGGCCATGCCGACCATGGCTGGCTGAACGCGCGCCATCACTTCTCGTTCGCCAATTACTATGATCCCGCTCGCATGGGCTGGGGCGCGATCCGCGTGTGGAACGACGACGAGATCGGGCCGAACAGCGGCTTTCCGGCGCATCCGCACAAGGACATGGAGATCATCACCTATGTCCGCAGCGGCGCGATCACGCACCAGGATTCGATGGGTAACAAGGGCCGGACCGGCGCTGGCGATGTGCAGGTGATGAGTGCCGGTACCGGCGTGCGGCATGCCGAATTCAACCTGGAGCCCGAGACGACGACATTGTTCCAGATCTGGATCGAGCCATCGCGGACCGGCGGCGCGCCGAGCTGGGGTGCCAAGCCGTTCCCCAAGGAAGCACGCGACGGCAAGTTCGTCGTGCTGGCGAGCGGCTTTCCGGAGGACGTCGATGCCCTGCCGATCCGGACCGATGCCCGTGTGCTGGGTGCGACGGTGAAGGCGGGCGAGAGCGTCACGCACATCGTCGGCACGGGACGGCATGCCTATCTCGTCGCGGCGAAGGGCGCGCTGGAGATCGATGGCGTGCGATTCGGCCCGCGTGATGGCGCGGCGCTGGAAGGCGGCCAGACCGTCGAGATCAAGGCGCTCGAAGATGCCGAGATCGTGCTGGTCGACAGCGAGTAAGTATATCGAAACGTCATGCCGGCGCAGGCTGGCATGACGGCCCTTGTTGCTGCCCCTCCCACAAAGGAAACGTCCATGACCAAAGTTCTCGTCCTCTATTACTCGTCCTACGGCCATATTGAACAGATGGCCGATGCCGTTGCCGAAGGCGCGCGTTCCGGCGGGGCCCAGGTCGATATCCGTCGCGTCGCCGAAACCGCACCCGACGCCGTCGTGCAGGCCGCCGGCTTCAAGACAGACACCGCGCACCCGCTGATCGAAAGTGTCGACGCGCTGGAGCAGTATGATGCGATCATCATCGGTGCGCCGACGCGCTTCGGCCGCATGCCGAGCCAGATGGCCTCGTTCCTCGACCAGGCCGGCGGCCTGTGGTTCCGCGGTGCGCTGAACGGCAAGATCGGTGGCGCGTTCACCTCCACTGCGAGCCAGCATGGCGGGCAGGAGACGACGTTGTTCTCGATCATCACCAATCTGCTGCACTTCGGCATGACGATCGTCGGGCTGGATTACGGCTTCCAGGCGCAGATGGGCGTCGACAAGGTGCGCGGCGGATCACCTTATGGCGCGACGACGATCTCGGACGGCGACGGCAGCCGCCAGCCGGGCCAGGAAGAGCTGGATGGCGCACGCTATCAGGGCAAGCGCATCGCTGAGGTCGCGGCCAAGCAGTTCGGCTGATCGAGCAGCAGCGAAGACGGCCGGGCGGGTTGCCGCTCGGCCGTTTTGCTGCCTTAAGCGCCCGGCAGGCGCGGGAAGGCGAGCGGGAAAAGCGGGCGCGGTAGCGTCGGCACGACACGTGGCGGCTTGATGAACAAGCCCGGGATGGCCGGGTAATTCGATGCGGCCCGGGCGAAGACGGCGCGGGCGGCGGTTGCACCCGGTGACCTCGCCGACGTGCCGACCCAGCGCCAGTGCCATGGCTCCCAACTGACCCCTTGCGCATTGGCGGGGGGGAAGGACAGTTCGAAGCCATAATCCCGCGCATGGGCGATCAGCCAGCGACCGGCGGGTTGCCAGACGATGCAGGCATCGACGTCGGGACAATCGGGCGACGGACGAATGCCGAAATCGAGCGCGTAGCCGGTGGCATGTTCGCTATAGCCCGGCGGCGCGACGACGCGGGCGCGCTCGGCGGCGGTAGCGAAGCGTTGGTCAGCGCCGATCCGCCCGCAGAATACCTGGCGCTGATATGCGATCGAGCGATGGCAGGAGACACCGCGCAAGGTGCCGGCGACGTCCGGCACGGCGTTCGCTGCGCTCAACAGCCGCGTGAGATCGGCGGCCGCGGCGCGCTGCAGCCGGCACGGGCCACCCAAGGCGAAACCGGGCGGCGCATCGACCATGTCGTATTGCGCGCCCTCGCCGTACGGCAGATGTCCCAACACGCGGCCATCCTTGCCGGTCTCGGCGATCTGCCCCGGACAAAGCTCGATCGGCGCGGCGAGCGCGAGCGCCGGCGCCATGCCGAGCATCCAGCCGCATGTGCCGATGACAAAGTTGAGGAAGCGCGGCACCGGTGTTTCTCTGGCATGACGGCGCGGGGAGTGGCAAGGGCATGCCATGCTCGTAAATCATGTTCTCTTCCTCGACGGCGAAGCGCTGGTCATCGACAAGCCCGCCGGCTTGCCGGTCGATCGGCCGCGTGACGGCTCGCTCAGCCTTGAAAACCACCTCGACGGCTTGACCTTCGGGTTCCGGCGCTGGCCGCACGCGGTACACCGGCTGGACCGCGATACGTCGGGCTGCCTGCTCCTCTCGCGCAACCCAAAGGCCCATGCGCGGCTGCAGCAGGCGTTCGAGCAGGGGCTGGTGATCAAGCGCTATCTCGCGGTGCTGGACGGCGTGCCGGAGGGCGAGAGCGGGACGATCGACCTGGCCTTGTCCAAGACCAGCACGGCGGAGGAAGGCTGGCGAATGCGCGGCGACCCGGCCGGCAAGGCGGCGCGGACCGGCTGGCGCGTGATCGAGGTGAAGGATGGCCGCGCGTTCGTCGAGTTCACGCCGGAGACGGGACGCACGCACCAGATTCGCGTGCATGCCGCCGAAGCGCTGGGTGCTCCCGTGGTCGGCGATCCGATCTATGGCAGTGGCGGCAAGCACACCTTGCTGCACGCCGCGGCGCTGACCGTTCCGCGCGCAGGCAAGGACCCGATCGTCGCGGTTGCGCCGCTGCCCGAGCGTTTTGCCGAGGCTGGCTTCGCGCTGGCACCGGTGCAGGGCGACTAAGCGAGCCCGACATGGCCGGCATCCAGATCACGCGTTCGATATGGATCGATTCTGACGAGCTGCAGGAAAGCGCGACGCGCAGCGGCGGTGCCGGTGGGCAGCATGTGAACACCACCGACAGCGCGGTGATCCTGCGCTTCGACGTGGCGAATTCCCCCGGCTTGCCGGAGGCGGTCAAAGAACGGCTTTCGGCGCTGGCGGGGTCGCGATTGACGCGCGATGGTGTGTTGGTGCTGCGCAGCGAAGGCACACGCTCGCAACTGCTCAACCGCCAGGAAGTGCGGGCGCGGTTGGTGGCGTTGATCCAGGAGGCGACGATCGTGCAGAAGAAGCGTCGCCCGACACGACCGACCAAGGCATCGGCCACGCGGCGCGTGGATGGCAAGGTGAAGAGATCGGGCGTGAAGGCGGGACGGGGGCGGGTTTCGCTGGACTGATAGGGTTTGGCTGTCTGTGACAGGGCCGTTCCCTGGCGGGGGCCGGGGCCCAGGCGGGGTGGTAGAAGTAAGTGAGCGTAGCAGCGGCTTCCGCCCGTTCCGCTACTGGGCCCCGGCCTTCGCCGGGGAAGAAGTTGGCAAGGAACACGTAGCAAACGCGCCCGTCCGGCGATCAACGTAGGAACAAGCATGTATCAGTTCGATATCTCCGCCGGCTCCAAGGCCGATCTGTACCGCGATCTGCTGTCGGCGCTCGATGCGCTGACTGCGGACGAGCCCGATGCGATCGCCAACATGGCCAATGCCGCCGCCTTGGTGTGGGAATACCTCCCCGATCTGAATTGGGCAGGTTTCTACCGCGCGATCGATGGCGAGCTGGTGCTCGGGCCGTTCCAGGGCAAGGTCGCATGCATCCGCATCGACATGGGCAAGGGCGTGTGCGGCACGGCGGCGGAAACACGCACGACGCAGCTGGTGGAGGACGTGCATGCCTTTCCTGGGCACATCGCCTGCGATGCGGCAAGCCGGTCTGAGCTGGTCGTGCCGATCGTCGCCGATGGTCGGTTGATCGGGGTACTCGACCTCGATTCTCCCGAGCCGGCGCGGTTCGATGCCGACGATGCGGCAGGGTGCGAGGCACTGGTTGCCTTGCTGGCGCCGCGCTTGGGCTGATCCGTTTTAGGACAGCGACGCATCTGGCAAAAAACGCGACGAAATGGTAACTGACGCGTTAATATTTGCTGTGGCGCCTGACGGGCTGCCGCGTCATGCCAGGAGCGTCTACCATGCGAACTCTCACTTTTGCTGCACTTGCCGGGGCGCTGCTGGTGTCGACAGCACCGCTGGAAGCGCAGCGACTCGGGAGCAGCGGCGCGACTAGCCATTCCGTCTCGACGGGCGGCCAGCGATCGATGTCGAGCCAGGGTAGCTGGAGCGGGTCGCGATCCACGCAGTCGACGCATTGGAATGCGCCACGTCCGGCGCAACCGGGGAATTGGAACACGCCGCGCCCGACGCCGCCAAGCAATTGGAACGGCCAGAAGCCTGGTAATTGGAACGGCAACCACCCGCGGCCTGGCCAGTGGAACGGCAACGGCCCCACGCCGGGTTGGAATGGCCAGGGGCCGAAGCCCGGCAATTGGAACAACCATCAGCGTCCGCCGCGTTGGGGCGGCAACGTGAACGGCCATTGGCATGCCGGCTACAATGCGCCGGGCGGCTGGAACGGCTATCATCGCCCGACGCGCGGCTGGGTGTTGCCGAGCTACTGGATCCAGCCGAGCTTCTTCATCAGCGATTATTCGTCCTACGGCCTGTCCTCGCCGCCTTATGGCTATAGCTGGACGCGCTATTATGACGATGCGGTGTTGATGGACAGCCGCGGGCAGGTCTGGGATTCGGTCAGCGGGGTCAATTGGGACCGGTACGACGATGGCTACGGCTATGACGATGGTGCCTATGCCTATGGTGGCGGGGGCTACGATCAGGGTGGCTATGACGAGCAAGCCTATGTCGCGCGACCGGATGACGGCCTCGGTGGCGCTGTGATCGGTGGCGTGGTCGGCGGGGTCGCTGGCAACGTGATTGCCGGGCGCGGCAATCGGCTGGCGGGCACGCTGATCGGCGCAGGCGTCGGCGCAGCGGCCGGGTATGCGATCGACAAGTCGGAGGATCGCGGGCGCTATGCCAACGGCTATGGCGCTGGTTATCCCGCGCCGCCGGTCGCGTATGCGCCGCCAGCCGAGGTGGTGCAGAGCGGCGGCTATACCAGCAGCTACAATTCGGGATATCGCCAGCAGGGCGGTTATGTCAGCGGCGGCTATTGGTACCCGCCGGCGACCACTACTGTCGTGACGGTGTCAGCGCCCGTAGAGACGGTGACCACGACGACGACCGAATATGTCGAGACGAGCTACGCCGCGCCGCGCAAGGTGTGGCGGGCGCCGAAGAAGGTCTGGAAGCCCCGGTCCAAGGTGCGCGTGCAGTGCACCTGCGATTGCGCCTGCCGCTGATTGGGGGCGGGTGGGCGTTGGTTTGGGGGGGGGGCGCGGGTTGTAGATGCGCCTCCAATAGCCAGAAACGTCACCCCGGACTTGTTCCGGGGTCCACCAAGCGGCTTTCCGAAGTTATGATGGCTGAACGTTGAGGGTGCGGCACGGTGCACCTCCGAAACAAGTCCGGGGTGACGCTAAGGCCTTGTTCTTGTTCGTTACAGTCTAAGAGCCATGCGCGCTACCCGAGGCGAGCCGCCATGCGTTATTGCCGACGGGCGCGTTCGCCGAAGGTGACGAGGCTTTCCGCGCCGTCGGCGGCAAGCGATGCGACACCGATCAGGTGGTCGTCGACCGGCACGTTGCGGAGCACCGTCTGCGTGGTCTTCACGTCCAGCGTGCCCGTCCAGTCCTGCGCGTCCGAGCGGCGCCAGCGGACGCGGTAGCCGACTGCCCCGGGAATGGCCGCCCAGCTGACATTGGTATCGCGCGAGAGGTCGCCGGCGATCGTCACCTTGTCGGGGGCCGCGGGTGCGGCGGCAAGGCGGCGGATCGTCGCGACGTTGATGGCGGTCACCTTGGCCAGATAGGTGAAGTCCATCCGGTCGATCGTGTCGCCGTAAGTGACGCCTTTCTCGGTGCGCAGATCCTGATGCTGGGCGTCCCAATTCTCGACCGATGAGCTGAAGCGCACGGCGGGGAAGCCGAGCTTGAGGAACGGCTCGTGATCGCCGCCGCGGCCGAAGCGATCGGGGCGGCGGTCGACGAACACGTCGAGGCCGCCGGGGATCTTGCCGGCCACGCCGTCGATCGCCTTGGCCAAAGTGCGCGACGGACCGTCATCCTCGCCGCCATTGCCACGCCGGGCGATCTGGGCGGGCAGGTCCTCCGACATGCGGATGCCTTCGGAAAAGACGCGCACGCGCGCCGCGTCGCGCACGCCGCCTTGGCCGAGGCTGTTGCCGACGATGTCGTTGTTGAGCATGGCGCTTACCGTCCAGCCCTTGTCGCGCGCGGTTTCCGACAGCAATTGCGCGCCGAGCAGCCCCTGTTCCTCGCCCGAGAACAAGACATAGACGATCGTCGCACGAAACTTCTGTTGCGACAGCAGGCGGGCGGCTTCCAGCACCAGCGCCGAGCCCGAGCCATTGTCGTTGGCACCGGGGGCAATGCCCTTGGCATCCATGACATCGGTAACACGGCTGTCGATATGCGCACCGACGATCACGACGCGTTTAGGATCGCTACCCTGCTGAAAACCGAGCACGTCGACAATATTCGCGCCCGCCGGGGTCCGAGGCGACACCATGGTCCGGGCGATGTTCGACACGACGATGCAGCCGTTGCAGGCGTCCGCAATGCGCGTGAGCTCGCCGCCGGCCCAGGCGCGGGCGGCGCCGATGCCTTGTGCCGGATCGTCCTGCGCGGACAGCGTGTGCCGCGTGCCGAACGAGACGAGCTTCTCGACATCCGCCTTCAGCCGGGCAGGGCTGGGCTGGTCCTGGGCTGCAGCAGGCGCGGCGAGGATGAGCGTCATGAGGGGCAGGTATTTCATCAGCTGAGCCTGTCGATATCGTCGCGGGTAAGCGAGCCGGGGATGATCATGAGCGGGATGGGCAGGGCGCCAGCATCGGTGCCGGCGAAATGCGCGACGAGGGGGCCGGGCGCGCCGATCGCCGCGGCGCCGAGGACCAGGGCGGCAATGTCAGGGTTGGCGGCGATCATCTCGCGGATGATCTTGGGGCCGTCGCCCTGCTTCAGCGTAATCGAGGGGCGCAGGCCGGATTCCTCGATCAGCGTGCCCGCCGCGCCCGCGACGAGCGCCTCGGCATGAAGGCGCGCTTCTTCTTCGATCGTTGCCTGAACACCGCCCCACGGGCCGAATTCGGCCGGCGGCAGAAGGGTGAGGATCTCGACCCCGCCGCCGGTCTTGACCGCGCGGCGCGCGGCGAAGCGGAGCGCGATACCGGCCTCCGGCGTTTCATCGACCACCACCAGATAGATGCGCATTTCCACTCCCTTGTGGCGCATAGGTGCCTTTATGCGGCGGCGCGCGCAAGAGTGCGGTCTTGACCATCGCGGTGTCGGGCGCGAAGGATCGCCGCCGCACCGGAATCATCTCCTCCCCAGGAATGCGTCAAAGGAATCCCATGCCGATCGAGATCAAGATGCCAGCTTTGTCGCCGACGATGGAGGAGGGCACGCTGGCCAAGTGGCTGGTCAAGGAAGGCGACAGCGTCAAGTCCGGCGACCTGATGGCCGAGATCGAGACCGACAAGGCGACGATGGAGTTCGAGGCGGTCGACGAAGGCGTGATCGGCAAGATCCTGATCGCCGAAGGTACCGACAATGTGAAGGTCGGGACGGTGATCGCCACGCTGACGCAGGAAGGCGAAAGCGCGGATGCCGCGCCGCCAGCTACTGTCGCGAAGGAAGAACCCAAGGCAGAGACACCAAAGCAAGAGGCGCGCGCGCCGGAGGCGGCACGTGCGGTCGAGCCTGCGCCAGTGCAGACGGCTCCCGCTGCAACGGGTGAGCGCGTCAAGGCCAGCCCGCTGGCGCGACGCATTGCGGCGGAGAAGAATATCGAGCTTTCCGCGCTGACCGGGTCGGGTCCCAATGGCCGGATCGTGAAGGCGGATCTTGACGGCGCGAAGCAAGGCGCTGCCTCGACTGCGCCGCAGGCGGCTGTCTCGGCGCCGGAGGTGGCGGCAGCACCGGCACCTGCCGCATCTGCGCCCGTCGCGGCCAAGGCTGCTGCAATCCCCGACATCCCCCATGAGGCGGCCAAGCTCAGCAACGTGCGGAAGACGATTGCGCGCCGCCTGACCGAATCGAAGCAGCAGGTGCCGCATATCTACCTGACGCTGGATATCCGGCTCGACGCGCTGCTCAAGCTGCGCGCCGACCTGAACAAGAGCCTGGAAGCGCGCGGCGTGAAGCTGTCGGTCAACGACCTGCTGATTAAGGCACTGGCGGTGAGCCTGATGCAGGTGCCGACGTGCAACGTGATGTTCACGCCCGATCAGCTGATCACCTTCTCGCGTGCCGACATTTCGGTTGCGGTGAGCGCGCCTTCCGGACTGATCACCCCGGTGATCACGCATGCCGATACCAAGTCGCTGTCGGCGATTTCGACCGAGATGAAGGATCTCGCCGCCCGGGCGCGCGAACAGAAATTGAAGCCCGAGGAATATACCGGCGGTACGGCCAGCATCAGCAACATGGGCATGTTCGGGATCAAGAATTTCGACGCGGTGATCAACCCGCCACAGGGCATGATCATGGCGATCGGCGCTGGCGAGAAGCGGCCGTACATCATCGACGATGCGCTCGGCATCGCGGCGGTAATGTCGGCGACCGGCAGCTTCGATCACCGCGCAATCGACGGATC